>JBIKLI010000036.1:0-19261 GCA_044359885.1 Alphaproteobacteria bacterium | reverse complement strand
CGCGCTTGAGGTCCATCGGGTTCATGCCGGCCGCGACGGCCTTGGCACCCTCGCGCACGATCGCCTGCGCAAGCACGGTCGCGGTGGTCGTGCCGTCGCCGGCGAGATCGCCGGTCTTGACCGCGACCTCCTTGACCATCTGTGCGCCCATGTTCTCGAACTTGTCGGCAAGTTCGACTTCCTTGGCGACGGTGACGCCGTCCTTGGTGATGCGGGGCGCACCGAAGGCCTTGTCGATCACGACATTGCGGCCCTTCGGACCCAGCGTGACCTTGACCGCGTCGGCGAGAACGTCGACGCCGCGCAGCATACGCGCGCGGGCATCGGCGGAGAAACGAACGTCTTTGGCTGCCATTGCTTCAATCCCTCAATGTCTGGCTTCGTCGACCGCTCAGGCGGCCTTCTTCTTCGGCGAGGGCGCGCCCTCGATGATGCCCATGATGTCCGACTCCTTCATGATCAGGAGTTCCTGGCCATCGAGCTTCACCTCGGTGCCGGACCACTTGCCGAACAGGACCGTGTCGCCGGCCTTCACGTCGAGGGCGACGATCTCGCCCTTCTCGTTGCGGGCTCCCGGGCCGACGGCGATCACCTCGCCCTGCATCGGCTTTTCCTTGGCGGTGTCGGGAATAATGATCCCGCCGGCGGTCTTGGTCTCTTCCTCGATGCGACGCACGACCACGCGGTCATGCAGGGGACGGAACTTCATCCTTGGATTTCCTCCGATTGACAACGACTGGGCAGAAATCGAGAGCGCTGTTAGCACTCGCGTCGGCCGAGTGCCAGCGGAGATAGGGACTGACACCGCCAGAGTCAAGCGCTGCCGAACGTCACTGGCAGCACTCGCGGGAAATGGCTGACAACCATTTGATTTAAAACGAAAAAATCTTTGCGCGACGCTCGCCGCCGCATCATGATCGCCCCATCGTCACCAATCGGCAGGGAGGACCGCGATGAGCACCCTGGCACGCCAACTCGAGGGCTACCGGCTGACGACGGCGGAGATCGTCTACCGGCTACCCGATCATCCGAAACTGCTACAGACCTATGTCTGGCAGGATTACGACCTTGCGCCCCGCTTTCCCGTCCTGCGGCGCTTTCTCGACTTCTGGGAAAAGAACCTGGACGGAAGGCTGCATGAAGTCAGGGTCGGCGCCGTCGGGCTGGTCGGGCCGGCCGAGATGCGGCTGAATGCCCATCTCCTGACCCTTCACTGAATCAAGCGTTCGCCGCGCCCGGCAGCCGGCCGGGCGCGGCGTGGCGTGGCACCTGTTCGGCGTCAGGCCTGGCCCAGCATGGTGGCGGCGTCGGAAACCTCGAACGCGCCCGGCTTTTCGAGATTGAGCGTCTTGACGACGCCGTTTTCCACCAGCATCGAGAACCGCTTGCTGCGTACGCCCATGCCATTGGCGACAAGATCCAGTTCCAGACCGGTCGCCTTGGCGAAATCGCCGCTTCCGTCGGCGACCATCATGACCTTGTCGCCGACCTGCTGGTCCTTGCCCCAGGCCTCCATGACGAAGGCGTCGTTGACCGCAAGGCAGACGATGCTGTCGATGCCCTTCGCGCGCAGCGCGTCGGCGTGCTGGACATAGCCTGGCAGATGCTTGGCCGAACAGGTGGGCGTGAACGCGCCGGGCACCGAGAACAGGGCCACACGCTTGCCGGCGAAGATATCGTCGGTCGTCAGGTCCTTCATCTCGCCCTGGCTGCGTGTCTTGAGCTTCACGGCCGGAATCTTGTCGCCAACCTTGATCATCCGTCTGTCCTTCCCTTTATGTATGCCGAGGCGCGAAAGGCCGCTCCGGCCGCCCGTCGCGGGCGCACCGATCTCCGGCCTCGCGTCGCGCCACCCGGCCTCGACCGCGGGTCCCGCCGTCTCCCATGAGATGGCGCATGCCCGCGCGCCGCCCTTAAGGTAAGCTGAAATCCGCTTCCGGCAAGACACGGACAATCCGATGCCCAGAGGAAGAAAAGCCGTCGCGTCGCTTGCTGGCCAACTGCTCGTGGCCATGCCCCAGATGGGCGACCCGCGTTTCGAGCGGTCGGTCATCTATCTCTGCGCCCACAGCGCCGAGGGCGCGCTGGGGCTGGTCATCAACAGGCCATTCAGAAAACTGACTTTCCCGGATCTGCTGGAGCAGCTGGACATCGAACGTGGCCCGGACGCGCAGCAATTCCACGTTCTCGCCGGTGGCCCGGTCGAGGAAGGTCGCGGCTTTGTCCTGCATACCGACGACTATCTGCGCGACGACACGCTCAAGGTCGAACGCGGATTCGCCCTGACCGCGACGATCGAGATCCTCAAGGCGATGGCCCGGGGCGAAGGTCCGGCCCGCTCGATCCTGGCGCTCGGCTACTCGGGATGGGGACCGGGCCAGCTGGAGCGCGAGATCACCGAGAATGGCTGGCTCCACGTGCCCGCCGACCAGGGACTGGTCTTCGACCGGGACCTCGACACCAAATGGGAACGCGCCCTGGCCAAGTTGCGCGTCACCCTGGCCTCGCTTTCGGGCACGGCCGGACGGGCCTGATCCGGAGCGCCGCCGGCAGATCAGCCGGCAGCCAGCCTCCGGCGTATCTGGTCCAGGCCCTCCAGACGCGCGAGCGGCCCGATCGCCGCCATCGCCGGCGCCCCGGCGAAAAGCCGTTGGCCGACGGCCGATACGTCCGCGGCACTGACCGAGACCACCCGCGCGACGATTTCATCCGGCGGCAGCGGCCGTCCATAGGTCAGGATCTGGCTGCCCAGCGCATCCATCCGCGCCGAGGTGCTCTCCAGCCCCATGAGCAGACCGGCCCGGATCTGGGCCCGGGCCCGGCCCATCTCCACCTCCGGCGGCGGTGTCGCGGCGATGGTCCGCAGTTCCTCGGCCAGGACCGGGACCAGTTCCGCGACCGCATCGGCGCCGGTCCCGGTATAGACGCCGAAATGACCGCCATCGGTCAGCGAACTCGACCAGGCAGAGATCGCATAGCAGAGCCCGCGGCGCTCGCGGATCTCCTGGAATAGCCGCGAGGACATCCCGCCCCCGAGGATCGTCGCAAGCACGTTCGCCGACCAGAAATCCGGGTCGGTATGGGACACGCCGGGGAAGCCGATCGTCAGATGGACCTGCTCCAGTTCGTCTTCCTCGCGATATTCGCCTCCCTTCCACCGGGCCGCGACGAGTCCCTCGCGCGCCGCGGCCGGCAGACGGCCGAATTGCGCGGCCGCCAAATCGAGCAGGCGGGCGTGGTCGACCTTGCCGGCGGCGCAGAGCACCATCCGCGGCGCGGCGTAGAAAGCATCGCGAAAATCCACCAGCGCCTGGCGCGGCAGGGAGCCGATGATCTCGGCCTTGCCCAGCACCGGCCGGCCGACCGCCTGGCCGGGATAGGCGACCTCCCCGAAGCGATCGAAGATCACGTCGTCGGGCGTGTCCTCGACCTGCCCCAGTTCCTGCAGGATCACGCCGCGCTCGCGCTCCAGTTCCTCGGGGTCGAAGACCGAGTTCTGCAGGATGTCGGCGATCAGTTCGACACCCAGCGCCAGATCGTCCTTCAGCACCTTCACGTAGTAGGCGGTCTGCTCGCGCCCGGTATGGGCGTTCATCTGGCCACCCACCGCCTCGATCTGCTCGGCGATGTCGCGGGCGTTCCGCGTCGTCGTGCCCTTGAAGGCCATATGCTCGAGGATATGCGCGACCCCGTTGGTCTCGGCGCTCTCGTGACGGGTTCCGACGTCGACATAGACGCCCACGGACACCGTCTCGACGGAATCCATCCGGTCGCTGGCGACGGTCAGACCGTTGGGAAGCCGGGAGACATGGACGGTCATCGCACCCGCGCCCGCGACGCCACGAAGGACTCGACCGCCGCAAGATCGTTGGCCAGCACCGACACGCGCTCCGGCCGCTGGTACAGGTCGGCCAGGCGGGCCGGCAAGGCCGGCCGGATCCCGGTCGCACGCTCGACCGCATCGGGAAACTTGGCCGGATGGGCACAGGCCAGCGCCACCATCGCCGTTCCGCGCGATCGCACCGCCGGCCCGGCCGCATGAACGGCGACCGCGCTGTGCGGATCGAGGATCTCGCCGGTCTGCCGCCAGACCCTGCCGATCGTCTCCAGGGTCTCGGGATCGGAACAGCGCGCCGCAGCGAAGCCCGCGCGCAACCTGGCCAGTCGCACCGCCGGGATCGTGGCGCGACGCTGGGCCCTGAACCGGCGCATCAGGCGGTCGACGGCGGCACCGTCGCGTCCCCAGATCTCGAAGAGCAGGCGCTCGAAGTTGCTGGACACCTGGATGTCCATGCTCGGGCTGAGGCTGGGTTCGACCGCGGCGAGCGACATGTCGCCGCGTGCGATCGTCCGCCACAGGATGTCGTTGCGGTTCGAGGCGACGACGAGGCGTTCGACCGGCAGCCCGATCCGCCGCGCCACATGCGCGGCATAGACATTGCCGAAATTGCCCGTCGGCACGGTGAACGCGACGGGACGACGCGGTCCGCCCAGCGCGACCGCGGCGGCCACGTAATAGGCCACCTGCGCCGCGATCCGCGCCCAGTTGATCGAGTTCACGGCCGAAAGGCGCCAGCGATCGCGGAACGGCGCATCGGCGAACATCGCCTTCACCAGATCCTGGCAATCGTCGAACGTTCCCTCGAGCGCGATGTTGTGGACATTGGGAGACAGCACGGTCGTCATCTGCCGGCGCTGCACCTCGGACGTGCGCCCGCGCGGATGCATGATGAAGATGTCGATCGCGTCCCGGTCCCGGCAGGCCTCGATCGCCGCCGATCCGGTGTCGCCGGACGTCGCGCCGACGATCGTGACGCGCGCGCCCTTCTTCTTCAGCACGTGATCGAAGAGCCGGCCGACCACCTGCAACGCGTAGTCCTTGAAGGCAAGCGTGGGGCCGTGGAACAGTTCGAGAAGGAAGAGGTCGGGGCCGAGTTGCTTGAGGGGGGCGACCGCCGCGTGTCCGAAATCGCGATAGGCGTCAGCGACCAGCGCCTCGAGGTCGTCGGACCGGATGGCGCCGCCGACGAACGGCCGAAGCACGCGGAACGCGATCTCGGCATAGGGCCGGCCAGCGAGATCGGCAAGCTGCGCCGCGCCGAGACGCGGCAGTTCGCGCGGCACATAAAGCCCGCCATCGGGCGCGAGCCCGGCGAGCAGGACATCGTCGAAGGCGAGCGGCTTGGCGCCGCCGCGCGTTGAGACATAGCGCAAGCGAATGATCCGGTCCGGCGGAAAACGAGGCCAACGAAGCTAGTTCCTCCCCCCGGCCGACGCAATGCCGCCAGCCGACACGTTCGGCAGAACGGTCAGCCCGCCAGCAGCCGGAGGACGATCAAGGCCGCCGAGACCGCCATCATTGCGCCGATCAGACGCGCCAGCGCGGATGCCGCGACGCGCGTGGCGGCGCGGGCACCCGCCACGACGCCCAAGGTCGTGGAGGCGGCGAGCCAGCCGACCAGCCGCCAGTCGAGATCGGCGCCGACCGCGTAGCCGAAGCTCGCGAAGACCGCGATCGGCAGGGCGATCGCCTGGCAGAGCGGGACGGCGCGACGTGGGCCGACACCATGCCAGTTCAGCAGCGGCATCAGGGTCACCGGCCCGCCCGTCCCGGTCAGCGCCGAGACGATGCCGACCACAAGCCCGGACAGGCCCAGGGTGGTCGCGGACGGCCAGTTGTCGCCGCCGGACATCGTGGGTCGCCGCCCGAGGGCGCGCACGGCGCTCGCCGCGAGCATCGCCGCGATCGCCCAGAGGAGCGCCCCACCCGGGATCCAGGGCAGGAGGGCGGCACCCAGGAATGCACCGGGAACCGCGCCGGACCAGAGCGCCGCCCCGGCCCGCGTGTCGATCTGGCCCTGACGATGAACGATCAGCAGGCCGATGGCGGCCGGCGCGATGAACGCGACCATCGTCGCGGGTATGGCCGCATGAGGCGACATGCCCAGGATCAGGACGAGAGCCGGCAGAACGAGGACGCCGCCGATGCTGGTCAGCCCGACGAAAAGACCGGCGACGAGACCGACGGCGGCGATCGCGAAATCGGTCACGGCCGGGCTCCCTTGCGATCAGTAAGGGGTCCGGTCCGACTTGGCCCGCCAGGCGTCGAAGGGGGCATGGCCCTGTTCGGCAAGCAGCCGCCGCCAGGACAGCGCCCGGACCTGCACCGGCGCCGCCACCTCGCGCCAGAACGACGCGTCGTCGAAGCCGGCGGCCGCCGCGGCATGCTGGTCGGCCGCAAAGCAGAGGCGCCCGGCACGGCTCCACTGGATCGCCGACCAGCACATCGGGCAGGGTTCGCAGCTCGAATAGACGACCGCGCCGTCGAGCCGGAACGTTCCCAGTCGCCGGCAGGCGTCGCGGATCGCCACGATCTCGGCATGGGCACTGGGATCGTTGTCTCGCGTCACGCGATTGACGCCTTCGCCGACGATCGCGCCGTCGCGCATCACGACGGCGCCGAACGGGCCGCCGCCCTGCGCGACGTTCTCGACCGCCAGCGCGATGGCGCGTCGCAAGGCATCCTCGTCGGTCATGGCCGGCAGTCTAGCGCGGGCAACCGGCGACGTCCCGTCGTCCGCGGCGCCTCCGCACAGGCACCGAGGGAACCGTCTCGGCGGGCCGATCGTCTTTCAATTTGACTCAAAAAACTCACTGATAGTATAAATTTGTAATTTCTTTAGGCATGGGGGAAATGATGTTGACCCAAGCGGTGACGACTTCATCGACGCATATCGCCGTGCGCCCGACTGGCGCGGCCCTGGGTGCCGATGTCGTCGGCGCCGATATCGCCTCGATGTCGGACGCCGATCTGGAGGTCGTGCGTCGAGCTCTGGCGGAACATCTGGTCCTGCGATTCCGGGGCGCCGGCCCGTCGGACCGCGACTTCCAGGCCTTCGCGGCACGGCTCGGGCCGCTTCGCGGGTCGCCAGACTATACGCGCAGCCGGCGCGTCTACATGGCCGACGCGCCGCTGGTGACGGTGATCTCGAACATGGTCGAGGCCGGCCAAGCCGTGGGCGAGCACGGCGACGGCGAGTTGAACTGGCACACCGATCTGGGGTTCGAGGACGAACCGGCCGGTTTCACGTTCCTGCTTGCCCGAGAAATTCCGGCCAGCGGCGGCGATACGCATTTCGCCAACATGTACCTCGCCTGCGACGCGCTTCCGGCCGAGCTGCGCGCGACGGTCGAGCGTCTTCGGTGCAAGCATCAGGCGAGCCACAACGCCCAGGGCGGCAAACGCCCGGGCTATGCGGATATCGAGACAGACGACCCGCGCGAGATGCCGGGCCCGATCCATCCGATCCTGCGCACCCATCCGGTCACCGGCCGCAAGGCGCTCTATCTGGGGCGGCGCTTCGGCGCTTATGTCCCCGGACTGCCTCTGGCACGCAGCGAGGCGCTGCTCGACCGGCTCTGGGCGCTGGCTGCCCTGCCCCAGAACACCTGGGCACAGCAATGGCAGGTCGGGGACCTCGTCGTCTGGGACAATCGCTGCACCATGCACCGGCGCGACTCGTTCCGCGGACAGGGCAACAGGCGGATGCACCGCCTCGTGACCCGCGGCGAACGACCGGCCTGACATGGCCGCCGCCCAGCATCGCCAGACCGCCACCCCGGCGGAACGCGCGCGGCCGACCCTGGTCGATCGCGTCCACGAGCAGGTGCTGCGCCTGATCGTCCGTGGCGAGTTTCCGCGCGAACGCAAGCTGCCGACGGAAGCCGAGCTTTGTACGCGGTTCGGTGTGTCGCGGACCGTGGTGCGCGCCGCGCTGATCCGTCTGCGCGAGGAAGGGCATCTTCGCTCGCAGCAGGGATCGGGCTGGGTCGTCGTCCGCGGCCCCGAACCGGGCTCTCTGCATTACCCGCCGATCCGCTCGGTCGCGGATCTCGAGCGAAGCTACGAGTTCCGCATCGCGGTCGAAGGCCAGGCCGCCTGGCTGGCGGCGACCCGGCACACGGCAGAGGATCTGCGCGCCATCGAGGAGGCCCTGGCGGAGGCCGATTCCGATCATGCGCGCTTCGCGCCCGACCTGGCACCGGAACTCAACTTCCGCTTCCACCGCGCCGTTGCCCGCGCCACCGGAAACCCGTTCTTCACGGTGACCCTCGAAGCCATCCCGAACCTGATCGGCGCCGGCCCGGTCGAACTCCGCTATCCCGGTCTCGAGGATCCCGAGGCGCGCCGCCGCCTGATCGTCGAGGAGCACCGCGAGATCTATCGCGCGATCGCGCGGCGCGACGCGCCGGCCGCCAGGGCGGCGATCGAACGGCATATCGCCTCCGCGCGCCAATTCGTCTTCGAGCGGCAGACGATCGGTTGAACCAAGGCCGTTCGTGCAACAGGGAGGAGAGGACAGAAAGATGACGCATATCGCCCCCACACGCCGGCGAGCGGTCGCCGGCGCGATCGGCGCAATCGGTGCGATGGCCGCGCGCGGCCCGGCGATCGCGCAAGGCAGGCCGGCGAAGCTCACCATCATGTCGCATGCCGTCCACCGCGCGGTGGCGACCGGCGCGAAGGGCGGCGATTCGACCGCTGGCTGGCGCCAGCGCACCGGCCTCGACGTGGAATGGATCACGTTCTCGGTCGAGGGCGTGCACGAGCGCGTCTACCGCGAGGCCTCGCTCGCCGACGGCAATGTCGACATCGCCTTCCTGCTCGAACGCTATGGCGGCCCCCACATCGCCTCGCTGTTCGAGGACCTGGGCGAATGGCAGAAACGCGATCCGATCGAGCATTTCGACGAGATCGGCGACGGGATGAAGGCGGCCCACACCTATCGCGGCCGGATGATCGCGATCCCCTACCGGCACGCCACGCACGGCTTCTTCTTCAACCGGACCTTCTTCGGCGAACGCGGGGTGACGGCCCCGCCGCGCAGCCTCGAGGAGATCGCGGAACTCGCCGAACGTCTGACCTATGCGCGCGGCGACGGCAGCCGCGTGAACGGCTACGCGCTGTCGATGGACGATCCCTCGGCGATGGTCGACCTCATCCGCGCCTTCGGCGGCGAATTCATCACCCCCGACTATCGCGTCGTCTGCAACGAGGCCGGATCGGTGAAGGCGGCGACGCTGGTCCGCGACTGGTATCGCAAGGGCGTGCTGGCCCGCAACGTGATGAGCTTCAAGACCGAAGAGGTGATCACCGCGATGCAGCAGGGTCGCGCGGCGATGACCAACCAGCCGTTCGGGCGCTTCGTCAACTACAACGACGCCCGGCAGAGCAAGTTCCCGGGCGCGATCGAGGTCGTGACGCTGCCCATGGCCGCGGCGACCGGATTGCCCGCCGGAACGCCGGCGCCCGCCAAGACCTCTGTGTGGGCGATGGCGATCCCCCGCAACGCCCGCAACAAGGAGCTGTCCTGGGCGCTGATCAAGGAATTGTCGTCGCGCGAAAGCACGATCAGGGCCGCCGTCAACGGCAATGGTCCGGTACGCCCGATCGCCTACGACCATCCCGACGTCCGCCAACTCGCGCCATGGTCGGACTTCGAGAAGGCGGTGCTGCCCTCCGCGCGCCTGGTGCTGCCGGGCTTCGAGAACGCGGCGAAGGCCATGGACATCTACATGGAGGAACTGCAGCGCGCCATGCTCGGCCAGACCGAGCCGCAACAGGCGATGGACGCCGCCAAGGCGCGCATCGACCCGCTGCTGCCCAAGACATGAGACTCGCGTGCCGCCCCGGTCCGCCCGGGGCGGCGGCGACGCCATGCACCGACTTCGTCCCGCCCACTACCTGATGATCGCGCCGGCGCAGCTGATGCTCGCCGCCGTGATCATCCTGCCCGCGGCAAGCCTGCTCTGGCTCAGCCTCGAACGCTACACCTACGGGCGCGCGCCCGAATTCGTCGGTCTCGCCAACTACCTGTTCATCCTCGGCGACCGGGCCTTCTGGCGCGCCACGATCAACACGTTCGTGGTCGTCAACATCGTCGTGTACGGCGAATTGCTGCTCGGCCTGGGCCTGGCGCTGCTGGTCGCGGGCTGGGTCCCGTTCCGGCCCCTGGTCGTATCCGCGCTGCTGGCGCCCTACGCCATCACCGAGGTCTCGGCGGTGGTCATGTGGCGCTACATGCTGGAGCCGGACATCGGCATGATCAACTACGCCTTGGCGGCCGCCGGACTGGGGCAGATCGACTATGGCGGCGATCCCGTCGCGGCGCTGGGCGTGGCCGCCGCGATGGCGATCTGGATGCACGCGCCGTTCACGTTCCTGATCCTCTACGCGGCCCTCCTGACCGTCCCCGGCGAGCTGATCGAGGCGGCCCGCGTCGACGGCGCCGGGGCATGGCAGATCTTCCGGCACGTCAAGTTCCGCCTGATCGTGCCCGCCATCCTGATCGCGCTCCTGTTCCGCTACATCACCGCCATGCGGCTCTTCGCTGAGATCTGGCTGCTGACGGAGGGCGGCCCGGCGCGGATGACGGAAGTGCTCGCGGTCTATCTCTACCGGCAGGCGTTCAAGTACCACGATTTCGGCGTCGCCGCGGCCACCGGCTTCGCGATGCTCGTGCTGTCGCTGGCGATCGCCATGCCCTATCTGGTCCAGATGTACCGGCGGATGACGCGCGATGCGATCTAGCCTCGCGGCGAAGTGCATCCGGTCGCTGCTGGCGGCGCTCGCCGTCGCGTGGTCGGCGTTCCCGATCCTTCTCGTCGTCCTGTCGTCCTTCAAGGAGGGACACCGGATCTTCGAGACCCCGCCCTCCTTCGTCTTCTCACCGACCCTCGAGCATTACGTGCGGCTTTGGGAGAAGTGGCCCGATTTCTTCGCCAACATGGCCAACAGCCTGATCGTGACCGTAGGCGCCACGCTGCTGACCGTCGCCACCGCGACGCTGGGCGGCTATGTCCACGCCCGCTACCGCAGCCGCATCCTGACCGGCGCGGCCTTCGCGATGATCGTCGTCCGGATGCTGCCGCCGATCGTCGTCACGCTGCCGCTCTTTCCGGTCGTGAACTGGCTGCGGATCCACGACACGCATCTGCTGCTGGTCGCGATCTACGCCACGTTCTTCGTCAGTCTCGGCACATGGATCATGAAGGCGTTCATCGAGCGCATCCCCCGGGAACTCGAGGAGGCGGCTTTCGTCGACGGTGCCGGACTGCGCCAGATCCTGCTGCGCGTCATCCTGCCGCTCTCCGCGAACGGCGTGTTCGCGTCCTCGGTCTTCGTCCTCGTCTATTCGTGGAACGAGTATTTCTTCGCCCTGATCTTCACCACGCGCGACGCCAAGACCGCGCCGCTGGTGATCAGCGAGATCCTCAGTACGGTGGAGGGCGTCGATTGGGGCCTGCTGTTCGCGGCGGCGACGCTGCAGCTGCTGCCGATCGTCGTCTTCGTCATCGCCGCCCAGCGCTATGTCGTCGCCGGCCTCGCCGCCGGCTCGGTCAAGGGCTGATCGGCGACGACGGGATGGTTCAGGCCGGCTTGTCGACGAGACCGTAGAAGCGCACCGCGTTGTCGTGAAACAGCTTGCGCTGGTCGGCGACCGACATCCCCATGCCGGCGGCCATCTGCTTCAGGGCGCCCACCCACTGGGCGAAGGAAGCGCCGAGTGTGCAGACCGGCCAGTCGCCGGCAAACATGCGCCGGTCGGGGCCGAAGGTTTCCATCGCGAAGACGAAATTGCGATGCACCTGCTCGACGGTCCAGCCCGGCCGGGCCGTGGCGATGATCCCGGATATCTTGCAGACCACGTTGGGCAACTGCGCCAGCGCCTTCAGCCCGTCCTCCCAGGCGCGACGGCGCGGCGTCTCGCCCTCGTTGACGTCCAGGTTGCCGCAATGATCCAGGACGAAACGCGTCTGCGGACACAGCGTCGCCAGCCTTTCGCCATCGCGCAGCTCGCCGGGACGCAGGCAGAGGTCGAAGCGGAGTCCGAGTTCGCCGAGCAGCCTGACGCTCTCGACGAAACGCGGCTGAAGGCAGACGCCCTGCGGCGTGCCGCCACCGTGCAGCACCTGGCGCACGCCCTTGAGGAAGGGGTCGTCCCTGAACTGGAGGATATGGTCGCGGAACCCCTCGCCCCCGGGCCGGCCGGAGATCACGGCACCGACCATCGGATTGCCGGGCATCCGGCACAATTCGAACACACGCCGGGCTTCCGCCACCTGCTGGGACGGCTCGACATCGACCTCCATGTAGACCGACTTGACGACGCCCACGCCCTCGATCGCCGAGAGATAGTCGCGCGTGACGAAGCTGCGGTTCAGTGCCGGAACCGACCGTGTCCAGGGCAGCGAGAAACGGTCGAGATCCCAGAGATGCTGATGCGTATCGACGATGGGCAGCGCTGGGGCGGTCATGTCGTGGCTACTCGCGCAAGGTCAGGGGAAGCGGCGGCGGTCTGGCCCCCGAGATCCGTGGAGCCAGGGCCCGAAACCAGCGTAGTGGACGCTAGCATCCGCGGCGGCGGCGCGACAGCCCCGGCGGCATGCGGACGCCACGCCTATCCCAGCGTCAGGCCGCCATCGACCACGACGGTCTGGCCAGTCACCATCGAGGCCCCGGCAAGCAGGAACAGCATGACCTCGGCGAGATCCCGCGGCGCGCAGCGACGCTTGAGCAGGGCCTTCTCGATCGAACTGGCGCGCTGCGCGTCGGTCCACTCCACCATCCAGGGACTGTCGACGGCCCCCGGTGCCACGGCGTTCGCGCGCGCCTCGGGCGCGAGGGTCCGCGCCAGATTCCTGGTCAGGCTGATGACGCCGGCCTTGGTCGCGCCATAGGCCATCGACGAGCCCGGGCTGTCGATGCCGGCGATCGAGGCCGTGCTGACCATCGCGCCGCGCGCCGCCTTGAGGGCGGGCGCTGCCGCCTTCGCGCAACGGAAGACGCCCAGCAGATTGACCTGGATCAACGTGTTCCACATGTCCTCCGTCAGCCGGTCGAGTTCCGCGGGCGGGACGGTCGTGCGCGTCGCGGGCGTTCCGGCGTTGCAGGCCAGGAAATCGAGCCGCCCGAGATCGCGGATGGCCGTGGCCACCATGCGCGCGCAATCGCCGGGGTCGCCGACATCGCCGGGGGCGCCGATGACGTCGAAGCCCTCGCCGCGCAGCGACGCGACCTGCTCGGGTCCGCGCGGATCCCCGGCCAGATGGTTCAACGCGACCGTGGCTCCGCCGCGCGCCAGTTCGACGACCAGCGCCAGGCCGATGCCCGAGGCACCGCCGGTGACGAGCGCGGACCGGCCGCGGAGGTCGTAGGTGATCGGCGTCATCGAAAAACCTCCCGCGTCGCTCCGGCGACGATCATACCCCGGACCCGGACCTTCATCATGTCCCGCCGGGCTCCGGCAGCGCCGGCCAGCGACGCGACGCCGCCGGCGCGATCTCGCGCAGCGACGCCAGCGGCCCCAGCGCCGCCAACAGCGCCGCCCGCGTCATCGCGGGAAGACCGATGCACACGAGGACATCGGGCGACGCCGTACCGGGCGGGGCCGGCGACGCCTGCGCGCGTCGACCGGTCACCTGCATCGCGAAACGCGCGCCCGAGATCCCGGTGACGAAACCCTTGGCGCGAAGCAGCGCCGGGCTGGCCGTGGCCAGCGCCCGGGCGAAGGCCGGCACATCGGCGACCGGACCGTCCAGCGCCAGGGTCACCGTCGCATAGCCGGGCAGGAGATGTGCCGGCTCCGGCGCGAGCGGCCGGTCGCCGCGGCTCAGGCCAAGGACGAGGTCCGGCGGTACGTCGCCATGCACCGCTTCGACGATGCGCGAGCCCGGCCAGCGGGCCCGCGCCCAGTCGCCGCGCGCGGCCGCCTGCGGCGCGGACAGCAGGTCGAGCCGGGTGAGCAGCAGCAGGTCGGCGGCCTCGATCTGGCGCGCGATCGTGTCGCCAAGAAAGCTGTCGGCCGCGCGCATCGGCAGGGTTTCGGCGTCCGCCAGCACGACGATTCCGTCGAGCGCCAGCCCCGCGACCAGCCCGAGCGACCTGGCCACGGCGCCCGGCAGCGCCACCCCGCTGGTCTCGATCAGCACATGGTCGGGCCCCGGGCAGCGCGCGGCCAGATCGAGCAACGCACCGAGCAGGTCGCTGCCATAGCTGCAGCAGATGCAGCCACCGGCGATCGAGAGCATGTCGCCCGCGCGCCCCTCGATCAGGTCGGCATCGATCGGCAGCTTGCCGAAGTCATTGACGAGGACGGCCAGCCGACGGCCGCCGGCGCGCCGCAGCAGCGCATTGACCAGCGTCGTCTTGCCGGCCCCCAGATAACCGCCGACGATCGTGACGGGCAGCGCGCTCAAAGGGCGGCAGCCTCCTGCACCCGCCCGCCGAGCACGGTGCCCCAGATCCGGACGTCCTTGAGGTTCTCCGCGCCGATCGTCTCGGGATCGTCCTCGAGCACGGCGAAATCGGCGCGCTTGCCGCATTCGATCGAACCGACCTCGCCATCCATCCGCAGCGTCCAGGCGGCACCCAGGGTGATCGTCCGCAGCGCATCGGCGACACCGATGCGCTCGGCGGTCCCCAGGATCCGCCCGCTCGCCGTGCGCCGGTTGATGGCGCACCAGGCGGTGAAAAGGGGGCCCAGAGGCGTGACCGGCGCGTCGGAATGGATCGCGAGCGGAACGCCGGTCGCCAGCGCCGTGGCGCAGGCGTTCATGCGTTCCGCGCGCTCCGGACCAACGGTCGTCGCGTAATGCTGGTCGCCCCAGAAGAAATGATGGTTCGGGAACAGATTGACGCACATGCCCAGCGCCTTCATGCGCCGGAACTGCGCCGCGTCGGCCAGCTGGCAGTGCTGCAGCGTGAAGCGGTGATCGGGCCAGGTGTGCCGTCGCAGGGCCTGCTCCAGCGAATCGAGCGCCAGTTCGGTCGCCTGGTCGCCGTTCGTATGGGTATGGATCTGGACGCCGGCCGCCAGCGCGCGCGCGTAGACCTCGCGCAGTTCCTCGGGCGCGACATACCAAAGCCCGTTGGGCGCGCCGTTGAAGTAGCCAGGCGCGCGCAGCCGCGCCGAGAAGCCCTGGATCGACCCGTCCGCGACCACCTTGATCATGCCGAGCCGCAGCCGCTCGATGCTGCGTGCGCGCAGCTGGAGCGCATGCGCGACCACGTCAGCCGGCGAGATGCCGCGCATGAGCCGCAGGGCCACGATGCGGACCGGGAACCCCTCCTCGCCCGCCACGCGCAGCATCATGCCGGTGGCGGCGTCAGGCAGCGGATTGGCGAGGTCGGTGGCCGTGGTCACGCCGCGGCGCACGCACAGCCGCGCGAAACGGCGGAACCCATCCTCGTCCGCCGACAGCAGATCGCGCTCGAAGCCGACATGGCGCCCGACCGGCGTCATCGCGTCGGGCCCCTTCATCTCGCCGGTCGGAAGCCCGTCCTCGCCGAGCGGCACCCCGGGATGATCGATGCCCGGGCGCAGCATCCCGGCGAGCTCCAGCGCCTTGCTGTTCACGTTCATGATGTGGCCGCTGGCGTGCATGACGCCGATCGGCCTTGTCGGCGAAACCCGGTCGAGATCCCGGCGGACGACGCGACGGTCGCCGAAATGGATCGGATCGAGAGCCCAGCCGGAGAGCGGTTGCCCGGGATCCGCGAGCCCGGCCTCGGCCGCGGCGAGACGGGCCACCAAGCCGTCGATCGACGTGACACCCGGCCATGTCCGGCCTTCCGGATCGAGCCGGTCGAAGAAACCGACATAGACATGGCGCCAGAGCGTTCCCTCGGAGGCATGGCTATGCCCCTCGACCAGCCCGGGCATGAGCACCTTGTCCACGAAGCGCCGGTCGAGCGAATGCGTCCCCCAGCCGGCCAGTTCCTCGCGCGTGCCTGCGCCCAGCACGATCCCGTCGCGCACGGCGACATGGGACACGACCGGACGCGCGGGATTCATCGTCAGGATCTTGCGCGCTTCGTAGATGGCGATCATCGGCGGGTTCCTTGCGCATCCGCTTGCGGGAGTCTCGCATCGCACGGCGCGGCTGTCGACCGCAGGCCGGCCGACCCCCTAGAATTGAACCAGTCCCGCATGGAGAACGCGATGGCACGCCCGCAGCTTCGACACCTCGGACGCGAAAGCGTCTCGTACAAGATCGACGCGGCCGACGCGCCGCTGCTGGAGGTCGATGCGCCAGCCGAACTGATGGTCGAGACGCACGACGCCCGGACCGGGCGGCTGAGGAAGGCCGAGGAGGTGATGCTCTCGGCACCCGATTTCCGCGATCCCTTCCCCAAGACCAACCCGGCGACCGGTCCGATCCGGGTGCGCGGCGCCGAGCCCGGCGACGCGCTGGCGATCGACATCCTCGACATCGCGCTCGACGACTACGGCTTCCTGATCGTGAAGCCCGATTTCGGCCTGGTCCGGAACCTCGTGAACCAGCCGGAGGCGAAGATCGTGCAGGTGCAGGACGGCATGATCGCCTTCGGCCGGCTTCGCTTTCCCGTGCGCCCCATGGTCGGCGTGCTGGCGACCGCGACCGCGGGACCGCCGATCGGCAGCGCCTATTGCGGGCGCCATGGCGGCAACATGGACAACAACCGCATCAGGCCTGGGACACGGGTGCATCTGCCGGTGCGGGTCCCGGGCGCGCATCTCTATGTCGGCGACGTCCACGCGTCGATGGGGGACGGCGAGGTCTGCGGCACCGGCGTGGAAATCGGCGCGCGCGTCCATCTGAGGCTGCAGGTGGTCAAGGGCGCGGCGCGAGAGTGGCCGTGGATGGAGACCCCGGATCTTCTGATCCAGGCAGCCTCGGCGCCGACCTACGAGGAGGCTTCCGAGATCGCGGTGCGCGGGATGATCGGGCTGCTCGGCGAGCGGCTCGCGCTGTCGCCGCCCGACGCCTTCATGCTGATCAGCGCCATCGGCGACGTGCGCGTCAACCAGGCCTGCCGCTCGCCCATCGATGTCAGCGTCCGGGTCGAGGTCCCGAAACTCAATGCCGGCCTGACATCCGCCTGACGCGCTCGACAACGTCTCGATGACACCTATGTTACAGATCCAAGGAAAATCTCCGGGAGACGCCAGATGATCCAGCGCCGCGCCCTGACGGCTGCCTTGTCCGCCCTCGCGTTCCTCGCCGCCGGCGAGGCGGCCCTTGCGCAGACCGGCAAGGTGACCGTCGTCACGTCCTTCGCCAAGGACGTCACCGACCCGATCAAGCGGGCCTTCGAGAGGGCCGTTCCCGGCGTCTCGCTGGAGGTCCAGAACCGCAACACGAATGCCGGCGTGAAGTTCCTGGAGGAGACCCGGGCCAACAACCAGGTCGACCTCTTCTGGGCCTCCGCGCCGGATGCGTTCGAGGTGCTGAAGGGCAAGAACCTGCTGCAGCGCTACACGCCCAAGGCGACCGGAATTCCTGAAAAGGTCGGCGCCTACCCGATCAACGACCGCGACGGTTTCTATTTCGGCTTCGCCGCCTCGGGCTACGGCATCATGTGGAACGAGCGCTACGCGCGCGCCAATCGCCTTCCCGAACCCAAGGAGTGGCAGGACCTCGCCAAGGCCGTCTTCCATGACCATGTCTCGATCGCGGCGCCTTCGCGTTCGGGCACGACGCATCTGACGATCGAAGCGATCCTGCAGGGCGAAGGCTGGGACAAGGGCTGGCGCACGATCAAGGAGATGGCCGGAAATTTCCGCCAGGTCACCGAGCGCAGCTTCGGCGTGCCCGAGGCCGTCAATTCGGGCCAGGTCGGCGTCGGGATCGTCATCGACTTCTTCGCGTTCTCCGCCCAGGCCGCCGGTTTCCCGGTCAAGTTCGTCTATCCCAGCGTCAGCACCATCGTGCCCGCCAACGTCGCCATCGTCGCCAGCGCGCCGAACCGGCCCGCGGCCGAGGCCTTCGTCGAGTTCCTGCTGTCGCCGGCCGGCCAGGAAGTGCTGCTCGAGCCCAGCATCCGCCGTCTGCCCGTCAATCCGTCGGTCTATGCAAAGGCGCCTGCCGACTACCCGAACCCGTTCACAGATCCGCGGCTGGGTCGCCTGCTGCCCTTCGACGCCGACCTGTCCGAGAGCCGGACGGCGGCGGTCGACACGCTCTTCGACCAGTTGATCTCGTTCCAGCTCGACGCCCTCAAGGCGGCGACCAAGACGCTGCACGAGGTCGACGCGGCGCTGGCCCGCCGGGACAATCCGGCCGCACGCCGGCTGGCGAGCGAGGCCCGCGACCTGATCGCCGCGATGCCGGTGACCGCCGCCCAGGCCGCGTCGCCGGAGATCCGCGCCGCCTTCGGCGGCGGCAGCCAGAAGGGAGCGCGCCAGGCCGAACTCGAACAGCAATGGGCCGCGTTCGGCCGCGAGCGCTATGCCCAGGCCCGGCAGAAGGCCGACGAGGCGCTCAAGCTCGCACGGTGAGGTCCGCCTCCGCCGGGCAGGTCGCCGCCGCGTCGCTGATCGCGGCGTTCCTGGCCGTCTTCCTCGTCCTGCCCGTCGGGACGGTCATGTACGTCGCCTTCACCGAGAAGGGCACCGGCGCCTTCACGCTCGTCAACTTCGCCGACTTCTTCCGGACCGAGCTCTTCGTCCGCTCGTTCTGGAATTCGGTCTACGTCTCGGCGATGTCGGTCGTCTGGGCATCCGCGCTGGCGCTGCCGCTTGCGGTAGTGACCACGCGCTTCGCCTTCCGCGGCGCCGCGCTGGTCCAGACCCTCGGCTTCCTGCCGCTGATCATGCCGCCCTTCGTCGGCGCGGTGGCGATGCAGCTGCTGTTCGGCCGCAACGGCAGCGTCAATCTGCTTCTCGACGAGCATCTCGGCTTCAAGATCCCGTTCATGGAGGGGCTGAACGGCGTCATCTTCGTCCAGTCCCTCCATTATTTCCCGTTCATCCTGATCAACCTGTCGGCGGCGCTGCGCAACATCGACCGGGCGATGGAGGAGGCGGCGCAGAATCTCGGCAGCACGGGCTTCCGGCTGTTCCGCCGGATCGTCTTCCCGCTCGCCATGCCGGGCTATCTCGCCGGCGCATCGCTCGTCTTCGTCAAGGTCTTCGACGACCTCGCGACCCCGCTGCTGCTCAACGTCAAGGACATGCTGGCCCCGCAGGCCTATCTGCGCGTGACGTCGATCGGGATCGCAGATCCGATGGGCTACGTGATCTCGGTCGTGCTGGTCGTCGCCTCGGTCGTCGCGATGTGGCTCTCGGCGGTCGCGATGCGCGGACGCGACTACGCGACGACGCAGCGCGGGGGCGGCGGCCTTGCGCGCCGCAAGCTTTCGTCCGCCGAGAGCGCGCTCGCCTGGGCCGCGGTCACGCTGATCCTTCTGCTGGTGCTGTCGCCGCATATCGGCCTG
>JBIKLI010000290.1:0-5733 GCA_044359885.1 Alphaproteobacteria bacterium | reverse complement strand
GGGGCGTCATCGCCAACCGAAGCGCCGGCGTCGACCAGATCGAACGCTACAACGCCGCTTCAGGAATGCGCACGTTGGCGCATTTCCCCGACTTGGACGCGATACGGCGCAGTCGGCTCAAGAAGGCGACGCTTTTCGAGATGGATCGGTCGCCGGAGCTGGACCGTGTCCTGGAGGGTTACATCGAACTGGCGGAGAAGCTGTGGGGTGGCGTCGAGCCCCTGGCCGCGACATCGCTCAAGGATCGCGAGATCTTCGACCTGCTGGGGTACGACTGATGCAGACGGCCAGCTATCGCGAGCAACGCACGCGCATCGAGACCTATTTCGATCGCACTGCCGTCCAGGCCTGGACGCGGCTGACGTCCGACGCGCCAGTCGGGCGGATCCGCGCGACCGTGCGGGCCGGCCGCGAGCGGATGCGCACGACGATCCTGGATTGGATGCCGGCAGACCTGCGCGGTGCGCGGCTGCTCGATGCGGGTTGCGGTACCGGCGCCCTGGCGGTGGAGGCGGCGCGCCGAGGCGCACATGTCGTGGCTGTCGACCTCTCGGCGACCCTCGTGGAGCTTGCACGCGAGCGAACACCCGCCGATCTCGGTGCGGGCAGGGTGGAGTTCCGGGTCGGCGACATGTCCGAGGCCGCTGCGCTCGGGCCGTTCGACTATGTCGTTGCGATGGATTCCCTGATCCACTACCGGCTCGAAGACGCCGTTCGCGTGCTCGGCGCCCTGGCAGGATCCTGCTCGGGGTCGGTCGCCTTCACGTTCGCGCCCCGGACCAGCGCGCTCGCTGTCATGCACGCGCTTGGTCGCCTTTTCCCGAGAGCAGACCGGGCGCCCGCGATCGAACCGGTCAAGCCTGCGGCCCTTCGCGCCGCGATCGCCGGTGAACCTGCGCTGATGGGATGGACCGCCGGCCGGACGCGGCATGTCGCCAGCGGCTTCTACCAGTCGCAGGCAGTCGAGCTGGTCGCAAGATGAGCGGAGCGACGGCGCGCATCTCGAGGCTGTGGACGGCGGTCGGTCCGAGGTTCCTGCCTTTCGCCGACGCGGCGAGCACGGAGTTGCCTATCGGCCGACTGCTTCGCCTGTCGCTGTTCCAGATCTCGGCCGGCATGGCGCTGGTGCTCCTCAACGGGACGCTCAACCGCGTCATGATCGTCGAATTCGGCATGTCTGCCGCCCTTGTTGCAGCCATGGTTGCGTTGCCCGTCGTGGTTGCTCCATTTCGTGCCCTGATCGGGCATCGGTCTGACACACACCGGTCCTATCTGGGATGGAGACGCGTGCCGTTCATCTGGATGGGAACGCTGTTGCAGTTCGGGGGCTTCGCGATCATGCCGTTCGCGCTGCTCCTGATGTCCGGAACCGGTTCCGGGCCGGCCTGGGTCGGTCATGTCGGTGCCGCACTGGCGTTTTTCCTCGTCGGCGCCGGCATCGCGACGGCGCAGACCGCCGGGCTTGCCCTGGCAGGCGATCTGGCGCCCAAGGCGAAGCGTCCTCGCGTGATCGCTCTGCTGTACATGATGCTTCTCGTCGGAACGGTCGTGAGCGGATTCGTGTTCGGTCGGCTGCTCGGCGACTTCGATCCGCTTCGGTTGATCCAGGTGGTCCAGGGCGCTGCCGTCGCAACGATGCTGTTCAACGTCGTTGCTCTTTGGAAGCAGGAGCCCCGGGATCCGTTCCGCACGCGGCATGATCGGACGCGACCGGGCTTCGCACATGCGTGGAGGACCCTTGCGCGGCGGCCCGGCGCGCGCCGCCTGCTGGTCGCCAGCGGGGCGGGGACGCTTGGCTTCGGGATGCAGGACATCCTGCTCGAGCCCTACGGGGGCCAGGTCCTCGGTCTTTCCGTGGGGGCGACGACCCAGTTGACGGCGGTCGCGGCCATCGGGGCGCTGTCCGCCTTCGTCGTTTCAGCTCGCTTGCTGGAGCGTCGCTTCCACCCGCCGCGGCTTGCCGCGGCAGGCGTTCTTGTCGGCATCGCGTCGCTCGCCGCCGTCGTTCTCTCCGCACCCGTCGAATCGATCGGTCTCTTTCGCTTCGGCGTCGGCGGAATCGGCTTCGGCGGAGGATTGTTCATGCTTGCGACGCTGGCCTCGGCGATGGAACTCGGCACTGCCGACGATCTTGGAATCGCGCTCGGTGCGTGGGGAGCCGTCCAGGCTACGGCCGCCGGCGTCGCGATCGCGGCCGGAGGCATCGTCGCCGACATGGTCGCGTCGGTCTCGGGCGCGCTGGCCGGATACACGTTTGTCTATCACCTGGAAATCCTCCTGCTCTTCCTGACGCTTGCGATCCTCGGACCGCTGGCATCGCACTCACGAAGGAAGGCAGGAGAAAGTGCGACGCGTTTCGGGATGGCCCAGTTTCCAGGCTGAGCCGGACGCAAGGAGGAAGATATGGAAAAAGGATCTCTAGGCAGCTACCTGGACGTTGCGCAGGTCACGCTCTACCTGTTCTGGGCGTTCTTTGCGGCGCTGATCTACTACCTTCATCGGGAGAACAAGCGGGAAGGCTACCCGCTGGAATCGGACCGCTCGCGTTACGTCACCGTGCAGGGCTTTCCCCCCGTTCCCAAGCCGAAGACATATCTTCTGCATGATGGGTCGACCGTCCAGGCTCCTCGCAAGGAGGAACCGGAGATCGTCAACGGCACGCCGATCGCTGCCTTCCCCGGGGCGCCGATCGAGCCAAACGGCGATCCGATGACCGCTGGGGTGGGGCCAGGGTCGTGGGCCCGGCGCGCCGACAAGCCCGACCTGACGGCTGATGGGCGGGTCAAGATCGTCCCTCTGCGTGCCGATCCGGAATTCAGCGTCGCTTCGGAAGATCCTGACCCCCGGGGGTTCTCGGTGATCGGCGCGGACGGCGCCAAGGGTGGCACGATCGTCGACGCCTGGGTCGACCGCTCCGAAGTCCTGTTTCGCTATTTCGAGGTCGATGTCGGTGGCCGGAGCGTGTTGCTCCCGGTCAACTTCGCCCGGGTCGATGCCGATGCGCGCCGCGTGACAGTCGAGTCGATTCTGGGTTCCCAGTTCGCGCGCGTGCCGGCGATCAAGTCGCGGGACGCAATCACCATGCTCGAGGAGGAGAAGGTGATGGCCTATTTCGGCGCGGGCACCCTTTATGCAACCCCGACGAGAGCGGAACCGCTGCTGTGAGCCATGACGACTTCGATTTCGAGCCGGTTCGTGGCCTTCCCAAGAGGCTGCCGCCCGGAGAGCGCATCATCTGGCAGGGCGCGCCGGATGCCGCGGATTTCGCGTTCCGCTTCCTGAAACTCGCACATCTGACGGGATACTTCGTGGTGCTCGTGATGTGGGCGGTCGTGTCGACGGCGCTGGAGGGGGCGCCGGTGCGCGAAGTCTCGGCGGCAGCGGCCTCGTTCGGAGCCTTGTCGCTTGTGGCTCTCGGACTTGTCCGTGGCTATGCCGAATTGGTCGCCCGGACGACCGTCTACACGCTGACGGACCGTCGCTTCGTTCTCCGGGTCGGGCTGGCCTTGCCGATTTCGATCAATCTTCCGCTGTCCCGGATCGATGCGGCGGCGATGCGTTCGACGCGCGAAGGCACGGGCGAGATCGCGCTGACGCTGCGTCCAGGCGAGCGCATCGCGTATCTTGCCCTCTGGCCGCATGTGCGCGGATGGAAACTTGCCCGGCCAGAGCCCGTGCTGCGCAGCGTTCATGATGTCCATACGGTGTCGCAGAAGCTTGCCGTGGCGCTTGGGGGCGCTGCCGCCCCGACCGGGACGCCCGCCCAGCCGGCACCGCGGCCGGTTCGAACCCTGACGCCGAGCGCGGCATGAACGTCCGACCGCTTCGCCGGACCGAGTCCGCGATCCCTCGTCCGTTGCTGATCGGCGCGGCGGCGATGCTGGCGGCGTCGGTGATCGGTGCAGCGATCGGGCGCGGCCTCGAGTCCGACGCGGATCTGGCGATCGCCGGAACCGACGGCGCGGCAGCCGTGATCCGCGAAATGCGTTTCGTCGATCAGGAAGATGGCGGTATCGACGTCGTCGATGCCCGGGAAAACCAGGTGTTTGCCCGATTTGCGCCAGGCGAGGACGGCTTTGCTCGCGCAACGCTGAGGGGGCTGGTGCGGGATCGCAAGAAACTGGCCCTTGGGCCGGAGATGCCGTTTCGGCTCACGTTGTGGCATGACGGACGTCTCGTACTCGATGATCCGGCGACAGGCCGGCATGTCGATCTGCGGGCCTTCGGGACCACGAATCGCAACGCCTTCGCGCGGTTGCTGCCGCGTTCGGACGATCTGGAAACAGGAGACGACCGATGACCGACATCGCGGCTGCACCTGTGCTCAACGAATCGACCGCGCGTGCGAGGCAAAGCACGGTCCTGACGCCGAACTTCTACACCACCGACTATGCGGCAATGGATCGCATCGACATCTCCGCCGTGGAGAGCGAGTGGGAAAAGATGATGGAGGAGTTCCGGAAGGACGCGAATGTCGAGCATTTCGACCGCGACCGAGACTTCCGCGCCGAGGTCGCGGCATTGCCGGACGATCTGCGCGAGGAGTTTCTCGACTTCCTTGTCAGTTCCTGCACGGCCGAGTACTCGGGCTGCATCCTCTACGCCGAGATCATGAAGCGCGCGAAGAATCCGCGCATGCGCGAATTGTTCGGGCTCATGAGCCGCGACGAGTCCCGGCATGCCAATTTCATCAACCAGGCGCTGCGCGATTTCGACCTCGCGGTGGATCTCAAGCTGCTTCGGGATGTCAAGAAGTACAAGTACTTCTCTCCGAAATTCATCATGTACACCGTGTATCTGTCGGAAAAGATCGGATATGCTCGTTACATCACGATCTACAGGCAACTCGAGAGAAACCCGAAGCTCCGGTTCCATCCAATCTTTCTTTGGTTCCAGCAGTGGTGCAACGACGAGTTCCGCCATGGCGAGGCGTTCGCATTGATGATGCGCGCGCAGCCGGAACTTCTTCGCGGACGCAATCGTCTCTGGATCCGTTTTTTCCTGCTCGCCGTCTATGCGACGATGTACGTGCGCGATCACATGCGTCCGCGCATGAGCGCCGCCCTGGGCTTCGATCCGACCGACTACGGCTTCAAGGTGTTTCGCATCACCAACGAGTGCTGCAAGCAGATCTTCCCGCTCGTGCTCGATATCGACGATCCTCGCTTCAAGCGAGGCCTCGATCGCCTGTGCGCGATCTCGCAAGCGAACGAAGCCGCAAAGATGCGCGGCGGCGTCCTGGGTGCACTCAAGCGGGTCGGTTGCGCCGCGGCGGCCGCATTGACGATCGGACGCCTGTTCCTGCTGCCGACCGTCGAGGTCGCCCCGCGGGCGAACGTTCGCATGCTTCCCCAGTGGTGAGGGGAAGGAATCCGTGGACACCCTCGCGGCCTTCCTCATGCCAGCCGGTGCGGTGATCGCCGCCTGGTGGATCGGCACGGCCGCGATCATGCGTCTTGACCGGTTGCCGCGCCGCAGTTTTCCCTTCAGCGTCGCGGCCGGCTGCGTGCTTGCGATCACGGGGGCCCTGCTGGTTGCGTTTTCGAACGAGGCCGCGACGACGCATGGCGCCTATGCGGGTTTCGTCGGGACCCTGCTGATCTGGGCCTGCGTCGAGATCGCTTTCCTGACCGGTGCTGTCGTCGGGCCTCGTCGCCTGCCCTGCCCGCCTGCAACCGGGGTCGTGCGGTTCTCCCTGGCAGTGCAGGCGATACTTTATCATGAGATCGCGCT
>JBIKLI010000289.1:0-5738 GCA_044359885.1 Alphaproteobacteria bacterium | reverse complement strand
CGGCTGGCGGCACCGAGGCGATCAGGTCGCGGGCGTAGGGATCGCGTGGCGCGCCGAGCACGGCGGCGACGGGACCGCTCTCGACCATCCGGCCATGGCGCATGATGGTGACCCGGTCGGCGATCTCCGCGACGACGCCCATGTTGTGGGTCACGAGCATGATGCCGACTCCGCGCCGGTCGGCCAGCTCGCGCAGCAGCGCCAGGATCTGCGCCTGCACCGAGACGTCGAGCGCGGTCGTCGGCTCGTCGGCGATGATCAGCCGTGGATCGCAGGCCAGCGCCGCGGCGATCACCACGCGTTGGCGCTGACCGCCGGACAGCTGGTGCGGATAGTAGCCGAGCCGCCGTTCCGGCTCCGGGATGCCGACCGCGCGCAGCAGTTCGAGCGAGCGCCGCCGGGCCTCGGCACGGCCCAGGCCCAGGTGATGGCGCATCGCCTCGCCGATCTGGCTCTCGACCGTGAAGAGCGGATTGAGCGAGGTCATCGGATCCTGGAACACCGCGCCGATGTCGCGGCCGGGAACGACGCCCGGCGCACGTCCCGTGCGCGGATCGATCTCGGCACCGGCGATGCGGATGCGGCCGGCGGCGACATGGCCCGGCGGCTCCAGGATGCCGAGCACCGCGTTGCCGGCGGTGCTCTTGCCCGCGCCGGATTCGCCGACCACCGCGTGGATCTCTCCCGGGCCGATGCGCAAGGACAGGCCGTCGACGGCGACGAGCGGCGCCGCGTGCGCGCGCGGGTAGAGGACGCGCAGGCCGTCGATGTCGAGCACCGGGTCGGTCGCGCTCATGGGCGACCCCGAAGCTTCGGGTTGAAGCGGTCGCGCAGCCAGTCGCCGACGACGTTCACCGCCAGCACGAGGATCACCAGCGTCGCCGCCGGCAGCGTCGCGATCCACCAGATGCCGGAGAACACGAACTCGTTGCCGATGCGGATCAGCGTGCCGAGCGAGGGATAGGTCGGCGGCATGCCCACACCCAGGAAGGACAGGGTCGCCTCGGTGAGGACGGCGCCCGCGAGATGGATGGTCGCGATCACCAGCACCGGTCCGACGACGTTGGGCAGGACGTGGCGCAGCAGGATGCGCGACGGCGGCAGGCCGATCACCCGCGCCGCCTTGACGTAGTCCTTGGCGCTCTCGACCATCGTCGCCGCGCGCACGGTGCGTGCATATTGCACCCAGTCGTGGACCGCGATCGCGCCGATCAGGACCAGCGGGGCGAGCCGTGCGGAATCGGCGCCCGGCAGCAGGGCCCGCGCGATGCCGGCGACAAGCAGCGCCAGCAGGATGGTCGGAAAGCTGAGGATGACGTCGGCGACGCGCATGATCGCCGCGTCGGTCCGCCCGCCGGCATAGCCGGCGACCAGTCCCAGCGTCACGCCCAGCAGCGCCGCCATGCCGACGGCACAGGCGCCGATCGCGACCGACACCCGAGCGCCGTAGAGCATGGCCGAGAGCATGTCGCGACCCTGGTTGTCGGTGCCGAGCAGGAAACGACGGTCGCCGTCGGCCATGAACACCGGCGGGATCTCGGAATCGGCGAGGTTGAAGCTGCGGATGTCCGTGGGGTCGGACGGCGCGATCAGCGGCGCGCCCGCGGCGGCGAGCAGCATCAGCAGCGCCACGAGGGCCGCCAGCGCGACCGACGGCGGAAGATTGCGCAGGCCGGCCGCGATCATGCGACGCTCGCGCGCAGCCGCGGATCGACCAGGACGTAGACCAGGTCGACCAGCGTGTTGAGCGCGACGAACAGCGCGCCGACGAACAGCAGATAGGCGGCCATGACCGGAATGTCCGCGAAGCCGACCGCCTGGATGAAGAGCAGTCCCATGCCCGGCCACTGGAACACGGTCTCGGTGACGATCGCGAAGGCGATCAGCTGGCCGATCTGCAGCCCGGTCACGGTGATCACCGGCATCAGCGCGTTGCGCAGCGCCAGCCGATAATGGACGTAGCCCGGCGGCAGCCCGCGGGCGCGCGCGAAACGGATGTAGTCGGCCGACAGGACGTCGATCATCTCCGACCGCACCAGCCGCATGATCAGCGTCATCTGGAACAGCGACAGGGTGATCGCAGGCAGGACGAGGGATTTCAGGCCGCTGACGGTGAGGGCGCCGGTGGTCCACCAGCCCAGCGCCACGACCTCGCCGCGGCCGAAGGACGGCACCAGCCCGAGGCCGACCGCGAAGACCAGGATCAGCGCGATCCCCGTCACGAAGGTCGGGGTCGATATGCCGACCAGCGACACGGCCTGGACGGCGCGTGCCGGGATCCCGTCCGGACGCAGCGCGCAGACGACGCCGAGCGGGATGCCCAGCGTCAGCGCCAGCAGCGTCGCCGCCAGCACCAGTTCCATCGTCGCCGGCAGGCGCGCCGCGATCAGCGGCAACACCGGCCGCTGCGTGCGGTAGCTGATTCCCAGATCGCCGCGCACGACGCGGGCAAGGAACCGGGCGTACTGGACCGGCACCGGCTGGTCCAGTCCCAGCGCCACGCGCAGCTCTGCCTTTTCCTGCGGGGTCGCGTCCTCGCGGGACATCGTCTGCACCGGATCTCCGACGAACCGGAACATGAGGAAGGCCAGCGCGCTGACGGCCAGCATCACCAGCAGCCCCTGGGCGAGCCGCGAAGCCAGTATGGCGATCATGTGTTGCGCATCGCTGCGGCGGAGGTTGGCGCCCGGCCCCGCGCCTCGCGGCGCGGGGCCGGGCGGTCCCGGTCAGTTCACCTTCGCGAACCACAGCCGGACATACTCGTCCGCG
Source organism: Alphaproteobacteria bacterium (assembly GCA_044359885.1). GTDB lineage: Bacteria > Pseudomonadota > Alphaproteobacteria > CACIAM-22H2 > CACIAM-22H2 > CAIOSQ01. The sequence continues at coordinate 2,969 of JBIKLI010000289.1, read as the reverse complement.
AAGTTGACGACGTCGACATTCGCGCGCGCGGCCCACGCCACGGGTTGCTGGTGCAGCGGCAGATAGACGACGTCGTCGCGGGTGATCTTCAGCGCCGCGGTGAGCGCCGCGCGACGCTTCGTCTCGTCCAGCTCGGTCGCGGCCGCGGCCACCAGCGCGTCGATGCGCGGATCGGAGAACCCGTTTGGATTGTTCCCGCCCAGGCTGTCCTTGCGCGTCGCCAGGAGCGCCGAGAGCACCGAGAACCCGTCCATCGGCGGCAGCGTCGCCCAGCCGAGCATGTAGATGTCTGTCTCGCCCTTGTCGACCTTCGGGAAATAGGTGGTCTTGCTCTCGATCGCGAGGTCGGTGGTCACCCCGACCCGGCCCCACATCGCCGCGACCGCGATGCAGGTCTGCTCGTCGTTGATGTAGCGGTCGTTCGGGCAGGAGAGCCGCGTCTTGAAGCCGTTGGGATAGCCGGCCTCCGCCAGCAGCCGCTTCGCACGCTCGGGATCGAAGGGGTAGATCTGGTCCAGTGCCGCCGAATAGCCGGGAACCGGTGGCGCCACCATCACGCCGACATTGCGCGACTTGCCGCGCATGACCCGCCGCTGGATCGTGTCGAGGTCGATCGCGTGGGCCAGCGCCTGGCGGACCTTGACGTCCTTCAGCGGGTTCTTCTGCCCCGGCGCCACCTGCAGCGAGTCGCGCCAGTTGAAGCCGAAGAAGATCACCCGCAGCGACGGTTCCTCGATCACCTTGAGGCCCGGGGCGCCGGCGATGCGCTGCAGGTCCTGCAGCGGCGCGGGGACGATCAAATCGAGTTCGCCCGAAAGCAGGGCCGCGACCCGCGTGGCGTCGGACTTGATCGGACGGAATTCGATCCGGGTCAGATTGTGCTCGGGTCGGCGGTCCCACCAGTCGGGGTTCACGGTCATGACCAGCCGCGAATCGGCGACATAGGAGTCGAGCTTGAACGGACCGGTGCCGTTGGCGTTGCTCGACGCGAAGGTGGTGACGCCCGTGGTGATGTTGCCGGGCCGGGTGGCGTTGTTCGCCTCCAGCCATTCCTTGTCCATGATGTAGATGCCGGTGAGGTCGTTCAGCAGCAGCGGATATGGACCGCGGAGGACGAAGTCGACGGTCATCGCGTCGACCTTCTCGGCCCGCAGCACGGTCGCGAGATTGCCGCGTGCGCGCGCCGCCGGATCCAGCAGTCGGGCGACCGAGGCGACGACGTCGTCGGCGTCGAAGGCGTTGCCGTTGTGGAACCTGACGCCCGCGCGCAGCTTGAAGCGCCAGCGCGTCGGCTCGACCACCTGCCAGGACTCGGCGAGCGCCGGTTCGATCGCGAGGTCCTTGTTCCGCCGCACCAGCGGGTCGTAGATGTGGTGCAGGACGTTCGCCGTGAAGCTCTCGGTATGCGCGTACGGATCGAGCGTGGCGATGTCGCCCTGGAAGGACCAGCGCAGGGTCTTCGCGTCGGCCCCGCCGGCGAAGGCGGCGGCGAGAAGGGCGGCGGCGCAGGCGCCGGCGCGCAAGCTTCGGATCATGGGGACTCCCTGTCTTCTGTCTGACGAAAGACCGTAAATCGAGCATGGCCTTGGCGGTCTTGTCATGACAAATTCCTGGCTTGCGCAGACCGGTGCTGATCGGAGACGTTCGCCCGCATGCGCCTTTCCGATTTCAAGGTCCTGAGCTTCGACTGCTACGGCACGCTGATCGACTGGGAGAGCGGCATGTCCGCCGCGCTGGCGCCGATCGCGTCGCGCGCGGCCACCCCCCTGTCGCGCGACGCGATCCTCGAGGCCCATGCGCGCGCCGAATCCGCGCAGCAGCGCTACACCCCGGCCATGCCCTATCGAGATCTGCTGGCGGTGGTCTGCAAGCGCCTGGCCGAGGAATGGCGGGCACCCGCGACCTGGGACGAATGCGTGGCCTATGGGCGCTCGATCGCCGACTGGCCCGCCTTCCCCGACTCCGCAGCGGCGCTTGCCCATCTCTCGCGCCATTTCGGGCTGGTGATCCTCTCGAATGTCGACAATGCCAGCTTCGCGCACAGCGCCCGCCGGCTGGGCGTCGGCTTCGACGCGATCTGCGTCGCCGAGGACATCGGCTCCTACAAGCCGTCGCCGCGCAATTTCGGCTACATGCTCGAGGTGCTCGCCCGGCGCGGCATCGCGCCGGACCAGGTCCTGCATGTCGCGGAGAGCCTGTTCCACGACCATGCGCCGGCCAACGCGGCCGGACTGCGCTCGGCCTGGATCCATCGCCGCCACGCGTCCGGCGGTTTCGGGGCGACGATGGATCCCGGGACGACGCCGCGCTACGATTTCCGCTTCGAAAGCATGGCGGCACTGGTCGCGGCGCACCGCGCCGAGCAGGCCCGGTGACAAGGGGGAGACGCGCGATGTCCGAGTTTCTTTTTAAGGCTATTGTCATCGGCATCGGCGGCACCGCCGCGATGGATGCATGGGCGATCCTGCTCAATCGCGTCTTCGGCGTTCCCAGGTCCAACTGGGCGCTCGCCGGACGCTGGTTCTGTAACGTCGCGCAGGGCCGGGTCTTCCATGACGACATCGCCGCGGCAGAGCCCTGGCGCAACGAACTCGCCATCGGCTGGATCGGCCATTACGCCGTGGGCGTCGTCTACGCCGGGATCCTCCTGATCGCGGCGGGGCCGGGCTGGGCCGCATCGCCGACCTTCCTGCCGGCCTGGATCCTCGGCATGGTGACGATCGCTGCGGGCTGGTTCCTGATGCAGCCGGGCATGGGCGCGGGCTGGGCCGCGTCGAAGCGGCCCAACGCGATGCAGGTCCGCCTCCTCAACATCCTCGCCCATACGGCCTTCGCCTTCGGCCTCTGGGGCGCCGCGCTGCTGATCCGTTGACCGCACGTTTCCTGCGATTCGCCATCGTCGGGACGCTAGGGTTCGCGGTCGACGCCGGCGTGCTCGCGCTGCTGTTGGCGAGCGGACTGGCGGGGTT
>JBIKLI010000288.1:0-5748 GCA_044359885.1 Alphaproteobacteria bacterium | reverse complement strand
ACCCGTTCGGCGTCGCCGATCGCGGGCACGGTCCCGCGCATGGACGACAGCCGAGCGAGCTCGATCTCGGCCGTCGAGCCGCCGACGCCGACCGTCATGGCCTCACATCCGCAGGATCTTGCCGGGGTTCATGATCCCGTCGGGATCGATCGCCTTCTTGACCGCCCGCATCACCGAGAGGACATCGGCGCCATGCTCGGCGTTGAGGAAGTCGATCTTGCCGTAGCCCACGCCATGCTCGCCGGTGCAGGTGCCGTCCATCGACAGCGCGCGCGCCACCAGCCGGTCGTTGAGCCGGTTGGCCTCCTCGACCTCGCGCGGATCGGCGGGGTCGAGGATGATCGTGAGATGGAAATTGCCGTCGCCGACATGGCCGACGATCGGCGCCTGCAGGAAGGATCCCTGGACGTCGGCCTGGGTCTCGACGATGCAGTCCGCCAGCCGCGAGATCGGCACGCAGACATCGGTCGCCCAGAGCTGGGCGCCGGGCCGCAGCGCCTTGCCGGCATAGGCGGCGTCGTGCCGCGCCTGCCAGAGCCGTTTGCGCTCCTCGGGCGAGGTCGTCCATTTGAAGCCCTCGCCGCCATGCTCGGCGGCGATCGCCTGGACCATCTCGGCCTGCTCGGCGACCGAGGCGTCGGTGCCGTGGAATTCGAGCCACAGCGTGGGCGCCTCGGCCACGCCCAGCCTGGCGTAGAGGTTGAACGCCTTCATCTGCAGCTCGTCGGCCAGTTCCATGCGCGCCACCGGGATGCCGGACTGGATGGTCTGGATCACCGTGTCGACCGCGGCCTTCACGCTCGGGAAGGAGCAGGTCGCGGAGCTGATCGCGGCAGGGATGCCGTAGAGGCGCAGCGTGACCTCGGTGATCACGCCCAGCGTGCCCTCGGAGCCGACGAACAGGCGGGTCAGATCGTAGCCGGCCGCGGATTTGCGCGACCGCCGCGCGGTCTTGACGATCCGGCCGTCGGGCAGCACGACGGTCAGCGACAGCACGTTCTCGCGCATCGTGCCGTAGCGCACCGCGTTGGTGCCCGAGGCGCGCGTCGCGGCCATCCCGCCCAGCGACGCATCGGCACCCGGATCGATCGGGAAGAACAGGCCGGTGTCGCGCAGATGCTCGTTCAGCGCCTTGCGGGTGACGCCCGCCTCGACCGTGCAGTCCAGATCCTCGACCGAGACCCGGACCACGCGGTTCATCTGCGAGACGTCGATGCACACCCCGCCGCGCAGCGCCGCGACATGGCCTTCCAGCGAGGTGCCGGTGCCGAATGGGATCACCGGCATCCGGTGCGCCGCGCAGATCTTCACCGCGGCGGCGACGTCCTCGGTCGAGCGCGCGAAGACGACGGCGTCGGGCGGGGCGGGCTGGTGCCAGGATTCGTCCTTGCCATGCTGCTCGCGCACCGACAGCGCGGTCGTGCAGCGCTCGCCGAAGACCTCCTTCAGCCGCGCGATCGCGGCGTCGCGCGCATCGGGCTCGACAGGCTGGAGGGCGGGCATGGCCATGTTGTCTTCTCCGGACAGGACGGGACGGAAGAGGTTATGGAGCCGCGGGCAGGCTTGCAATCGTCGCCGCGGCGATCACTCGAAGGCTTCGACCGGCTCGGGCGCCTCGCCATCGGGCGCATCCGGCCGGCGATAGGTCAGGAGGAACGCGATCACGTCCTCCCGGTCCTCGGGCGCCAGGAACACGGTCGGCATGACCGGTCGCGGCTCGCCGGCGCTGCGCACCACATGGCGCTGGGTCGCGAAGCGGCGCAGATAGTCGCGCGTCCGGCCGGGAAGATTGGCGATCTCCATGAAGCTGGGCGCGGCCGCTTCCTGCGCCGAAGGGCGCTCCGGCAGCACCTGATGGCAGCGGGCGCAGGCGTCGAGCGCCACCATGGCGCCGCGCGCGGCGGCGGTCTCGATCGGCGACTGCGGCGGACCGGGCGGCGCGGCCGGCGGCGGCGCGGCGACGCAGCCCGCCAGGAGAAGCGCCGCGGCGGTTCGGGGCAGGATCTTCGGCATCATGGACCGCCAGTCTATCCCGAAGCCGCGCCCGCCGTCTGCCGGGCGCGCACGCGCTCGCGCCAGATCACGTAGAGCCCGCTGGCGATCAGGATCGCGGCGCCTGTCCAGACCGGAAGATCCGGAAACTCGTTCCAGATCAGGAAGCCGAGGATCGTCGCCCAGAGCAGTTCAGTGTACTGGAACGGCGCGATCAGGCCCACGGGCGCGAAGCGGAAGGCCCGGAACATGCACCATTGGCCGACCAGGATCGTGACCGCCATGAAGCCCAGCAATCCCGCTTCGCGCATCCCGACCGGCTGCCAGCCGATGGGCGCGAGCGCGCCCATCACCAGCAGGACCGCGAGGTTCTGGAACAGCATCATCGCGATTTCCGGGTCGTCCCGGGACAGCCGGCGCGCATAGACCATGCTGATCGCCCAGAACAGGGCCGCCGCCAGACAGAGCAGCGCCGCCGGCTGGACCCCCTCCGGGCCGGGCCTGAGGATGACGAGCGCGCCCACGAAGCCCACCGCGATGGCCGACCAGCGGTGGACGCCCACCCGTTCGCCCAGCATCGGCACCGACAACGCCGTCATCATCAGCGGCGCCACGAAACCCAGCGCGATCGCGGTCGCCAGTTCCAGGTGCCGCAGCGCCTCGAAGAAGCAGAACATCGAGGCCAGCGAGCAGCCCACGCGGATGGCCTGCTCGCGCGGCCGCCGGGTACGCAGCGCGCGCAGGCCGCCGGCGCGCTGGATCCAGGGCAGCATCAGCACCAGCACCGCGACGCTGCGCAGCGCCAGCATCTGGGCCGTCGACATCGATCCCAGGCCCAGCTTCGAGAGGGCGTCGGTGACGCCGAAGCACGCGAAGCCGAGAACCGCGAGGCCGACCCCGTGGAGCGGACGGTCGGCGGCGCTCACGGGCCGCCCGCCGCGCTGGCCCGCGCCCGCCGGCGTTCGAGCACGACCACGAACACGCCGCTGGCGACGATCATCGCCGCGCCCACGAAGACATGGGTGCCGGCCCATTCGCGCCAGATGATCCAGGCCCCCGCGATCGCGAGCGGCAATTCGAGATACTGGAACGGCGACACGACCGCGACGGGTGCCAGCCGGATCGCACGCAGCAGCAGCCATTGCGAGGCCAGCAGCAGCACCGCGAGCGCGAGGCAGACCCCCACGTCGACCGGCCGCGGCGGTGTCCAGACGATGGCGGCCGCGGCCCCGAGCCCGAACAGCAGGCCGGCATTGGTGATCAGAAGGATCGAGGCATCCGACTCGGTCCGGGTCAGGATCCGCAGCAGGACCTGGCCAAGCGCCCAGCCCAGCGCCGCGATCAGCGCCAGCAGCGCGAGCGGATCGAAGCCAGCCGACCAGGGATCGACGACGACCAGCGCGCCGGCGAATCCGGTGCAGACGGCCCCCCAGCGTGCCGGTCCGACCCGCTCGCCCAGCAGCGGCACCGACAGGGCGGTGACGAAGATCGGCATGCAGAATCCGAGTGCCACGACCATCGCCAGCGGCAGGTGCTGAAGCGCATGGAAGAACGACAGCATCGCCGCGAACTGGCCGCCGATGCGCAGCAGATGCAGGCCCGGATGACGGGTCCGGAACAGTGTCAGGCCCCCCGCTCCCAGGAAGAACGGCAGCAGCAGAAGCATGACGAAACCGGCGCGCAGCCCCAGCATCTGGGCCGCCGGCAAGGCGCCGACCACGAATTTCGACAACACGTCGATGGCCGCGAGGGTCCAGGCGGCCCCGATCATATGCAGGATCCCCGCCAGCGGCCGGTCGCCGGAAGCGGGGAGATTCGAGGACATGGTCGGATGCCGGTCGGAGGACAAAAGAGCCTGCAGCCTGCCCGATCGGCCATGACGCTTTCCAGCACCTTGGGAGCGGATCGCCTCTCCATGCGCATCTGGCCCCGGAACGCCGGATCGCCGGCACCAGGCAGTGCCCCTGGCCTCCGGGACCTGAGGTCAGACGGTTCCCCCCCCCCTGGCCGGGCTCCCGGCGGCGATCTTCCGGCCGGATCAGGCCGCGAACGGCCGATCCGCCGGCGCGGCCACGGGCAGTGGCGGCGAAATGGCCTGACCGCAGGCGCGCAATGCCGCCTCGGTCCGGTTGCGGGCACCGGTCTTGCGGAAGATCGTCCGCAGATGGATCTTGACCCGGTTCTCGTCGATGCCGAGCGCGTCGCCGATGGTCCGGTTGCTCTCCCCGCGACGGATGCGCCCGAGAATCACGGCCTCGCGCTCCGTCAGGGGCTCGATCGGCCGCCCGGGAGGCAGCGGATCGGCGGCGAGCGACGGGCGGACCCGCAGCGGCGCCGCCTCGAGCAGGGCCTGCACCGACATCGCGGTCGAACCGACGGCGCAGATGCGCAGGATCCGGAGCAGATATTCCGTCGGCGCCGCCCAGGCGACCGTGGCCGATGCGCCGGCGCGAGCCAGTGCGATCTCGGCCTGCGGATCGCAGCGCCCGACCAGCACCACCAGCGGTTGACGGCGATCGGCCGCACGCAGCGCCGCGACCGGCGCGAGCGCCTCGCCGCCCGCCAATCCCCCGTCGATCAGCGCGACCCGCGCCCCCGGCGGCTGCAGCGCCGCGCGCAGCGCGGCGACGTCGTCGACGCAAAGACCGTCGACCGGCGTATCGCTCGCCGCCGAAAGGCGGCGCAGCAAGGCGGTAGCGACGGCCTGATGGGAAGCAGCGATCGCGAGGCGGAGCGATGGCGGCATGGCGGACCTCCGGCGGCGGAAGGCCACGGATCTAGAGACCCGTACCGGCACCGCGCTTGACCCGGATCAGGGCTGCGACGAACCGCGCCTCGGCGCTTGCCTCCGCTGGCGCCGCCCCGCAAAGTCTGGCGCACCGAACGGAGGAAACCGACATGAGCAGCAAGATCGCGATCGTCACCGGTGCCGGCAGCGGCATCGGCAAGCATTCGGCGCTGGCGCTGATGCGCGCGGGCTGGAGCGTCGCCCTGGCGGGCCGGCGCCGCGACGCCCTGGAGGCCACGGCGGCCGAGGGCCGCGCGGGGGGCGCGACGGCGCTGGTCGTGCCGACCGACGTCACCGATCAGGCGTCGGTCAAGGCCCTGTTCGCGGCCGTCGGCGCCGAGTTCGGCCGGCTCGATTTCCTCTTCAACAATGCCGGGGTCACCGCGCCCGGGATCCCGTTCGAGGACCTGACCTACGAGCAGTGGCGGTACGTCGTCGACATCAACCTCAACGGGTTGTTTCTCTGCGCCCAGGAGGCGTTCCGCACGATGAAGGCACAGTCGCCCCGCGGCGGCCGGATCGTCAACAACGGCTCGATCTCGGCGCATGTCCCGCGCCCGAACTCGGCGCCCTACACCGCGACCAAGCACGCCGTGACCGGCCTGACGCGCAGCCTGTCGCTCGACGGACGCAAATACGACATCGCCTGCGGCCAGATCGACATCGGCAACGCGGCCACCGACATGACGGCGCGGATGACCAAGGGCGTGCCGCAGGCCAACGGCGAGATGGCGATCGAGCCGGTCATGGACGTCGCGGCGGTCGCCGACTCGATCGTCCACATGGCAGGCCTGCCGCTGAGCGCCAATGTCCAGTTCATCACCGTGATGGCGACCAAGATGCCCTTCATCGGCCGCGGCTGACGCCGGGGCGTCCGGCCCTTCCCGGCCTCGATGGAGCGTGTCCACCGCTTCGAAATCCTGTCCCGGCGCGACGGGCGCTGGACGATCGAGGCGTCGCGCCTGCGG
>JBIKLI010000035.1:0-19430 GCA_044359885.1 Alphaproteobacteria bacterium | reverse complement strand
CGCCGATCGGCAGATCCGCGTCGCGGACTTCGAGCCAGGCGACGGTCCGGGCGACGACGAAACCCGGGCGGTTCATCGACCAGCTGAGCATGCGCTGCGTTGCGCCGAATCGCGCGACGAGCCAGGGCCGCCGGCAGTCTGTGGCGAATAGTTCGCTCATGGCCACCCGCATCGCAGAGCCTGTGTCGGGGGGCAAGCCCGTCGCTGCGCCGATTCGGACTTGACCCACGCGGCGGCGCGGAGGATCGTCGGGTCATGTGCTGGTTCCCCGGCGGCAGCCGGGGAGGAAAGAGGGAACAGGGTGCGGTCCGGCGACGGGCCAAGACCCGGGCTGCCCCCGCAACTGTGAGCGGCGAGTCGGCGTCCGAAATGGCCACTGGGAAACTGGGAAGGCCGGACGCACACGACAGCGACCCGCGAGCCAGGAGACCTGCCTGCACAGTCACCCAACCGGTGGGCGGGGCGCACCACACGGAGCGGTCGAACGCAGCGGTGACGTCGTTTCCGATGCGGCGGGTGGAGGGGTGTGTCCCTTGGCCGTCGCGGGGGCGGGGGAATCGTGGACGCATCGCGCGTCCGCCGATCGCATGGCCGGGGTCAGACCCGGTCCTTCCCGGCCTTCGTGCGCCGCCTCGGTCCAGTCAACGCCGGCCGCGCCGCTTGGCATGCGCGTCCGGCCCGCCCGGGAGGACCGTTGGTCGTGGGGTCGAAGAATGAATTCGGAACATCGCTTGATCGGGGCGCGGCGGCGTTGGTCGCGCTTCTCGCCGTCGTCGGTGGCGCGTCGGCGCAGAGCCTGCGTGCCCTGCCCGAGACGGTGGTCACGGCAAGCCGGCTGGGCGAGGGCGTGACCGGCGCGTCGACGACGATCCTCACGGCGCGCGACATCGAGCGTTTTCCCGGCGAAACCCTCCAGGACCTGCTCTCGGCCCAACCCGGCGTGCAGTCCCAGAACCTGTTCGGGGGCGTCGCCGGCGCCGGCAGCACGGTCGACATCCGCGGCTTCGGCGCCGCGGCGACCGCAAACACGCTGGTGCTGGTCAACGGCCGGCGCCTGAACGACGTCGATCTTGCCGGCGTCGATCTCGCGGCGATCCCGCGGTCCAGCATCGAGAGGATCGAGATCACGCGCGGCAACAGCGGTGCCGTGCTCTACGGCGACGGCGCCATGGGCGGGGTGATCAACATCGTCACGCGCAATCCCCTGCTGGAGCCGCCGGCGCTGCGCGTGGATGCCGGGCTCGGCAGCTATCGCCACGCCGAGGCGGCCGCCTCGGCCAGTCGCGTGGTCGGCGACACGGCCGTCATGGTCAACGCCGCGGCGATCAGTTCGGCCGGATACCGGGTCAACAACGAGTTGCGTCAGCGCAGCGCCTTCGCCGAACTGCGGCGTGCGTTCGGCGCCGGCGAAGCCTACGCGACCTTGGGGGCGGACACGCAGCATCTCGGGCTGCCGGGTCCGCGGCGCGTTTCGGCGACGCAGAACGAACTGGCAAGCGACCGGCGCGGGTCCCATGAGCCGCTCAACTACGCCGATCGCCAGGGGATCAATCTTGCCATCGGCGGGACCGGCCGGATCGGGCCCGGCATCGAGATCGTCATCGACGGTGGCATCCGTCGCAAGGAACAGCAATCGGCCTTCTTCTTCGGCGGCGGCTTCGATCCCTACACCGAGACGCGGCTGACGACGCTTTCGCTCACGCCGCGCGCGGTCGCCGAGAACAGCCTCGCGGGCTTCGCGGGCAAGGCGATATTCGGGATCGACGCCTATCGGTCGCTCTACGACTCTGACCGCATGGCGAATGCGAGCGCGCCGCCGGCCCATCGCTACGACCTGACCCAGGATTCCCTCGCCGCCTATGCCCAGCAGACCCTGGCGCTGCGGCCGGACACCGACCTGTCCTTCGGGGCGCGGATCCAGCGGACGGCGATCGTCGCGCGCGACCGGTTCGACGCGTCGGCGCCGGGCACGGGATCGCCGGTCCAGGGACGCGGGCTCGACCGCGACACGATCGATCATGCGCTGCATGCCGGGGCCGAGCATCGTTTCGCGCCCACCTGGGCCGCCTTCCTGCGCGGCGGGCGCAGTTTCCGGTTGCCGAACGTCGACGAACGGGTCGGATCGGCGCCGTTCGGCACGCAGGTCGATTTCGCGCTGCGCACGCAGACGTCCCGCGACGTCGAGGTGGGGGTACGCCGCGATCTGGGCTGGCTTTCGGCGCAGGCGAGCATCTTCGAGATGCGGCTGCGCAACGAGTTGCACTACAACCCCTCGACCTTCACCAACGTCAATCTCGACCCGACCCGCCGGCGCGGGGTGGAGACCGCGGTCGGCTATCGCGTTTCGGAAACGCTGCGTCTGCGCGGCGCCGTGACCTATGCCGAGGCGCAGTTCACCGCCGGGCGCTGGACAGGCAACGACGTGCCGCTGGTGTCCTCCTGGACGGGCAGTGCCGGCCTGTCCTGGGACATCGTGCCGCGCAGCGCCGTGTTCGACGCCAGCCTCCGGCGCGTCGGCGACCGCAGGTTCGACAACGATCAGGCGAATTTCCAGCCCCTGATCCCGGGCCATGACGTGGTCGACCTGCGGCTCGCCGGCGAGATCGGGGCACTGCGCTGGTCGCTGTCCGCCTTCAACCTTCTCGACGCGAAATACTTCGACTACGGCGTCGCCAGCGACACCGTCCAGGGTCGCTACAACGCCTATCCGATGCCCGGGCGGGCCTTCGTCGCCCGGATCGGCGCGACGTTCTGATGACCGGCCGGCGCAGCCGCATCCTGTGGGCCGCCCTGGCGATGGCGGCGTGCGTCGTGCCCGTCGACGTCGCGGGCGCGGAGGTGCCGCGGCGGATCGTCAGCGCCAATCTCTGCGCCGATCGCCTGGTCCTGCGCCTGGCGCCGCGCGCGCATGTCCTGTCGGTCAGCACGCTGGCCGGCGATCCGTCGCTGTCGACCGTGGCCGACGACGCGCGGGGGCTGACGACGAACCGGGGCGGCGCGGAGGAGATCCTGGCCCTGCGCCCGGACCTCGTGGTGGTCGGCACCGTCGCGCCGCGCGGGGGCGCGGCGCTGCTGCGCAAGCTGGGTGTCGCGGTGCACGCGGTCCCGGCGGTGCCCGATCTGGAGGCGGCGCGGGTGGCGATCCGGGAACTCGCCGCGCGGCTTGGCGCCCGAGAGCGCGGGGAGGCGCTGGTCGCGGCGCTCGACGACCGTCTTGCGGCTCTTGCGCCGCCCGCGCCGGGACGCCGCGCGCTCTCCCTGCATGCGGGCGGATGGGTCGCCGGCGAGGGGACGCTGGCGGCAGACGTCCTGGCGCGCGCCGGGATCGCCAATGCTGCGGCGGACCTGAACGGTTTTCGCAGCCTCGACATCGAGGCGCTGGTCGCCCGCGCGCCCGACCTGATCGCGGTCGAGCGCGCGCCGGGCGATGTCCGGTCGCTCGCCGGCGGCCGCTTCCGCCACCCGGCGATCGCCGGGGCGGTGCCGGTCCGCGTCGAGATCGCGGCGCGCGACTGGGTCTGTCCGGACGACGCGCTTTCCGCGGCGGCGGTGGCGATCGCGGCGGCCATGCGATGACCCTTGGCCGCCTTCATGTCCTGGCCCTCGCCGGTCTTGCGGTCCTGCTCGGGCTGTCGCTGTCGCTGGGCACGTCCGATCTCGGGCCCTGGGACATGCTGTCCGGCGATCCGCAGCGCCGTGCCCTGGCGGTGGCCGTGATCTGGGAACTGCGGTGCCCGCGTACGCTGCTGGCGGCGACGACCGGCGCGTCGCTCGGTCTCGCCGGGGCCGTGCTGCAGGGGCTGTTCCGCAATCCGCTGGCCGACCCGGGGATCGTCGGGGTCTCGGCGACCGCGGCACTGGGCGCGGTTCTTGCCTTCCACTTCGGGACGATGCCCGTACCCGCGGGCGGCATCGCCGGCGGGCTCACGGCGGTGCTGCTGCTGGCTGCGCTGGCCGGGCGCGGCGCCGGTACGCTCGTGCTGCTGCTGGCCGGAGCCGCGCTGTCGAGCTTCTCGGTCGCGCTGACCTCGCTCGCCCTCAACCTCGCCCCCAGTCCCTTCGCGGCCTACGAGATCATGTTCTGGCTGCTGGGCGCGGTCGCGGACAGGTCCTGGACCGAGGCGCTGACGGCGCTGCCCCTGGTGCTGATCGGATGGGCGCTCCTGCTGGCCACCGGGCGCGGACTGGCGGCGCTGACCCTGGGGGAGGATGTGGCGCGCTCGCTGGGGATCGAGATGACGCGGCTGCGCTGGGCGGCGATCGGCGGCACGGCGTGCTGCGTCGGGGCCTCGGTCGCGGTCGCCGGCGGGATCGGGTTCGTGGGCCTGGTCGTGCCGCATCTGCTGCGGCCGCTGGTCGGCCACGACCCGCAACGCCTGCTGCCGCTGAGCGCGATGGGTGGGGCGGCTCTGCTGCTGGCTGCGGATGTCGCGGTGCGCATCGTGCCGGCCGCGCAGGAACTCAAGCTGGGCGTGGTCACCGCGCTGGTCGGCGCGCCATTCTTCCTCTGGCAGGTGCTGCGGCTGAGGGGGAGCGGATGACGGCCGTGTCCTGGGAACGGATCGGGCTGGCCGTCGACGGCCGGACGATCCTGTCGTCGGTCACCCTTGCGGCCCGGGCCGGCGAGGTGATGGGGCTGGTCGGACCGAACGGCGCCGGCAAGAGCGCGCTGCTGCGCTGCGCGGCCGGGCTCGTGCCCGGTTTCGTCGGCGCGATCGAGATCGGCGGCACGGCGCTGGGCGCGCTCGCGCCCGTCCAGCGCGCGCGGCGCCTCGCCTACCTGCCGCAGTCCGGCGAGACCGCGTGGCCGATCACGGTCGCGGCGGCGGTGGCGCTGGGACGGCTCGCGCATGGCGAACGCAGCGATGCCCCGGCGGCGGTCGCCGCCGTCGCCGCCGCCCTTGCCGCGGTCGGCATCGACGGGCTCGGGCCGCGCCGGCTGGACACGCTGTCGGGCGGCGAGCGCGCCCTGGCGCTGCTGGCCCGCGCGCTGGCCGTCGAAGCGCCGCTGCTGCTGCTCGACGAACCTTGCGCGGCGCTCGACCCGCGCGGTCAACTGGCGGCGATGGCGCTGTTCCGGCGCCTTGCCGCGGGAGGGGCTTGCGTGTGCGTCGTGCTGCACGACCTGTCCCTGGCGGCCCGGTTCTGCGATCGCGTCGCGGTGCTCGATCGCGGCCGGCTGGTGGCGCAGGGTCCGCCGGCCGAGGTGCTGGACGACACGGTGCTCGGCACGGTCTATGGCGTCCGCGGCCTGCGCTGCGTGGCCGACGGGGCCGACATCCTCATCCCCTGGGCGCCGCTGGCGGGCGCGGGGGTGGTGACATGATCGCGTTGCGCGCCGACCCCGGGCTGCGCTGGACGCGGGGCGTTCCCCGGCTGCGTGGCCGTGCCGGCTGGATGGCGCTGGCCGGTGCCCTGGCTGCGTCGGCCGGCCTGCACGCCGCGGTGATGATCGCGCTTGCGGGGCGGGGGGACGCGCCGGCGCCGCGACCGCCCGTGATCGAGATCGCGTCGGCGAGCGACATCGCGCCTTTCCCCTCGGCCGGCGCAGGGCTGGTCGCGCCGCCGCGGCCGGTCGCTGCGCCCGTGCCCGCTGCACTGGGGGCCGGGTTGCCGGTCCCGGGCCCGCTGCCGAGCCCGCCCGGCAGCGGCGCGATCCGCGATGCCGCGAGCCCCGGCTCCAGCCTGCTGGCCCAGGCCCGGATCGCCCCCCCGGCCATCGAGGCGCCGACGATCCAGCCGCCGCATATCGCCCCGCCGACGATCGCCCCGCCGACGGCGCGGCCACCGGCCGATCCGGGCGTACCGCCGCCGCCGCCCGCGGTCCGGGTTCCCACCGCCCCGTCGCCGGCCGTCGTGCCGCCGGCGACGGCGCCGCGGCCACCCGCCGCGGTGCCCCCGTCGCCGCCGCCGGATGGCCCGGCGCAGTCGGCGCCACCCGATGCGCCGCGCCGGCCCGCCCCTGCGCGGCCGCAGGATCGGCGTCCGGCCGCCGCCGCGCCGGCCGGCGACATGGTCGCGAGCCTGGCCAGTTCCGGCCCCGCGATGCCGTCGGACGGTCGCGATGCGTCGGCGATCGGCGCCGCGATCCGCGGCGGCGACACCGAGGCGCAACCGCTGCCGGAAAACCCGTCGCCGCTCTATCCGGTCGCTGCCCGCCGTGCCCAGCGCGAGGGCAGGGCGCTGCTGCGGGTCGTGGTGGCGACGGACGGGGCGAGCCGCGAGGTGCGTCTTGCCGAAAGCAGCGGCACGCCGGTGCTGGACGCCGCGGCGCTGGAGGCGGTGCGGGCCTGGCGCTTCCTGCCGGCGCGCCGCAACGGGGCAACGGTGGAGGATGTCGTCCTGGTGCCCGTGGTGTTCCGGCTGCAGCCCTGAGCGCCGGAGTCAGCGCAGGATCAGGAGGGCGGGCACCGCATCGGCATCCGACCAGACGATGGCGTCCTGGCCGTAGCGGCGTCCCAGATCCATCGCGCGGTCCCGGCCGATTCCCAGCACCAGGAAGCTCTTTTCGGCCGGCCAGGGTTCCGTGCCGGCCTCACCCTGGCCTTGGCCCTCGCCCTCGGCGAAGGGCAGGCCGAGTTGGGCGAGATCCTCACGCAACCGCCGGTTGGCGGCGACGTTCTCGGCATCCGGGCACCGGCTGCCGGCCGGATTGAAGGCGGTGATGAACATCGCGCTGGCGGTGCCGGTACGGGCGAAGAGCGCACGCAGCTCGTCCGAGGGCCGGCCGATCCAGAGATCGAAATCCTGCCCGTTCCAGGAAACGCCGTATCGGGTCGCCGCATAGGCGGCGATCTTTTCGGGGTGGATGCGGGAGACGTCGGTCATGCGCGATCCTATCGGTTCGTTCCGGCGGCCGTCGCCGGAAACGGATCTTGGGGCGGCGTCATCGGTCTGGATTCCGGTCCCTGGAGCGACTAAGTAGTCGGGGTCGGAGTGCTCGTGCTTCGATCAGCGGGTTCATCGTCATGTTTCAGGTCCTGATCGTCATCCATATCATGATCGCGATCGCCCTTGTCGGCGTCGTGCTCGTGCAGCGAAGCGAGGGCGGCGGGCTCGGAATCGGGTCGTCCGGCGGCATGGGCAGTTTCATGACCGCGCGCGGCACGACCAATCTGCTGACCCGCACGACGGCGATCCTGGCGACGGCCTTCATGATCGTCAGCCTGGCGCTGGCTATCCTTGCCGGCGCGGGTCGCGAGAATCGCTCGATCGTCGACCAGTTGCCCGCCACGCCCGCACAGCCGGCCGTACCGGCGCCGCCGGTGCGGTGAGCCGCCCAGCGATGACGGCTCCGGCAGCGCAAGGCGATTACGGGCCGGGATGGATAGGGTGGCCCAGGCCGTGCCGGTGACGGGGCGATGAGTTCGCGGTCGTCCAGCGTGGCGATGGCCGAGCGCGTCGCCAATCCCGCGCGCGCCTCCAGCATCCTGCTTCTGGCGATCTTCGGCAGCTTCCTGGCGTTCTTCGTCTGGGCTGCCGTCTGGGAGATCGAGGAGGCGACGCTCGCCGAGGGGCGCATCGTCCCGTCCGCGAAGGTGCAGGTCGTCCAGAGCCTGGAGGGCGGCATCGTCAAGACGATCCATGTGCGCCAGGGCGACGAGGTCAAGGAAGGCGACCTGCTGGTGAGCCTCAGCACGGTGCAGGCCGGCGCCGACTATGAAAGCCGTCGCCAGCAGGCGCTGGCGCTGTCCGCACGCGTGACGCGGCTGACCGCGGAGGTCGAGGACAAGCCGCTTGCCTTCCCCGCGGACCTCGCGCGCGCGGCCCCCGGCTTTGTGGAAGGGGAAAGCGCGGTCCATCGCGGCCGGATCGTCGAGCTGCGGACCTCTCTGGCGGTCCTCGACGCCCAGGTGGACCAGCGCAACAAGGAACTGGCCGAGGCCCGGGTCTCGCTGGCGACCGCGCAGCGCCTGCTTGCGCTGGGCCGCGAGGAACGGGGCATCCTGGCGGATCTCGTCGCCAAGCGTCTGGAGCCGCGGCTCGAACTCATCCGGCTCGACCGGGCGCTCGCCGAGCAGGAAGGGCGGGTCGAATCGACGACCGTCGCGATCCAGCGGCTGCAGTCTGCGATCGTGGAGATCGGCCAGAAGAAGGACGCGACGCTCGCCCAGTTCAGGTCCCAGGCGCTGGGCGATCTGAGCCGCAGCATCGGCGAGCTGCGCGCCCTGCAGGAAACCTTGCCCGGTCTGTCCGACAAGGTCGATCGCAGCGAGCTTCGCGCGCCGATGAACGGGATCGTCAACCGCGTGCTCGTCACCACGGTCAGCGGGGTCATCAAGCCCGGCGAGCCGATCGTCGAGATCGTCCCCGGCGAGGACAGGCTGGTGGTCGAGGCCCGTGTCTCGCCGCAGGACATCGGCTTCGTGCGCGCCGGCCAGCGCGCCCGGATCCGGCTGACCGCCTACGACTTCGCGATCTTCGGTTCGCTGGAGGGGGAGGTGTCGAATGTCGGCGCCGATGCCATCGTCGGCGAAAAGGGCGAGAGCGCCTATCTCGTGCGGATCGAGAGCCAGACGCCCTATCTCGAAAGCTTCGGACGCAAGCTGCCGATCATTCCCGGAATGGTCGCGCAATCGACTATCATCACCGGGTCGCGGACGATTCTCACCTACCTGACCAAGCCGGTCTTCCGCACCATGCAGAACGCCTTCCGCGAACGCTGACGCGGCCGGCGGCGGGTGCGGCGGGGCGGCCATCGGAACGATTGAAGGAGCGGCAGATCCGGCTTCATCGATGACATCCAACGCCAAGAACGGCTTTCGACGAATGCGGGTGTCGCTCGCCTGGTACCGTGTCGCCCCGGTGGCGGCCTGCGTCCTGGCAGTGGCGATGCCGCTGGCAGATGCCTACGCCCAGCAACGCCCCGGCACCCGGCCGGCGGCCGCGCCGGTCGCGGCTCCGGCGGCGCCTGCCGCCGCGCCCGCGCCGACCCCGGCCAGCGTCGGTGATCCCGTCATCCGGACGATGCTCGACCTGATCCAGGATTACGAGCAGCAGCCGCGCCGCGAGCCGGTCCAGGAATTCATCGGCCGGGTGGCGAGCGTCGTGCGCGACCATCCGCAGTTCATGTCCCAGGACCAGAACGCCGATGCCGCCAAGGGAGCCATCGACGAGGCCTGGGCCGGATACCTGCCGACGATCAGCGGCAGCAGCGACGGTGGATACCGCCGTTTCGGGCCGACCTTCAACGGCACCCCCGGCTACACGCGCAACGGGCTGGGCGCCGGGCTGCAGCTGCGCCAGACGGTCTTCGACTTCGGCGCGACCACGGCCCTGGTCGGCGCTGCCCGTTTCCGTCTCGACGCCGCGCTCGCCCGGCGCGAGCTGGCGCAAAGCGAGCTCGCCGCCCGCGCCATCGCCGCGCATGTCGACGTCATGCGGCTGCGCGCGCTGCAGGCCCTGGCCGAGCGCAACGTCGCCGACCGGCGCAGCATCGTCTGGCTGATGGAACGGCGCGAAGAGCTGGGCGGCAGCGGCTCGCCCGAGGTTCGTCGCGGCACCGCGCGGCTCGCCGCGGCCCGCAGCGCGCAGCTGGCGATCGAGAACCGGCTGCGCATGGCGGAAGCGGGCTACCGCGAGGTCTACGGCAAGAGCCCGGAGGCGCTGCGCCTGCCCGAAGACCTGCCGCCGCCGCCTTCGGTCGACGCCTCGATCGCCGCCGCGCTGGAACGTCACCCGACGCTTCGCGAAGCCAAGGCCAATGCCGACGCCGCACGGCTCGATTCGGAGGCGGCAGTGGCGCGGACGCTGCCGAATGTCGGCCTCGAGGGCGGGATCCTGCGCCGCAACCAGGTCGGCGACGGCGAGCCGGCGACCGACACGTCGCTGCTGCTGGTCTTCCGCCACAATCTCTACACCGGCGGCGCCGACACCGCGCGGATAAACCAGGCCACGGCGCGCAGCCGCAAGGCCGAACTCGACCAGCGAGCGGCGGGACGCGAACTCGAGCGGTCCATCCGCCAGGTCAGCGCAGAGGTCGAGAACAGCGGGCGGACGATCGAGGCGCGCATCCAGTCCGTGCTCGCCGGAATCGATGCGCTGCGGGCGAATCGCGAGCAGCTGGAGATGAACCGCGGCAGCTTCACCGAGCTGCTGAAGGTGCAGGAGGAACTGTTCGACGCGGGGCGCGAACTGATCGAGGCCCTGTTCGACCGCAGCCTCGCCCGCTATCGGCTGGCCCATCTGACCGGCGACCTGTCCGACCTGATCGCGGACCTGCCGGCCGGCGGCCCGGAGGCAAGATGACCGCCAAGCTTCTGCAACTGGCTGCGGCCCAGGCCGGCGATCCACCGCCGGAAACGCCACCGCCGGGCGCGCCGGCGGGCGATCCGCTCGTCGCGTGCATCCTGCACGCGCTCGAGCGGCTGGAGCGCCCGATGTCGTCCTCGGCATTTCGCAGCCGGGTGTCGCGCCCGGCCGGGGCTTGGACGCTGGAAGACGCGGTCGAGGCGTTGGAAAGCCTGGGGCTGATCGCCGATCTGCGGACCCTCGGGCTCGCGGCGCTCGACCACCGGCTGGGCCCCTGGATCGTCGAGACCGGTCGCGGGCCGGTCGTCGTCTACGCCTCGTCCACCGACGAGCAGCCGCGGATCTTCGACCCCTCGGCGCCCGGTGGCTCGCGGCGGCTCGCCGCCGACGGGCTCGCGGCGGCGATCGGCGACGGCTTTTCCGGTCGCGCGCTCGCCGTGGCGGTGCCTGACGCCTCGCTCGCGCCGGTCCGGGGACCGCGCGGGCGCCATGGTCACTGGTTCTGGGGTCCGTTGCTGCGCAACGGGTGGATCTACGTCCAGGTCGCCCTGGCGGCGCTGCTCGCCAACATCTTCGCGCTCGGCACGTCCTTCTTCTCGATGATCGTCTACGACCGGGTGATCCCCAACAACGCCATCGACACGCTGGTGGCGCTGCTGGTCGGCGTCGGCATCGTCTTCGCCTCGGATTTCGTGATCCGCACGCTGCGCGGGTATTTCCTCGACGTCGCGGGGGGCCGGGCGGATGCCGCGATCGCCGACTCGCTGTTCGAGCATGTGCTCGACCTGGAGATCCGGGCGAAGAAGACCTCGACCGGCGCGCTGGCCAACATCATGAAGGAGTTCGAGGCGGTGCGCGAGTTCTGCACGTCCTCGACGCTGACCACGCTCATCGACCTTCCGTTCGCGATCCTCTTCCTGGTCGTCATCGGCATGGTCGGCGGGAACATGGTGTGGGTGCCGCTGATCGCGATCCCGCTGATGATCGGCGCGAGCCTCGTCGTGCAGCCGATGCTGGCCCGGCTGACGCGCGAGAGCCAGCAGGACGGGAACATCAAGAACGCCGTGCTGGTCGAGGCGCTGGGCGGCCTCGAGACCATCAAGTCCCTGGGCGCCGGCTCGCTGATGCGACGCCGCTGGCAGGATGCGGTCACCAGCCAGGCCCGGATCGGTCTCAAGACCCGGCTGGCGGCGCAGTTCGCCGGCAACGTCTCCAATTTCGTCTCCCAGGGGACCCAGGTCGCCATCGTCTCGGTCGGCTTCTTCATGGTGGCTGCCGGCAGCATCGGCTTCGGCGCCATCATCGCCTGTTCGATCCTGGCCGGACGCGTCCTGTCGCCGCTGGCACAGCTGACCCAGCTTCTGACCCGCGTGAACCACACCATCGTCGCCTATCGCGCGCTGCGCGAGCTCATGGAACTGCCGCGCGAGCGGCCGGCGGAGGCGAGCTACGTCGCGCGCGAGCGGCTGCAGGGCGCGATCGAGTTCCGCGACGTCCGCTTCCGCTACCCGGGCCAGGGCGCCGGGGGCCTCGACGGGCTGTCGCTGCGCATACAGCCCGGCGAGAAGGTCGCCATCCTCGGTCGCGTCGGTTCCGGCAAGACGACGGTCGCCCGCCTGCTGCTGGGGCTGCACCGGCCCGACGAAGGATCGATCCTGATCGACGGCGTCGACATGCGGCAGATCGACCCGGCCGATCTGCGCCGCAACATCGGCGCCGTGCTCCAGGACGTCTGGCTGATGTCGGGCAGCGTGCGCCAGAACATCGTCCTGGGGGCCGACGACGCCAGCGATGCCGAGATGCTGCGCGTCTCCGCCATCGCCGGGGTCGGCGATTTCGTCGACCGTCATCCGGATGGCTACGGCATGCGTCTGCGCGAGCGGGGCGAGGGTCTGTCCGGCGGCCAGCGTCAGGCGATCGCGATCGCGCGCGCGTTGCTGCCGCGCCCGCCGATCCTGCTGATGGACGAGCCCACCAGCGCCATGGATGCGGCCTCCGAACAGGGGCTGCTCAAGCGCCTGCGGCCGGAGATCGCGGACCGGACCCTGATCCTGATGACGCATCGTGCCGCGTTGCTCGATCTGGTCGATCGGGTCATCGTCCTCGACCAGGGACGGGTGACGGCGGACGGCCCGAAGGCGACCGTGCTCAAGGGCCTGGCGACGCCCGGCAGCTGAAATCCGGCGCATCCGAGTCTCCGACTGGCGTCAACAGAAAGATTCGTCGCGCGCGCGACTCAAGGCGCTTGGGTCGCGGCGCCCTCTCGGTTAGGAAAAAGGCCCATGACGCGGTTCATATTCATTACCGGCGGCGTGGTGTCTTCGCTTGGCAAGGGCCTCGCGGCAGCCGCCCTCGGCGCGCTGCTCCAGGCGCGTGGCTTCAGCGTACGCCTGCGCAAGCTCGATCCCTATCTCAACGTCGATCCGGGCACGATGTCGCCCTATCAGCACGGCGAGGTCTACGTCACCGACGACGGCGCAGAGACCGATCTCGACCTCGGACATTATGAACGTTTCACCGGGGTTGCGTCCCGGCAGAGCGACAACATCACGACGGGGCGCATCTATTCGAACGTGATCGCCAAGGAGCGGCGGGGCGACTATCTGGGCGCCACGGTCCAGGTGATCCCGCACGTGACCGACGCGATCAAGGAGTTCGTGACCGCCGATCTTGCCGACACGGATTTCCTGCTCTGCGAGGTCGGCGGCACCGTCGGCGACATCGAGAGCCTGCCGTTCCTTGAGGCGATCCGACAACTCGGCAACGAACTGGGTCGCGAACGCGCCCTGTTCGTGCATCTGACCCTGCTTCCGTGGATCCCGTCCGCTGGCGAACTCAAGACCAAGCCCACCCAGCATTCGGTGCAGGAACTGCAGTCGGTCGGCATCCAGCCTTCGATCCTGCTCTGCCGCAGCGACCGCGAGATGCCCGACTCGGCCCGGCGCAAGATCGGGCTGTTCTGCAACATCCGCGAAGACGCCGTGATTCCGGCGCTGGACGCGACGACGATCTACGAAGTGCCCCTGCAGTATCACGAGGCGGGTTTCGACCGCGAAGTGCTGCGGCATTTCGCTCTCGAAGCCCATCTTTCCCGCGCGCCGGATCTGGGACGCTGGCAGGAGATCGTGCGGCGCATCAGGTCGCCCGAGGGCGAAGTCCGCATCGCGGTGGTCGGCAAGTACACGAACCTGCTCGACGCCTACAAGTCGCTGGCCGAGGCGCTCACGCATGGCGGCATCGCCAACAACGTCCGGGTGAGGCTCAACTGGCTCGAAAGCGAGCAGTTCGAGTCCGGGGCGCCGGGCGCCTTCGACGCGCTCGACGGTGCCCACGGCATCCTTGTGCCCGGCGGGTTCGGCGAGCGCGGCGCGGAGGGGAAGATCGCCGCGGTGCGCTATGCGCGCGAGCGCCAGGTCCCGTATTTCGGCATCTGCTTCGGCATGCAGATGGCGGTCATCGAAGCCGCACGCACGCTGTGCGGCCTGCGTTCTGCCAATTCCTCGGAATTCGGACCGACCTCCGAGCCGATCGTCGGCCTGCTGACGGAATGGGTGCGGGGCAACAGCGTCGAGCGCCGGGGCAGCGCCGACAACAAGGGCGGGACGATGCGGCTGGGCGCGTATGACTGCCTCCTCAAGGACGGAAGCCGGGCCCGCGAGATCTACGGCGCGCCCACGATCCGCGAGCGCCATCGCCATCGCTACGAGGTGAACATCAACTACAAGGACCGGCTGGAGCGCGCGGGGCTGAGCTTCTCCGGCATGTCCCCAGACGGCTTCCTGCCCGAGATCGTCGAGATCCCCGACCATCCCTGGTTCGTCGGGGTGCAGTTCCATCCGGAACTCAAGTCGAAGCCCTTCGATCCGCACCCGCTCTTCACCTCGTTCATCCGGGCGGCGGTCGAGCAGAGTCGGCTGGTATGAGCGGCGGCGTCGTGCCGCGGCGGGTGCGCGTCGGCCCGGTCGAGTTCGGCAACGACCTGCCGTTCGTGCTGATCGCGGGTCCCTGCCAGATGGAAAGCCGCGACCATGCGCTGGAGACCAGTGCCGCCCTCGCCGAGATGACCCTCGGGCTCGGCATCGGCCTCGTCTACAAGACCAGCTTCGACAAGGCCAACCGGACCTCGGCCTCCGCGGCGCGCGGCATGGGCCTCGCGCGCGCGCTGCCGGTCTTCGCCGAGATCCGCGACCGTCATGGCTGCCCGGTCCTGACCGACGTGCATGAGCCCGCGCAATGCGCACCTGTGGCCGAAGCGGTCGACATCCTCCAGATCCCGGCCTTCCTGTGCCGGCAGACCGATCTGCTGCTGGCGGCGGCGGCGACCGGCCGCGCCGTCAACGTCAAGAAGGGCCAGTTCCTCGCTCCCTGGGACATGCGCAACGTCGCGGCCAAGATCGCCGACGCCGGCAACCCCCGCATCCTGTTGACCGAGCGCGGCGTCTCGTTCGGCTACAACACGCTGGTCAACGACATCCGCGCGCTGCCGATCATGGCCGAGACCGGCTATCCGGTCGTCATCGATGCCACGCATTCCGTCCAGCAGCCCGGCGGGCGCGGCACGTCCTCGGGTGGGCAGCGCGAATTCGTCCCCGCGGTCGCGCGCGCGGCGGTGGCGGTCGGCGTCGCCGCCGTTTTCGTCGAGACCCATCCCGATCCCGACGCCGCCCCGTCCGACGGACCGAACATGGTGGCTTTGCGCGACATGCCGCGGCTGCTCGCCTCGCTCCGGGCGTTCGACGATCTCGCCAAGGCGTCGCCCCTCGAACGCCTGGACTGACTGCGCGGGTCTCAGAGGCGGGCCACCGCCCGCAGATGCAGACGCACGCCCGGCGCCGTGGCGGCCAGCAATGTCCGGGCGGCGGCGGTGTGGTCGACCAGCGCATGCCCCATGGCCACCAGCGTCGCGGCGACGATGTCCTCCCCTTCGAGCCCGGCGAAGACCCGGCGCGACAGCGCCATCGCGAGCGGCGCGAGGCTCGGATTGTGGGCGGCGCTTTCCGCGTAGCTGCCGGTCAGGATCGCACCGCTGCGCAGCCGCAGCGCAACGCCCGCCTGCGCACCCGTATACGGGGCGTAGCTCAGCCGGGCGGCCGCCAGCGCCGCCTCGGTCAGCGGGTCGCCGTCCGGGCTCTCGAGTTCGATCGTGGGGCGCAGCGCCGCGAGAAGGCCGCCGTCATGGCCGAGCGCGGCGGGGCCGAAGGCTTGCGGCAGAAATTCGGCCAGGCTCGCGCGCGGTGCGCCCGCGACCAGGATCGACAGCGCCTCAGGGTCGCCCAGTTCCATCATGAACTGGCGGCACAGGCCGCAGGGCGCGGCGCTGACGGCGATCGCCTCGATCGCGGTCTCGCCGGCGGCCCAGGCATGGGCGATCGCCGCCTGCTCGGCATGCAGCGAATGCCAGGGCGAGGTTCCGGCGAATTCCAGGTTGGCGCCGCAATGGAGCCCGCCCGACGCGCCGCGGACCACGGCGCCGACATAGAAGCCCGATATCGCCGGACGCGCATAGGCCGCGGCCATGGGCACCAGGGCGGCGAGCATGCCGTCGGCGTCGAGCCCCGCATTCTCGGCGATCATGCGCGCCTGGCCCGGCGACAGATGTCCGGCGAAGCCGACCGGCGCCACCGCGTCGATCAGCGCCTTGCGGCCGGGGCCGGCGGGGAATTGCGCGATCGCGTTGGACAGGGTCCGTGTCTCGCCTACCATGGCGGTGATTCCCCAGGCTCATCGACCGGCGAGAAGATCATGCAACTGGCCCCCACGCTCAAGGCCGTCGTGTTCGACGTCTTCGGCACCTGCGTCGACTGGCGCAGCGGCATCGCCCGCGAGGTCGCGCTCGCCGCCGCCAGCCAGCGCGTCGCGATCGATGCCGAGGGCTTCGCCGACGCCTGGCGCGGGCGCTATCAGCCGTCGATGGAGGAGGTCCGCTCGGGTCGCCGCGCGTGGACGATCCTCGACACGCTGCATCGCGAGAGCCTCGACGCGCTGCTGCCCAAGTTCGGGCTCGGCATGCTCGACGCCCCGGCGCGCGACGATCTTGCGCGGGCATGGCATCGCCTCGACCCGTGGCCGGACGCGGTGGCGGGGCTGGAACGTCTCAGGCGCCGCTACATCGTGGGCACGATGTCGAACGGCAATGTCGCGCTGCTCGTGAACATGGCCAAGCGCGCCGGAATCCCTTGGGATGTCGTGCTCGGCGCCGAGACCAGCCGCGCCTACAAGCCGCTGCCGGCCGCCTATCTCAACGCCTGCGCGATGCTGGGGCTCGAACCGGCGCAGGTCATGCTCGCCGCCGCGCACGAAGACGACCTGCGCGCCGCCGCCGCGGTCGGCCTCAGGACCGGCTTCGTCGCGCGGCCGCTGGAGTATGGCGCCGGACGTCGCGCCGACGACGGTTCGCGCGGGATGTGGGACGTCAAGGCATCGGATTTCCTCGACCTTGCGACCAAACTCGGCGCCTGAAAGGATCCCGTACGCCATGGTTCCGCTGCCGCCCTTCGTCCGGCCCGACATCCCGCGCTACGACGCGCCGCCGATCGGCGCCGGCCTGCGCGTGGTCGAGGCGCCGCTGGTCGTCGCCACCGCGGCCAATCTGCGCGGCTATGGTCGGCTGGTCGATGATCCGGAGGCCGCGGCCATCCAGATCGTCCGCTGGCCCGCGGCGGGAACCCGGCCGGTCGATCCCGATTGCGGCGACGAAGGCGGCGTCACCGAGGGCGAGTTCGCCTGCCAGTGGCGCGACGGCCGTCTGCAGGGAACGAACGCCGCGGTCGGCGGAGCCTATGTGCTGGGCGTCGCCAGCCGGCCCGACGCCCTGGATGGCGGCGGGCCGGGGCGCTTCGTGCTGCTCTGGCACGCCAACTACCATCCCGATGGCGGGCAGATGTTCTTCCCGCGGCGACGCGAACCCTTCGTCGTCCCGATGGCCCTGCCGGGCGACGACGTCCGCCCCGAAAGCTTCGTCAATTTCTGGTTCGACGGAACGCAGGGGCTCTACCTGCACCCAGGGGTCTGGCACGAGGGAGTCTTTCCATGCGGTGCGCAGGGGAGCTTCCTCGACCGGCAAGGTGCCGTTCACGCGCGCGTCAGTTGCGAGTTCCCGCGCGAATTCGGCTGTCTGCTATCCTGCGCGTTGCCGATCCAGATGCCGGTTGCGGGGCATTGACGTCGGCCGACGGCCGCATCGACCAGGAGATCGACATGACAGCCATCAGCGACATCCGCGCGCGCGAGATCCTCGACAGCCGCGGCAATCCGACCGTCGAGGTCGATGTACGGCTCGCCGATGGCAGCCACGGCCGCGCCGCCGTTCCCTCGGGCGCCTCGACCGGGGCGCACGAGGCGGTGGAATTGCGCGACGGCGACAAGGGCCGCTATGGCGGCAAGGGCGTCCGCAAGGCGGTCGATGCCGTGAACGGCGAGATCTTCGATGCCCTCTCGGGTCTGGAGGCCGAGGAGCAACTGCATCTCGACCGCACGCTCGTGCGGCTCGACGGTACGCCCAACAAGAGCCGTCTCGGCGCCAACGCGCTTCTGGGCACCAGCCTCGCCGTCGCGAAGGCGGCCGCGGCCGCTCGCGGACAGCCCCTCTTCCGCTATGTCGGGGGCGCGCGCGCCCATGTCCTGCCGGTGCCGCTGATGAACATCGTCAATGGCGGCGCACATGCCGACAATCCCATCGACTTCCAGGAGTTCATGATCGCGCCGGTCGGCGCGGCGACCTTCGCCGACGCGCTGCGCATGGGCGCCGAGATCTTCCATGCGCTGAAGAAGCGTCTGGCCGACGCGGGGCATGCGACCAATGTCGGCGACGAAGGCGGCTTCGCGCCCAATCTGAAGAGCGCTGACGAGGCGCTCGCCTTCGTCGCGCGGGCCGTCGAGGGCGCCGGCTACAGGCTCGGCGAGCAGGTGGTTCTGGCGCTGGACGTTGCCTCGACCGAGTTCTTCCGCGACGGGATCTACGCGATGGAGGGCGAGGGGAGGCGCCTCGACGCGAGCGGCATGGTTCGTCTCTACGAGGAGCTCTGCGCCCGCTATCCGATCGCTTCGATCGAGGACGGGATGGCCGAGGACGACTGGGAGGGCTGGACCGCGCTCACGCGGGCGCTGGGCGGCAAGGTTCAACTCGTCGGCGACGATCTCTTCGTGACCAATCCGCGGCGACTCGCGGACGGCATCGCGCGCGGGGTCGCCAACGCCATCCTGGTCAAGGTCAACCAGATCGGCACCCTGTCCGAGACGCTCGAGGCGGTCGATCTTGCCCATCGCGCCGGTTATCGCGCCGTCATGTCGCACCGTTCCGGCGAGACCGAGGATGCGACGATCGCCGATCTCGCGGTCGCCACCAATTGCGGGCAGATCAAGACGGGATCGCTGTCGCGCTCCGACCGTCTGGCCAAGTACAACCAGCTGCTGCGAATCGAACAGATGCTGGGGCCGGTGGCCGCCTATGCCGGCCGGTCCGCGTTGCCCCGCTGCTGATCGAAAGCATTGACCCGGCCACGACCGGCGTGATTCTCTCCGCTCCGTCATGGGGTTGCTCGCCGAACTCAAACGCCGTGCCGGAGACGCCGTCGCACCCGCGATCGGCTTCTGTCTGGTCGGTTATTTCGCCTATCACAGCGTCGAGGGCGAACGCGGGCTCGTGGCCTGGATCCGGCTCAACGAGCAGATCCAGACCGCGCGCGCGGAACTGGCCGGGCTCCAGGCCGAGCGCAAGGCGCTCGAGCGGCGCGTCGCCTTGTTGCGCCCCGCCAGCCTCGACAGGGATCTGCTCGACGAACAGGCGCGCGCCGTCCTCAACTACGCGCGTCCGGACGAGATCGTGATCCTCGACCGCCAGCCATCGCCGCGGTGAACCGGCGTCGCCAGTTTCCGCCGCGGCCCTGCAGCCGGATCTGCCGAGTTAACCTGAATTCGGTTAAATAAAAAAACATACAACTGAATCAGATCGGTACCGGTGGCATCTGTTGCCGGAGCCGGCATCGATGGCTTAATGGGAGATATTTCGTACCTCCCCGGAGGAAGCTCATGCCCACGACCGCGAAGCGCAAGACCAAGGCGACCGAACCCGACGCCTCGTCCGACGACCTGCTCCGCTACTATCGCGACATGCTGTTGATCCGCCGGTTCGAGGAAAAGGCGGGCCAGATGTACGGCATGGGGCTGATCGGCGGGTTCTG
>JBIKLI010000287.1:0-5771 GCA_044359885.1 Alphaproteobacteria bacterium | reverse complement strand
CACGGCCGTGTTCCAGGACGGGTTCGGCGAGATCAATATCGGGCGCTTCGCCGAAGCCGGGACGGCCGCGACACGGACCTTGAGCGTCCATGGCGCGACCACGGTGCGCGATCCGCTGAACCTGCTGATGACCGGGGCGACCGGGTCGGTGCTGTTCGGCCGGCAGGCCGCGGGCGCCGCCGCGGCGGTCACCGGTCTGCTGACGGTCGACGACGCAGCCGCGACCGGCAGCGCCGATCCCGCGCTCTTCGTCGATGCCGGCACCGGCGGGGCCGGGCGCATCGCGGCCATCACGGCGAACAGCGGCATCGTCGCGGACCGCGCGATGCTGCGCGCGGGCGGCGACATCGCGCTCGCCGGCCCCAACATCCTGACCGCGCTGGCCGCCGAATCGGCGACCGGCACGATCCGCCTCGCCAACAGCGGCTCGCTGGCGCTGCAGCCGGTCTCGACGACCCGGCTGGGCAGCACCGTCACGATCAGCCAGATCAAGACCACCGACCAGAACATCTGGATCTCGGCGACCGCGCTGCAGGGCCAGGTGCCGGCCAATCCGGGCAACATCGTCTTCAGCAACATCGTCGACGCGGGCACCGGGGCCGTCGCGTTGCAGGCCGCCGGCGCGGTGACCGCCCAGGGCGCCAGCATCGTCCGCGCGGGCAGGCTCTCGGTGCAGGCCGGCGCCGGCGCGACGCTCGACAACGCCAACCAGGTCGGGGTTCTGGCCGGCAGCGTGACCGGGGCGCTGACCTTCCGCGGTGCGGCGGGGATCTCGATCGACAGCTTCACCGTCGCCACGC
This sequence comes from Alphaproteobacteria bacterium, assembly GCA_044359885.1. Taxonomy (GTDB): domain Bacteria; phylum Pseudomonadota; class Alphaproteobacteria; order CACIAM-22H2; family CACIAM-22H2; genus CAIOSQ01. Next base: position 4,971 of record JBIKLI010000287.1, on the reverse strand, counting down.
CCGATGCGACGTCCGCCGTCGGCGGTGCGACGATCTCCACCGCGTCCACCGGGCTTTCCGTCTCGGGCACGGCCACGCTGACCGCGCTCGCGGGCCCGATCGTGCAGACGGCGGGCAGCCCGGTCACGACCGGCGCCCTGATCGCCACGGCGACCGGCGACATCGACCTGTCGCGCGTGCAGACCAACGCGGTCGGCGCGCTGACGGCGACCAGCTCGGCCGGCGAGATCAAGCTGCGCAACAACGCGACGCTGACGCTGAACGCGCTCGCCACCCAGGCGGCCGGCAAGGACGTCTCGATCCAGACCGCGACCGGCAACCTGCTGGTCGCCGACGCGATCACCGCCGGGACGGCGCTCAGCCGCGGGATCGTCCGCCTGCAGGCGACCGCCGGCGCGGTGACCCAGACCGCGGCGGCGGCGCAGCTGATCTCCGCCAGCCAGCTCGCGGTCGTCGCGCGCGACACCTCCGTTCTGGGCAACGACAACGCGGTCGGACGGATCGCCGGCTCGATCTCCGGTGCCGGACAGGGCCTGTCCTTCGCCGGGGCGGCCGGCATCCTGGTCGAGACGGTCGCCGCGATCGACGGGGCGGACGGCACGACGCTGGTGGCGAAGACCGACGGGATCTCCGCACCGGGGATGGCCGAACTCGTGGCGCGCGCGGGCGACATCACGCAGACGCAGCCGATCCTGGTCGGCACGCTGAACCTGCTGGCGCAGACCGGCGCCGTGACGCTGCAGAACGCCACCAACCAGATCGGCACGCTGACGGCGCAGCTGCAAGGCGCCGGCAAGGCGATCTCGGTGGTCGATCTCGACGGCCTGGTCGTCGGCGACGCGACGAACAGGATCGGCGCGGGGACGCGCACGGGGATCACCACGTCGAACGGCAGCGTCACCTTGAACGCCGCCGGGGTGGCCGGGGCGACGACCAACGAATTGCGGATCAGCCGGTCGATCGCCGCCGGCACGGGCAAGGCGGATCTGCAGGCCGGGCTGGGCGCGGTGACACTGGAAGCCGGCGTCACGATCGGCTCCGCGAACGCGACGCTGTCCGGCAAGCAGGACGTCTCGGTCGCCGGCACGATCACCACCGTCGACGGCGGCGCCGGCAATGCCGGCACGGTGACCCTGACCTCCAGCGCGGCGGGCGTTTCGGTCGGCGGGACGGTGACGGCGGCGGCGGGGATCACGGCGAGCGGTCAGACGACGATCGCGGTGGCCGGTGCGCTCGACGCGAATGGCGGCGCGGTGTCGCTGGCCGCGACGACGCAGTCGGTGAGCGTGACGGGCAGCGTCGAGGCGTCGGCCGGCGTCAGCGTGACGGCCGGCGACGGCATCGTTCTGGACGGCCCGGTGACGGCGCAGGGCGGTTCGGTGACGGCGTCGGCGACGCTTGGCAATGTGTCGATCAGCGACCCGGTCGCGGCGACGACGGGGATCGGCATCACCAGCACGGCCGGCAGCGTGTCGGTGGACGGGACGCTGAAGACGACCGGCGGCGACGTGAACATCGACGCGAAGACCGGGATCGCGGTGACCCAGTCGATCACGGCCAGCGCGGGCGCGGTCACGCTGACCTCGGCGACCGGCGCGATCGGCGTGACGGGCGCCGCGGTGACGGCGGCCAACGCGGCGACGCTGACGGCGAATGGCGGGAAGATCACGGTGGCGGGCGGGACGCCCGAGGCCGCGGTCAAGGGATCGAGCGCGACCTTGTCCGCGACCGACGCGATCGACATCGGCGGGTCGCTGACCGCGACGACGGGCGCGGTCAGCCTGACGTCGAGCGGGGCAACGCTGACGGTCGCCGGCAACGTCACCGGCGCCACCGGGGTGACGGGGAACGCCGCGACAGGTGTCGCCGTCACCGGCACGGTGACGGCGCAGACGGGCAACGTGACGCTCGCAGAGACGGCGCTCGCCGGTGCCGGGTCCGGCGTCGCGGTAACCGGGACGGGTCGGGTCGTGGCCACCGCGGGCAGCGTGTCGGCGACCGCCTCGCGCGGCGACATCCAGATCGTCAATACCAATGTCGCCGCCGGTGCGCCCGCCAGCGTGCAGGCCGCCACGGGCATCTCCCTCGCCGCGGTGAACGGTGCGGCCAATCTTGCCGGTCCGATCCTGACCGGCACGAACGATCTGACGGTCACGGCGGTCGGAGCCCTGACCGCCAGCCGGGACCTGACCGCGACGACCGGCCGCGTGAGCCTGTCCAGCAGCGCGGGCGCCGCGACGGTTTCGGCCGGCACGGTGACCGCGGGCAGTGCCAGTGCGACCGACCGCGCGATAACGGTCAGCGGACGTACCGGCGCCACCGTTTCCACGACGCTGGCTGCGGCATCGGGCCGCGTACTGGTCGAGGCGACGCTGGGACCGGTCGGTCTCAATACCGGGGCTCAGATCACCGCGGGCCGGGATGTCCTCCTGGCCGCAGCCGGCCCGACCGGGAACCTGACGCTGCAGACCGGCACCCAGGTCACAGGCGGGACCGGGGTCGTCGCGCAAAGCGCAAGCGGCAGCATCGGTTTCGATGCGGGCAGCACGGTGACTGCCACGACCGGATCGGTGAGCGTGGCGTCGGGAACCAGCGCGACCCTCGCCGGGACGCTCGGCGCGACAGCTGGCGCCGTCTCGGTGACGGCGACGCTCGGCAACATCGCCCTCACCGGCGGCAGCGTGACGGCGTTCGATGCGGTCACGCTCTCCGCCGGTGCCGGGACGGTGACCCAGTCCGCGGGCGCCAGCCTGACCGCGGCCCAGCTGCGTGTTTCCGCCGGCGGTGCGATCGCGCTTGCCGCCGGGACGAACAATGTCGGCGTCTTCGCAGCCTCCACGGGGCCGGCCGCCGCGGCGATTTCCTATGTCGACGCCGACACCCTGACGATCGGGACCGTCGGCGCCACGGTCGGCATCCAGACCGCCGGCGGGGATGTCGCACTCCAGGCCGGACGGCTGGTCCTGGAGCAGGCGTTGACCACGGGCGGTCGCAATGCCGGCACGGTCACGCTGGCGGCGGTTGGCACGACGCTCGCCACGGGCGGGATCGATGGATCCGCCGCTGCCGCCGTGCTCACCGCGCAACGCCTGCGCGTCGAGAGCGCACGCGGCGTCGAACTGACGGCGGCGGGCAACAATGTGGCCACGCTGGCGGCCAATGTCGGAACCGGAAGCTTCGATTTCCGGGGGACCGGCGACCTCGCCATCGATGCGATCACCTCCACCCGTGCCGGTGCCGCGGCGGCCAGCACGACGACCGGGCTTTCGACGACCGATGCGCCGGCCCGGCTGCGCATCGGCGGCGGCGGTTCGATCGCCATCGCCCAGCCGGTCGGCACGGGCACCGGGACGCTGTCGATGAGCGCCGGCGGCACGGTGACCCAGACCGCGCCGCTGACGGCGGGCGCCCTGCGCGTCGAATCGGTCGGGCTCGCGCGCCTGCCCAATGTCGCCAACCGGACCAACACGATCGCCGCCAGCAGCGGCGGCGACTTCATCTACCGCGAGGCGGGGGCATTGCGCATCGGCACGGTCGATGACGGCTTCGGCAGTCCCGCGCTGGCCGGCATCTCCGCCGATGGCCGCGTCGATGTCCATGCCGTGGGCGCCGTGACGGTGGCGTCGGCGCTGACCGGCCGCGCCGACGGGCGCGATGCCGTGCTGCTGCGCGCCGAGGGGCCGTTCACCAATCTTGTCGGGCGCCAGGCCGTCGCCGCGCCCAATGGTCGCTTCCTGATCTATGAGGAAAGCCTGCTCTACGATCCCGTGCGGATCGGCGACCTGCCCGTCGCGTTCCGGCAATTCAACACCCCCTATCGCGACATGCCGCCCGGCGAGATGCTGTTCCCGGGCAACGGTCTGATCACGACGGCGCGCGGGATCGATACCGACGAATATGTCCGCGGCACCGGCGGCGGCGCCGCCGCCCCGCGGATCGGACAGGACAACACCGCGCCCCAACTCGCCCATGCCGGCGCGGGCCGGCCGGTCGTCACCAGCACGTCGGTCGGCGACACCCCGCTGGCCGCCCTGCCGATGTCCCAGGCGCCGGTGGCCGAGACCGGGGCGGGTGCACGGCCCTTCCTGCTCGACACGCCGATCCTGGTGTCGCCGCAGGCCGGGCGGGCCTTCCAGTCCGTGATCGGCGCCTTCGCGCCGGCCGGCACCGTCGAAGCGGCGACCCTGACCAACGGCGCGCCGTTGCCCGACTGGATCGCCGTCGACTTGGCCACCGGCATGATCGCCGGCCTGTTGCCCGCCGGCCAGTCGCAGCCGGTCGATATCCGGGTGACCATCCGGCTGCCCGACGGGCGGACCGCGCCGCTGACGGTGCGCATTCTGCCGGCGCCGTCGCCTTCCGCGACCGGCCCGGCCGTCCAGGAGCGGAGCTGACCCCGATGCAAGCCCCCCGCATGCCCCGTGTTCCCGCCGGCCGGACGAAGGCGAACCCGATGCGATCCTCCTGCATTTCCGCCCTGACGGGCCCGCTGCGCGCGGCGCGCGCCGCCTGGCTTGCCCTGCTGCTTGCCGTCGCCGCGACCAGCGGCGCCCTGGCGCAAGCCCCCGAGCCTCGGATCCATGCCGTGCAGATCGACGCCTCCGCCGAGGTGCTGCGCGTCGTCGTCGAAGCGAATGTCGGGGCGATCGTCGGCGTCACCACCCTGCGCGGACCCGAGCCGGCGCTGCGCGTCGAACTCAAGGATGTGCCGCAGGCTGAGGTCGCCGCGCTGGTCGCCCGTCTGGAGCGGCCGAAATCCTTCGTGCGCGACGTGCGCGTCGAGCCGGGGCTCGACGGACGCATCCTGCTCTTCGTCCGGCTTTCCAAGCAGATGCGCGTCATCGGCGAGACCGTGCTGGCCGTGCCGCGCAACCGGTCCCGCTGGGGCGTCGAACTGGCCGAGGACCGCTCGGCGCCGGCGCCCGCTCCTGCCCGTCCGGCCGCCGCGCCGGTACGGCTCGACCGTCTGAG
>JBIKLI010000286.1:0-5788 GCA_044359885.1 Alphaproteobacteria bacterium | reverse complement strand
CAGTTGCTGTCCGACCGCGAGGCCTTCGACCGCATGAGCGCCGCATGCCGGGCCGCGCGCAGCGGCCGCAGCTGGCAGATCGCCGCCGCCGAGTTCGAGGAACTGGCGCCTTGAGGCGCAGCGCCGGGCGCGCCGGTCCGTGAGGATCCTGTTCATCACCGCGACGCGCATCGGCGACTGCATCCTCTCCACCGGCCTGCTCGCCGCCCTTCTCGACCGCCATCCCGGCGCGCGCGTGACCGTCGTCTGTGGCGAGCCCGCCGCCTCGCTCTTCGCCGATCTGCCGGGGCTGGAGCGGGTCTGGACGATGCGCAAGCGACGATTCCTGGGCCACTGGCTGGCGCTGTGGCGCATGGCGGTCACCGCGCGCTGGGACGTCGCGGTCGATCTGCGCGGCTCGCTGACGACCTCGCTGATCCGGCGCGGCGCGGCGCTGGTGGACCGTCGTCGTTTCGCGCAGCTGCACCGTGTCGAGGAACTCGGCCGTCTGGCCGGGATCGACCCGCCCCCGGCCCCGCGGCTATGGCTGTCGCCCGCGCGCCACGCGCGCGCCGCGGCCATGCTGCCCGGCGACGCGCCGGTCCTTGCCCTGGCACCGGCCTCGAACTGGCCGCCGAAATCCTGGCCCTGGCGGCGCTTCGCCGAGCTGGCGGGCCTCCTGACCGCGGCCGGCGGTCCGCTCGCCGGGGCAAGGGTGATCGTCGCCGCCGCGCCCGCCGAACGCCCCCAGGTGGCCGAGTTGCTCGCCGCCATCGATCCGGCGCGGCTGGTCGACATGACCCGCGGACACGACCTGCTCGACATCGCCGCCTGCTTCGCCCGCGCGCGGCTCTTCGTGGGCAACGATTCGGGGCTGATGCATCTGGCCGCCGCCGCCGGCGCGCCGACGCTGGGGCTGTTCGGGCCGACCGATCCGCGCCGCTACGGCCCCTGGGGGCCGCGGGGCCGCGTTCTGCGGACCACGGCGAGCCTGGAAGAGCTGCTGGATCGCGCGCGCCGCGGCGCACGGGGACCGGGGGCGCTGATGGAGACGCTGGCGGTCGGCGAGGTTGCGGAAGCGGCGCGGGCGCTGCTCGCGGACCGACGATGACGTCCCCCGCGGCATCCGCGCCGCTGCGGCTGTTCCAGGCGATGGCCGGCGCGCCCGCCGGCGGCGCGGAAGGCTTCTTCGAACGGCTGGCGATCGCGCTCGCGCGCCGTGGCGTTCTGCAGCATCTGGCGATACGTCGCGACGCCCGGCGCGCCGCGTCGCTGCGCGCGGCGGGGATCGCGACCAGCGAGCTGCGCTTCGGCGGTCCCCTCGACGTCGCGACGCGCTGGGCGCTGGCGGGCGAGATCCGCCGCTTCGCGCCCGACGTCCTGCTCGGCTGGATGAACCGCGCCTGCGCGGCGCTGCCCCGGCGCGGCGCGCCGGTCACGGTCGGCCGGCTGGGCGGCTACTACGCGCTGAAATACTACCGGCGCTGCGACTGGCTGATCGCGAACACGCCCGATCTGCGCGACTGGCTGGTGCAGCAGGGGTGGCCCGCCGGCCGCGTGCGCTACCTGCCGAATTTCGTGGATGCGACCCCGGCACCGGCGATCGCCCGTGCGGAATTCGGCACACCCGACGGGGCGGTGCTGGCGCTGGCGCTGGGCCGGCTGCATCCCAACAAGGGCTTCGACGTGCTGCTTGCGGCGCTGGCGCGGCTGCCGGCCGTGCATCTCTGGCTGGCCGGCGAGGGACCCGAGGAAAACGCTTTGCGCGCCCGGGCGACGGCGCTGGGGCTGGACGCGCGCGTCCGGTTCCTCGGCTGGCGGCGCGACGTCGCGGCGCTGCTCGCGGCCGCGGACATGCTGGTCTGTCCGTCGCGGCACGAGCCGCTGGGCAACGTCGTGATCGAGGCCTGGGCGCATCGCCGGCCGGTGATCGCCGCCGCCAGCCAGGGACCGCGCCAGTTGCTGGCGGACGGGCAGAGCGGAATTCTGGTGCCGGTCGACGACGCAGTGGCGCTGGCCGATGCCATGGCGGCGCTGGCGGCCGATCCGGCGCGCGCGGCGGCGCTGGCCGAGGCCGGCCGGCGCGCCTACGAGGCGGACTACACCGAGGCGGCCGTGGCCGGCGCCTATGTCGATTTCCTCGCCGGGCTCGCGGGGCGGTCCTGATGTGCGGGATTTCCGGATTCATGGCGGCCCCCGGTGCCGGACCGCCCGGCGACGCGATCGCGGCGATGGGAGAGGCGCTCGCCCATCGCGGCCCCGACGGGTCGCGCGCCTATCGCGCCGGCGACGTCGCGATGACCCATAACCGTCTGGCGATCGTCGATCTGGCCACGGGCGACCAGCCGCTGCGCGCGCCGGACGGCGTCGCGCTGGTGGCCAATGGCGAGATCTACAACGATCCCGACCTGCGCGCCGCGCTGGCCGGCGCGCCCTTCGCGACCCGGTCCGACTGCGAGCCGCCGCTGTTCCTCTATGGCCGCGAAGGACCGGGCTTCGCCGACCGCCTGCGCGGGATGTGGGCGATCGCCCTGCACGATCCCGGCGTGGGCCGGCTGGTCCTGTCGCGCGACCCGTTCGGGATCAAGCCGCTCTATTTCGCCGAGCGCGCCGACGGTCTTGCCTTCGCCTCCGAGCCGCAGGCGCTGCTCGCCGCCGGTCTGGCCGGCCGCGCCACGGATCCGGCGGTGGCGACGGAACTGCTGCAGTTGCAGTTCACGACCGGGCGCGCGACGATCTTTCCGGGCGTGTCGCGGGTCCTGCCCGGCGAGACCCTCGTCGTCGCCGGCGGACGGATCGTCGCGCGCCAGCGCCGCGCCGCCCTGCCCGCGGGCGGACCGCAGGCGATCGACGAGGCCGCCGCACTGGCCGCGATCGACGCGGCACTGGCGGATTCGGTGCGCGTCCACCGGCGCGCCGACGTGCCCTACGGGCTGTTCCTGTCGGGCGGGATCGATTCCGCCGCCGTCCTGGCGCTGATGGCGCGCGAGTCCGAGCAGCCGGTGCTGGCCTTCACCGCCTTCTTCCCCGAGGCCGCGGCGCGCGACGAGCGGTCGGCGGCGGCGGCGGTCGCCGCGTCCTGCGGTGCCCTTCTGCAGGAGGTTCCGGTCACCCAGGCGGATTTCTTCGCCGAACTGCCCGCCGTGGCCGCGGCGATGGACGATCCGGCCGCCGACTATGCGACCGTGCCGACCTGGATCCTGGCCCGCGCCGCGCGTCGCGCCGGGATCAAGGTCGTGCTGTCCGGCGAGGGCGGCGACGAGATCTTCGGCGGCTATGGCCGCTATCGTTCGGCGATGCGGCCCTGGTGGCTGGGCGGCCGGGCGCCGCGCCGCCGCGGCAGCCTGGACGGGCTCGGGCTGCTGCGCGCGGCGGGAGGCCGCGCCTGGCGCGACGGTTTCGCCGCGGCGGCGTCCGACGCGGCCGCCGGCGGCCGCTCGAGGCTGCAGGCCGCGCAGGCCTTGGACTGCGCCGACTGGCTGCCCAACGATCTGCTGGCGAAGCTCGATCGCTGCCTGATGGCCCATGGCGTCGAGGGCCGCACGCCGTTCCTCGACCCGGTCGTCGCCGATGCCGCGTTCCGCCTGCCGGACCGGCTCAAGATCCGCGACGGGCTCGGCAAATGGATCCTGCGCCGCTGGCTGGCGAAGGCCCTGCCGGCCGCCGCCCCCTTCGCCCCCAAGAGCGGGTTCACCGTCCCGGTCGGCGAATGGATCGCCGCGGCCGGTGGACGGCTGGGGCCGCTTGTCGCCCGGCAACCCGGCGTGGCGGCGCTGGCGCATCCCGAGGCGGTGGCGGCCCTCTTCGCGCGCGGCAGCGGCCGCCGCGCGGGCTTCGCCGCCTGGTCGCTGCTGTTCTACGCGCTCTGGCATCGCCGGCATGTGCAGGGTCTGCCGCCCGCCGGCGACGTCTTCGAGACCCTGTCCCAGACACCTGCGGGGTGAGGGGCCGTCGGGGGTCAGACCGCCGCCGGGGCGAGCAGGGTGGTCTGGGGGAAGCCGGTGCCGTCGCGATAGACGATCCGCTCGCCCGCGACGCGCGCGGCGCCGGCGGCGTAGAGCGCGAGGGCCGCGGGATAGAGAGCATGTTCCGCCGCCAGCACGCGGGCCGCCAGTGCGGCTTCGTCGTCGCCGGGCAGGACCGGCACGCAGGCCTGCGCCAGGATCGGGCCGCTGTCCATCTCCGGTCGTACGACATGCACGGTGCAACCGGCGAAGCGTACCCCCGCGGCCAGGGCGCGAGCATGCGTGTCGAGGCCGGGAAAGGCCGGCAGCAGCGACGGGTGGATATTGAGGAGACGGTCGCGCCAGGCCTCGACGAAGCGGGCGGTCAGCAGCCGCATGAAGCCCGCGAGGCAGACAAGGTCGGCCCCGTGCGCGAGCAGCCTCGCGTCGAGGGCCGCCTCGAAGCCGGCGCGGTCGGCGAAGAGCTTGTGGTCGACCGCCTCGGCAGGGATCCCGGCGGCGGCGGCGCGGGCAAGGCCGGCGGCATCGGGCCGGTTCGACAGGACGGCGACGATCTCGGCCGGGAAGTCGTCCTTGGCCGCGGCCGCCAGCAGCGCGGTCATGTTCGAGCCGCGGCCGGAAATCAGGATCGCGGTGCGTCGCCGCGTCACGGATCGGCCCAGGTTTGCGTCCCGGCGACGACGCAGCCGGGCTCGCCGTCGCGGCGCGCGCGCACCTGGCCGATCTCGACCGCGCGCTCGCCCGCCGCGGCCAGCGTCGCGACCGCCGCGTCGCGATCGGCCGCGGCGACGACGACGACCATGCCGATGCCGCAGTTGAAGACCCGGGTCATCTCGTCGCGCGGGACATTGCCGGTCCGGCGCAGCCAGTCGAAGACCGGCGGCAGTGTCCAGCCGCGCGCGTCGATCTCGACCGTCACCGCATCGGGCACCACCCGCGGCACGTTCTCGACCAGCCCGCCGCCGGTGATATGGGCCATCGACTTCGCGAGGCGGGCCCGGCAGAGCGCGAGTGCGCCGCGCACATAGATGCGCGTGGGCGTCAGCAGCGCCGCCGCGAGCGACTGGTCCGGCGCGAAGGGGGCCGGCGCGTCCCATCCCAGCCCGGTCCGGGCGACGATCCGGCGTACCAGCGAGAAGCCGTTCGAATGCACCCCCGAGGCGGCGATGCCGAGCACCGCATCGCCCGGCGCCACGTCGCGGCCCGTCACCACGCTGTCGCGCTCGACCGCGCCGACCGCGAAGCCGGCAAGGTCGTAGTCGCCCTCGGCGTACATCCCGGGCATCTCGGCGGTCTCGCCGCCGATCAGCGCGCAGCCGGCCTCGCGGCAGCCGCGCGCGATGCCGGCGATCACCGCGCGCCCGGCTTCGACCGACAGGCGTCCGGTGGCGTAGTAGTCGAGGAAGAACAGCGGCTCGGCGCCCTGCACGACCAGATCGTTGACGCACATCGCGACCAGATCGACCCCGACGTCGTCGTGGCGGCCGCTCTCGATCGCGATCTTCAGCTTGGTGCCGACGCCGTCGGTGGTCGCGACCAGCAGCGGATCGACGAAGCCGGCCGCCTTGAGGTCGAAGAGCGCGCCGAAGCCGCCCAGCTCGGCATCGGCGCCGCGCCGGCGGGTGGCGCGCGTCAGCGGCTTGATCGCCTCGACCAGCGACTCGCCGGCGTCGATGTCCACGCCGGCGTCGCGATAGCGCGTCTCGGCCGGGACCGACGGCGCGCCGGCCCCGGAGGCGTTGCTGGTCATGGCGTCCCCATGCGAAACTCGCACCGTCGAAGAATTCGTCGGATCGCGGCGCGCAACCTTATCCGAAACCCGCCCCGTGGCAATGGGCCGGGGG
>JBIKLI010000285.1:0-5804 GCA_044359885.1 Alphaproteobacteria bacterium | reverse complement strand
CGTCGTCGGGTTGCCCGTCGTGGCGGTCTGATCCGAGCCGAAACCGGACCGGAAATCGCGAGCTCTTGCACCACGACGTGGGACGCGATCGATACGCGCGACCTTCGTGCCCGTCCTGCGGGTTATGGGTCGGGGCAGCCGGTTCCTCGTGCCCCGCATATGCCGCATGAAGGGATGCGATCCGATCGCCGAAGAAAAAAAACGCCGCCAGATCAGGGACCTGGCGGCGAGTTGAACAGGGAGGCTTCACGTCTGGGAGACGTGGGATCCGAAGACCCCGAGAGGCGCCGCCAAGGGCGTCGCCTCAACAATGTGCAATGTAGTGCCTCGCGCGGCGGTCGCGCCCGCTTATTCGGCAGACGAGCCATGCCCTCGACTCATGTCTTGGGCGTCGTCGTCGCGCGTTGTCAGAACTGCGTCTCGCCGACCTTCTTCACGAGGAAGTCGCGGAACACCGAGATGCGCTTGGAATTGCGCATCTCCTCCGGATAGACGAAATAGGCCTCGAAATTCGGGCCCTCGAGCGTCGGCAGCACCTGGACGATGCGTTCCGATTGCTGCGCCATGTAGTCGGGAAAAGCGGCGAGGCCGACCCCGTTCTCCACGGCCCGCAGGATGCCGTAGACGTTGTTCAGGCGCAGCACCGGTTCGCGGCGCGAGCCCTCGGGCGCTCCGGCCTCCAGCAGCCAGTTGATTCCCGGGAAGGGCGGATGGCTGTCCTCGCCGTAGACCACGATGCGATGACGGTCGAGGTCGGCGGCGGTCTTCGGCGTGCCATAGCGATCGAGATATTCGGGGCTTGCGAAGACGTGCAGATGCACGGTCAGCAGATGCCGCTGCACGAGATCGGGCTGCTTCGAGGCATGCATCCGGATCGCGCAGTCGGCCTCGCGCATCGACAGATCGAGTTCCTCGTCGTCGACCAGCAGTTCGAGCCGGATGTCGGGATAGCGCTCGACGAATTCCCGTATGCGCGGCGCGAGCCAGACCGAGCCGAAGGCGACGGTGGTCGTCACGCGCAGCAGACCCGCCGGCTTCTCGCGGCTCTCGGCCAACCGCGCCTCGGCGCTCGACAGCTTGGCGAAGACGTCGCGAACCGTCTGGAACAGCACCTCGCCCTGCTCGGTCAGGATCAGGCCGCGGGCATGACGATGGAACAGCGGCGTGCGCAGCGATTCCTCGAGTGCGCTGATCTGGCGGCTGACCGCCGACTGCGACAGGTTCAGCGTTTCGCCGGCATGGGTGAAGCTGCCCGCCTCCGCCACGGCGTGGAAGATCCGCAACTTGTCCCAGTCCATGTGCGTGGTCCCTCCTGCCGCGTCACTCTGCCGCCGCGGCGGCATCGCGATGCGCCAGGAAGCGCTCGGCTTCGAGGGCGGCCATGCAACCCATGCCCGCAGCGGTGACCGCCTGCCGGAACACCTTGTCCTTGACGTCGCCGGCGGCGAAGACGCCCGGCACGTTGGTCGCCGTCGAATCGGGACGCGTCACGAGATAGCCGTCCCCATCCATGTCGAGCATGCCGCGGAACAGTTCCGTCGCCGGCGTATGGCCGATGGCGACGAAAAGCCCGTCGATGTCGATCCGGCGCGTGGCGCCGCTGCGCAGGTTGCGCACGGCGATGGCGCAGACGGCCTCGGGCTGGCCGGCGCCGAGCACGTCCTCGATCACGCTGTCCCAGACCATCTCGATCTTCGGATGGGCCAGCACACGCGCCTGGTTGGTCTTGTCGGCGCGCAGCGTGTCGCGGCGATGCACGAGATAGACCTTGCTGGCGTGGTTGGTCAGATAGAGCGCCTCCTCGGCGGCGGTGTTGCCGCCGCCGACGACGGCGACGACCTTGCCGCGGAAGAAGAACCCGTCGCAGGTGGCGCAAGCCGACACGCCGAAGCCGCGCAGCCGGGTCTCGCCTTGAAGACCGAGCCAGCGCGCCTGCGCGCCGGTGCAGACGATCAGCGTTTCCGCCAGATAGGTGTCGCCGGAGTCGCCGTGCAGCACGAAGGGGCTGCGTCCGAGTTCGACGCCCACGATCATGTCCTCGATCAGCGTCGTGCCGACATGGGCGGACTGCGCGGCCATCTGGTCCATCAGCCATGGGCCCTGGACGGCGGTCGCGAAGCCCGGAAAGTTCTCGACCTCGGTGGTGATGGACAACTGCCCGCCGGGCTGCAGGCCGCGGATCAGCAGCGGGGACAGGTTGGCGCGCGCCGCGTAGATGGCCGCCGTGTAGCCGGCCGGACCCGATCCCAGGATGACGACCTTGCTCGCATGTGTCTGGGGCATCCTCGTTCCATCCCTCGCTGCCGTCGCCCACGGCCGACGGAAGCTAAGGAGCGCGCCGCGCCGCGGCAAGCATCGCGGCCGGTATTTCACCTGCCGAAACTTTCCCGCGCGAATGTTTCACTTTGTTTCGGCGGCGCCGGTCGCGGGCCAGCCGAAGCGCCGGCGGATCTCCGCCGCGACATGCTGCGTGTCGTCGGGCGGATCGTAGGACCAGGGCGCGAGCGGCGCGTCGTCGGACGGGAACCGGCGTATCAGTCCCTGCGCCGTGAGCAGGTCGACGAAACGCTGCAGACGTCGCGAGCGGCCGGCGAGGGGGATCCAGTAGACGGGCTTGCCGGTGGCCAGCGCCTCCGAGATCATCGTCACCGAATCCTGTGTCACCGCGATCGCATCGGCCAGCGCCAGCATCCCGAAATAGGGATTCGGAGGCGTTCCGTCCCAGACGAAGGCGCCGGCCGGCGCGAGTTCGGCGCGCAGGACGGCGGCGTTCGCGGCGCCGGTCCGGCGCGAGGCGCTTGCGGCGACACCGATGCCGTCGCGATGCATCCGTCGTCGCAGGCTGGCGGCGATGCCGGCGATGCGCAGCGGATCGAGCTTGAACCGGCCGTTGGACCCGCCGCAGAGGAAGACCAGGCGCGGCCGCGGCAGATGGTCCAGGACCGGCGCCCATTCGGCGGCGGCGGCGGCGAGGGCCTGTGCATCGAGGCCATGGAGCGTCGCGCGGGTCGCGATCACGTTCGCGCCGCTTGTGCCGTCATGCTGCGGTGCCACCACGAGGTCGAACCGGTCTAGCCCGACCCTGGGTGTCTGGACATGGACGATCCGCGTGGCCCCTCGGCTGGCGCTCTTGATGGCCAGCGCCAGCGGTGCCGCGGCGTTGCCCGAACTGATCAGCAGATCCGGCCAGGGCGGCGTCAGGCGGTCGCTGTCCGCGGTCGGCGCGGCCAGCGGCCGGATCCAGAACTGGCCGGGCAGCCAGTCCCAGGGCGGGCGGATCCGCACCCGCTTGACGACCGGATCGACGCCCAGCGCACGGGCAAGCCCCCGGCAGGGGGCCTCGGTGCCCGCAAGACCTTCGGTCAGGATCCAGGTGACGGGGGATGGCATCGGCGAGCGGTCCTCCGGGCCGGTGGCGTCGCCCGGCTGGAATAAAATTGCGTGGTCGAGCAATATCCTGCCTCAAACCGCCGCGCAGGACCAAACCGGAGAGCGCCGTGCCGCGCCCGAAACTGGACAAGCTCGATCGTCGCATCCTGGCGGCCCTGCAGCAGGACGGCCGCATGTCGAACGTCGATCTGGCACGCCATGTCGGGCTTTCGGCACCCCCGTGCCTGCGGCGGGTGCGGGCGCTGGAAGAGGCGGGGGTGATCCGGGGCTACCATGCCGAACTGGCGCCGGCCGAGCTTGGTTTCAACATCACGGTCTTCGCCCAGGTCGGATTGTCGAGCCAGGCGGACAGCGATCTGCGTGCCTTCGTGGGCCTGGTCGAGACGTGGCCTCAGGTCCGCGAGTGCCACATGCTGGCCGGCGAGACCGATTTCCTGCTCAAGATCGTGGCCGAGAACTGGGAGAGCTACGAGAACTTCCTGATCACGCGCCTGACGGCGGCGCCCAATGTCAGCCACGTCAAGTCGGCGCTGTCGATCCGGACGGCGAAGCACCTGCCGGGGGTGCCGGTCGACGGGGCGTGAGGCGACGGCGTTCAGAGATACTTGTCCCGGCGCGCGATCCAGGCGTCGACGACATAGGCGAAGACCGCATAATGACGGAAATACGTGGCCGCCAGATGGTCGAGCAGCGCCTGGGCCAGTTCGGCGCGAACCACGGTCTCCAGGCGCACATGCGTGCCCTCCCAATCATGCGGCCCCGGCGCGTCCTCGGGTCCGCGTCCGCGCCGCCATTCCGAATAGCCCTCGGTGCGGCTGTAGCCACGCGCGCCCAGGCGCTTGAGGTCGTCGACGATGCGTCCGGCGATCTCGGGCTCGGTCAGGATCACGACCAGATTGAAGCGCGTGTCCGTCATGTCTTCACCCGTGGAGCATCCGGGCCAGCCAGGCATAGATCGGCAGGCCGGCGACGAGGTTGAAGGGGAAGGTGAGGGCGAGCGAGGCGGTCAGGTAGTAGCCGGGATTTGCCGCCGGCAGGGCGAGACGCACGGCAGCCGGCGCGGCGATATAGGAGGCGCTGGCGGCGAGCGTCCCCAGCACCGCCGTGCCGCCCGGCGACAGGCCCGCCGCCCATCCCGCCGCCACGCCCGCGACGCCGTTGATCAGGGGGGCGCCGACGGCGAAGGCGACCAGGAACCTGCCGACGCGCCGCACGTCCTTGAAGCGCTGCGCGGCGACCATGCCCAGGTCCAGGAGGAAAAGGCACAGCGCCCCCTGGAACGGCTCGGCGAAGAAGGGGCTGACCGAGGCGTAGCCCTTCGGACCGGCGGCAAAGCCGATCGCGAGCCCTCCGGCCAGCAGCAGGATGGAGCGGCCGGCCAGGACCTCGTGCAACGCCCGGCCGACGCCGCCGGCGGCGCGGCCCTCGCGCGCCAGCATCAGCGCGATCACGATCGCCGGCACTTCCATCAGCGCGAGGATCGCCGGCATGAAGCCTTCGGCGGGCATGCCGAGGCTGTCGACATAGGCGAGGGCGGCGATGAAGGTGACGGCCGAGACCGAGCCGTAATGGGCCGCCAGCGCCGCAGCGTCCGTCGAGCCGAAGCCGCCGACGCGCCGCAGCGCGGCGTAGACCCAGAACGGGATGCCCACTCCCAGGGCGATGCCGGCCAGCGCCGGCAGGGCCACGGCGGCGGGCGCGGCGGTGGCGAGAGCCGCGCCGCCCTTGAGACCGATCGCCAGCAGCAGATAGATCGACAGCGCGGTGTAGACCGGCTCCGGAAACTTCAGGTCCGAGCGCACGGCCGTGGCGAGCGCGCCAAGCGCGAAGCACAGCGTCATCGGCGACAGCACGCCCAGGCGCAGGAGATCGATCGGGTCCATGTCGGCGCCGCGGTATACGGGCTGCTGCCGCCCCCGTCATCCCTTTTGCGTCCCGGCCACCCGCCGCGAGGCGGCAGCGGTCCTCGCGGACCGGCCTGGCGCTGCGGACCGGCGCCTCGGCCGCGCCGGCGACCCTTTCGCCGCCTTCCTCCGGCGGCTATATCTCCGGTCATGACCGATACCGCATCCTCCGCCGACGAAGGCTGGGTCTCCATCCCCGTCTCCGTCCTCACCGGCTTCCTCGGCAGCGGCAAGACCACGCTGCTCGGCAAGCTTCTGCGCCATCCCGGCATGGGCGAGACCGCCGTGCTGATCAACGAATTCGGCGAGGTCGGTCTCGACCACGAACTGATCGAGAAGATCGACAGCGAGACCGTGCTGATGAGCTCGGGCTGCCTGTGCTGTACGATCCGCGGCGACCTCGTGAACTCGCTGCGTGCCCTCTATTTCCGGCGCGTGCGCGGCGAAGTGCCGCCGTTCAAGCGCGTGGTGATCGAGACCACCGGCCTCGCCGATCCGGCGCCGATCCTG
>JBIKLI010000041.1:0-18385 GCA_044359885.1 Alphaproteobacteria bacterium | reverse complement strand
CACGGCCGTCGCGAGGCTGTGCTTGCGCAGTTCCAGGTTGGGACGGCGCAGCGCCGGGCGCAGATACGCGTTCGCCGCCGACCAGCGCCGGCCGCGATGAACGGTCATGTCGAACCGGCCGAAGCCCTCCTGCCGGTAGCCGTTGAGATCCTGGCTCTCGGCATAGCCGGCCTGCCGGCCCGCCTCGATGAAGCAGCGATAGAGGGGATTGGCGAGACGCCCATAGCTGGTGTTGAGCGGGCCGCTGTTCCCGCGATAGGCGTCGCCGCCTTCGGCACGCGTCTCGGCGCGCCTGAAATAGGGCAGCACGTCGCCATAGGACCAGCCCGCCGCGCCCTCCTCGACCCAGCGTTCGAAGTCGAGGGCATGGCCGCGGACATAGACCATCCCGTTGATCGACGACGAGCCGCCGATCACCTTCCCGCGCGGACAATGCAGGCTGCGCCCGCCCAAATTCGGCTCGGGCTCGGTGCGATAGCCCCAGTCGTAGCGCGGCGAGTTCATTGGGATCGCAAGCGCGCTCGGCATCTGGATGAAGACGGAGCGGTCGCTGCCGCCCTGCTCCAGGACAAGCACGCGGTTGCGACCGTCCTCGCTGAGACGGTGTGCCAGCACCGACCCGGCCGAGCCGGACCCGACGACGACGTAGTCGAAATCCTCCATCGCGGATCCGCGCATCAGCCGCGTGGCAGGGCGGGCGGGCGGCCGTCGTCCCACCATCTGCCCGCGACGACGATCCCCCGCGGCACGAGACGCCGGTCGTCGCGCAATTCGCCGCCGACCGCGTCACGATAGACGACCGGGCCGCGGGCGATGTCCAGCAGGACCGCGTCGCCAGCCGCGCCGGGCGCCAGGGTCCCGATGTCGGCGCGGCGCATGGCGGCGGCCGGCGCCCAGGTGGCCGCGCGCACCACATCCGTCAGCGGCAGGCCGAGGCACAGGAATTTCGACATCGTCACGAGGACATCGTAGGCCGGGCCGTCAACCGAGGTCGCGTGCACGTCCGAGGAAATGACGTCGGGCGCGAAGCCCAGTTCGAGCATGGCGCGCCCGATGTCGAAGCCGAAAGACCCGGCGCCGTGGCCCACGTCCATGATCACGCCGCGCGCCCGCGCCGCCTGCATGCAGTCGCGCAGCTGCCCTTTCGAGGTGATCGGCCGGTTCATCTTGGGCGAGCAGCAATGGGTGACGATGTCGCCGGGCCGCAGGGGATCGACGATGTCTTCCAGCCGCGGCGGCATGTCGGCGCCGACATGCGCCATCACCGGCACGTCGCCGGCGAGCTCGGACGCGCGGATCGCCATGTGCAGCGGCATCGCGCCCAGGTGCTTGGTGGAAGAGCCACCGACGCGGATCTTGATCCCGACGGCATGGTCGCGCCAGCGCTTCAGCGCCTCGACGCAGTAGCGGATGTCGAGCAGCCGCAGATCCTCGGCCTCGCCGATGGGAAGCCTGTGGCTGTCGCTGAAGATGCCGGGAAAGGCGAGGTTGACGAAGGCGAGGATGCGCACGGCCGTGCGCGTGCCCACCAGTTCGATCAGGCCACGCAGGTTGCCGGCGCCGGCGCTGCCGGCGTCGACCGCCGTGGTCATGCCGGATCCGCGCGCCACGGTGTCGGCGTCGACGCCGAAATAGGTTCCGCCCCAGTAGACATGGGCGTGGAGATCGATGAGCCCGGGCGCGACGTACAGGCCGGCCGCCGACCGGATCTCGCGCGCGTCGGCGCCCGCCAGGTCCGGTCCGACGGCCGCGACCCGGCCGTCCTTGAAGGCGACATCGGCGGGTCCGTCGATGCCGCGGGCGGGATCGATCAGATGTCCGCCGGCAAGGACGAGGTCATAGGTCATGCATGTCTCCCGATATCTGGCGGTGGCGCGCCGCGCTCGACGAGGTGGCAGGCGACGGCGTGCCCGTCCGCGACGATGCGCGGCGCCGGCGTCTCGGTCCGGCAGCGTGCCGTCGCCAGCGGGCAGCGCGTGTGGAAGCTGCAGCCGGACGGCGGGGCCATCGGATTGGGCACGTCGCCCGGCAGGATGACGCGGCCGCTCGCCGCGCCCGGACGGGGCCGCGGGATGGCCGAGAGCAGCGCCTGCGCATAGGGATGATGTGGACGCGCGAACAGCGCCGCCACCGGTGCGATCTCCACGATGCGTCCGAGATACATGACCGCGACGCGGGTCGAGATGTGGCGCACGACCGCCAGATCGTGGGCGATGAACAGATAGGTGAGGCCCAGGTCGCGCTGCAGCCGCTTGAGCAGGTTGATGACCTGCGCCTGGATCGACACGTCGAGCGCCGACACCGCCTCGTCGCAGACGACAAGCCTGGGCTCGAGCGCCAGCGCCCGCGCGATCCCGATCCGCTGACGCTGGCCGCCGGAGAATTCGTGGGGATGGCGCGCGAGATGCTCGGGCCCCAGTCCGACCCTGCGCAGCAGGTCGAGCACGCGGCCGCGACGGTCGGCGCGCGTCCCGATCCCGTGGATGGCGAGCGGCTCGCCGACGATGCGCTCGACCGTCTGGCGCGGATCGAGCGAGCCGTACGGATCCTGGAAGATCAGCTGGATGTCGGCCCGGCGCCGGCGCAGCGCGGCCCCCTCGAGCGACAGCAGGTCCTCGCCGGCGAAACGGATCGCGCCGGCGCTGGGGTCGATCAGGCGCAGGATCATGCGCCCGACCGTCGACTTGCCGCAGCCGCTCTCGCCCACCAGGCCGAGCGTCTCGCCAGCGGCCAACGAGAAGGACACGCCGTCCACGGCGCGCACGACGCCGCGGCGCGCGCCGAAGGGTCCGCGCCGGACCGGAAAATGCTTCGCGAGGTCGACGACCTCGAGCAGGTTCGCCCCCGTCATGTCGTCCGGGCCAGATCGAGGTCGCGCCGGCACGCCGTGCGGCGCGCGCCCAGCGCGCGCAAGGGCGGGTCGGCTGCGGCGCAGGCCGGCTCGGCGAAGCGGCAGCGCGGCGCGAAACGGCAGCCTGGCGGCAGGTCGAGCGGTGCCGGCACCACGCCCTCGATCGCCGGCAGCTCCTCGACGCTGCGGTCCAGTTCGGGGATGCTGTCGAGCAGGCCACGGGTGTAGGGATGCAGGGGCGCGGCGAAGAGCGGCCCCGTCGCCGCCTCCTCGACCACGCGACCCGCATACATCACGACGACGCGATCGGCCTGTTCCGCGATCACGCCCAGGTCATGGGTGATCAGCAGCACCGTCAAGGACAGCTCGTCGCGCAGCCGCCGCAGCAGATCGAGGATCTGGGCCTGGATGGTGACGTCGAGCGCCGTGGTCGGTTCGTCGGCGATCAGCAGTTCCGGATCGCAGGCCAGCGCCATGGCGATCATGACGCGCTGACGCATGCCGCCGGAAAGCTGGTGCGGATAGGAAGCGGCCCGCTCCGCCGCGGCCGGTATGCCGACCCGCGCCAGCATCTCCACCGCGCGCGCCCAGGCCGCTGCGCGGGACAGCCTGTCGTGAAGGCGCACGACCTCGGCGATCTGCTCGCCCACGGTGAAAACCGGGTTGAGCGAGGACATCGGCTCCTGGAAGATCATCGCCATGCGCTTGCCGCGGAGGCGCTGCAGTTCGGCGTCCGACCGGCCGGCGAGTTCCTCGCCGGCGAAGCGGATCGAGCCGGCGGCGACACGGCCGGGCGGCCGCACCAGGCCCATGATGGCCCGTGCGGTGACGCTCTTGCCGCTGCCGCTCTCGCCCACGATGCCGACGAATTCGCCGCGCCCGACGCGCAGATCGAGACCGTCGACCGCGGCGAAGGAGCCGCGCTCGGTGCGGAAGCGGACCGTCAGGCCCGAGATGTCGAGCAGCGGCGGGGTCAACTTGACGCCACCTTCATGCGCGGATCGAGGACGTCGCGCAGCCCGTCCCCCAGCAGATTGAGCCCGAGCACGGTCATCGACACCGCGATGCCCGGCATCAGCGTGATCCACGGCGCCTCGCGGATGAAGTTCCGGCCGTCGGCGATCATGTTGCCCCAGGTCGGCGTCGGCGGCGCGGGCCCGACGCCGAGGAAGCTGAGAACCGCCTCGGCCAGCACGGCATAGGCGAAGATGAAGGTCAGCTGCACCGTCAGCGGCGCCATCGAATTGGGCAGGATGTGGCCCAGCAGGATCCGCGCATGGCCGGCGCCGGCGGTGCGCGCGGCCAGCACGTATTCCGCCTCGCGCACGACCAGGACCGACGCGCGCACGATGCGCGCCGTACGCGGGGTGTAGACGGCGGCGAGCGCGATCACGACGTTGAGTTCCGAAGGCCCGAGCGCCGCCGCGATCGCGATCGCGAGCAGGATCGCCGGGAAGGCCATGAAGGCGTCCATCACCCGCATCACCGGGTTGTCGAGCTGCCGGAAATATCCCGCGACGGCTCCGAAGAAGGTCCCGAAGGCGCCCGCGACCAGCACCACCATCAGCCCGATGCGCAGACTGACCTGAGCGCCGTGGACAAGGCGCGAGAGTATGTCGCGGCCGAAGGCGTCGGTGCCCAGAAGGAAGCGTCCGACGCCGGGCGGCGCGAAACGCTGGCGCATGTTCATGCGCGTCGGGCTCTCGGTCGCGATCCAGCCGGCGCCGAGCGCCGCGACCGCGACGATCAGGACCAGGACCGCGCCCGTCATGAACAGGTGATGCCGCAGCAGGCGTCTAATCGGCATAGCGCACCCGCGGATCGAGCCAGGCGTAGAGGAGGTCGACGGCGAGATTCACCAGCACCAGCGCGGTGGCGGTCAGCAGCAACCCGCCCTGGATGACCGGATAGTCGCGTCGCTGGATCGCATTGACGATCAGGCGGCCCATGCCGGGCAGCGAGAACACGGTCTCGATGACGACCGTGCCGCTGAGGCTGAGGCTGAGGATGATGCCGAACACGGTGACCAGAGGGATCATCGTGTTCTTGAGCGCGTGCTTGGCGATCACCAGGCGTCCGGGCAGCCCCTTCGCCCAGGCCGTCTGGACATAGTCCTGGCGCAGAACCTCCAGCATCGTCGAGCGCGCCATGCGCGCGAGAAGGCCGACCTGGGTGAGCGCCAGGGCGACGGCGGGCAGCGTCAGGGCGACGATCGCGTTCCACCAGCCCTGGGCGAAGGGGACGTAGCCCCCGGTCGGGAACCAGCCCAGATGCACCGAAAAGAACATGATGAACAGGATCGCGAGCCAGACATTCGGCAGCGAAACGCCGAGCAGCGCCACGATCATGCAGATCTGGTCGACGATCGTGTTCTGCCGCACCGCCGCCGCGACGCCGAGGCCGATTCCCGCCACAAGCGTGATGGTCATCGCATAGGCCGACAGCGCCAGGGTGACGGGCAGCCGCTCGGCGATCGCCTCGGCCACGGGGCGCTGCAGGAGGATCGAACGGCCGAGATCGCCCTGCAGCACGCCCAGCGTCCACTCGACGAGGCGTTCCTCGAAGGGCAGATTCAGGCGCAGTTGCACGCGGATCTGCTGGATCTCGTCCTCGGTCGCGTTCGCGCCGGCGACGATCGCCGCCGGGTCCCCGGGCACGATCAGCATCACCGAGAAGGCGATCAGCGCCACCAGGGCGACGACGAGCACGGCGCTCGCGAGCCGGTTGATGACATAGGCGATCACGGCCAATACTCCTGAAGGGACCGCACAACGCCCCGGGGGAAAGAATGCCGGACATCGCCATCGCCCGCGTCGCGCACGAGGGCAACAGTTTCTCGCCGATCGCGACGCCGATCTCGTGCTTCCAGCGCGCCGAATGGTCGGTGGGCGACGAGGTGCCCGCGCGCTATGCCGGCACCCGCACCGAGATCGGCGGCGCGCTCGACTGGCTGGCACGCCGGCCACAATGGCGGCCGACCTTCCTGCGCTGCGCCGCGGCGCCGTCCTCCGGCGTGCTGGCGCCCGGCGTGTTCGACGCCCTCGTCGGCGAGGTCGTGCGCGGTCTGGCCGGACGGCGCTGGGACGCCGTCTTCCTGTCGCTGCACGGATCGCTCAACGCCGCCGAGTTCGCGCATGCAGACTTCGAACTGCTGCGCCGCGTGCGCGCGGCGATCGGCCCGGACACGCCGCTGGCGGCCAGCTTCGACCTGCACGCCAATGTCAGCCAGGCCGAGGCCGATCTGCTCGACGTCGGCGTCGGCTACAAATGCCATCCGCATACCGACATGGCGGAAACCGCGACCAAGGCGCTCGACCTTCTGGAACGCCGCATCCGCGGCGAGATCAGGCCGGTCGTGGCGATCGCGGAGACCGGCGCCATCCTGCCCAGCCTGTTCGGCCGGACCACCGACGGACCGATGGCCGAGGTCAAGGAGATCGCCGCGCGGATCGAGGCGCGCGACGGTCTGCTCGACATCACTCCATACGCCGGCTACGCCTATGCCGACAGCGAGGCGGCCGGCGCCAAGGTCTGGGCGACGGCGGACGGCGACCGCGACCTCGCGATCCGCGCCGCGAGCGAGGTGGCCGGCGCGATCCGCGCCAGACGTGACGCCCTGTTCCCGCCGATTCCCAGCGCCGCCGACGGGATCGCCCGCGCGCTCGCAGCCGCCCCCGGGCCCGTCGCGGTGATCGATTCCGCCGACCATACCGGCGCTGGAGGGATCGGCGACACGCCAGGTCTGCTGGCGGCCCTGGTCGCCGCGCGGCCGACCCGGCCCTGCGCCTTCGCCTTCTTCCACGACCCCGATCTGATCGACCGCGCGCGGGCGGCGGGCATCGGCGGGCGTCTGCGCGTGCGTCTCGGCGGCCGGCTGACCGCGCTCTTCGGACCGCCGGTCGAGGCCGATATCGTCGTCGGACACCTGGGCGACGGCCGTTTCACGAATGTCGGACCGGTCTATAACGGGCTCGCGGTCGATCTCGGCGGCTGCGCGCGGCTCGACTTCGTCGATCTGCCGATCTCGGTGATGGTCACCGGGGTCTGTCAGGACACGACAGACCCGAATTTCTACGCCGCGGCCGGCATCGATCCCGCGCGGCTCGCGGTGCTGGCGGTGAAGGCGAAGAACCAGTTCCGCGCGTCGTTCCGCAGCGTGTTCCGCGAGATGATCGACATCGATTCGCCCGGTCCCGCAGCCTACGATTTCAGCGGGTTCCCGTTCAGGCTCGCGCCGCCAGGCCTCTATCCCCTCCACCGTTGACCCATCCACCGCCGGACCCTCGCCCTCACCCGCCCAGCCACCGCGCCATCGCCTGACGGGTCAGATCCCCGCCCTGCGGCGTCGGCACCGGCGCCGCGCCGGGTGTGGCGCCGGCGAAGATCGCACGGATGCGCGCGACCACGGTCTCCAGCTCGGCATCGTCGATCCGGCGGGTGTCGAGCAGCAGGTAGCCGCGGTCGGCGTGCAGCGAACGCAGCACGATCTTCGGGTCGCCGGCTCCCAGGGCCTGTCCCAGCTGGAACGCCGTGATTCCGGCCGTGCGCTGGTCGACATGCAGCATCAGGCGCTCGAAGGGATTCCCCGGCGGATCCGGTTCGCGTTCCAGTCGCAGCCCCCGCAGATTGGCGAGCATCGCCTCGGCGCGGTCGAGCCGCGCGGCCTCGGCGGCATGGATCGCGGCGTGGTCGGCCTCCATCCATTGCTCCAGCGCGGCGATGGCGCCTGCAAGGTTCTCCTTGCCGGCCTTCATCGGCCGGCCGATGCCGCGCTCCTGATGGTAGCAGGCACGCACGAACTCCCGCCGCCCGGCGACCAGCCCGGCCGTCGGTCCGGCGGGCGCCTTCTGCGCGCTGAAGATGACCGCGGTCGCGCCGGCGGCGATCATGCCCGGCCAGTCGTACTCGGCCGCCGCATCGACGATCACGGGGACGCCGTGCGCGTTGCAGACCTCGCAGAACCGGGCCAGACCGATCAGGCCGCTCTGCACCGTATGGTGCGAAAGCACGTAGATCGCCGCCGCGGCGCGCTCGTCGAGCGCGGCTTCGAGCTGGAACACCGCGCAGGCGGTCGCGGTGCCGATCTCGACCGGGATCGCCCCAGTCAGACGGATCATCTGCGAGACCGAGGCGCCGTAATTGACCTCGTGGCCCTTCTGCAGGATGACGCGGTTCTTCATCCCGCCCGTGTCCGGCAGCCGCTCGACCTTCGCCAGATCGCAGCCGGTCATCGCCGCGGCGACGCAGACCGAGATGCCGGCGGCGCTGCAGCCGGTCACGAACCCGGCCTCGGCACCCGTCGCCCGGGCGATGGTCGCGCTGGCGGCGCGCTGAAGTTCCGACATCTCGATCCAATGCGGCAGGATCGCCGCGACCGCTTCCGCCACCCGCGCCGACGCACGGCTGGCGCCATGCACCGTCTCGGTGCCCGACGCGTTGATCACGCGCCGGATCCCGAACGCTCCGAAAATGCCAGACATGGCCTGAATTCCCGTCAGGCGCCGAACCAGACGTTCCACATCCGCGCGGTGCGGAACGCCTCGAATCCCTGGATGCGGGCCGACAGGATCTGCGAGTGGCCGTAGTCCCCGCACTTGATGAACATCGCCTGCTCGTTCAGGCGTTCCTGCGCCTTGATCCCGGCCTCGCGCCGCACCTCGGCGGACGGCGAATTCTCCATCTCCTGGGCGAGGGCGTAGAGCGGCTCGTCCTTGAAATGGTTGCCGGGCGTCGGACCGATGAAGCCGGCGATCGAGATCAGGGGGTCGCCGAGCCACGGGCCGGTCCCCAGCCTGCCCGGCAGCAGATGCCAGCCCTGCGGGCGCGAGCGCAGCGCGACGATCGCCGGCCAGTCCATCGACTGGATGGCAACGTTGAGCCCGACCGCCTTCAGCTGCTCGGACATGACCAGCGCATGCGCGGCATGCCAGTCGAAGGTGGCCGCCGACAGGATCGTGATCCGCTCGCCCCGGTAGCCGCCGTCGGCGAGGAACTTCTTCGCCAGCGCCGCATCCTTGCGGTTGTACCATTGCTTGCCGCGATCGCCGGGGTAGGTCGGGTACCCCGGATATTGCAGCGCATGGTTCAGCCGGTAATTGCCGTCGGTCGACGCCTCCATGATCTCGTCCATGTCGAGCGCCACCTGGACCGCCCGCCGGATCTCGAGCTTCTCGAACGGTGCCGCGGCCATGTTGATGGTCACCGTCTGCATGCCGGCCGGCATGATGTTCACATGCCGCAGACGCGGATTGCGCTTCAGGGTCGGAACGGCCTTGTCGGGCATGTTCTCGGCCATGTCGATCTCTCCCGCTTCGAGCGCCGCGACGGTCGCAGCGCTCTCCGGGATGATGCGGAAATCGATCACGTCGAAATGGGCCTGCTTGTTGCCGACATAGCCGTCGCGCCCGGCGCTGCGCGTGTCCGGCGCATAGGCGTCGTGGCGCACCAGCCGGACATGGCTGTCCGGGCGATACTCCTGAAGCTTGTAGGGTCCGGTGCCGACGATCTCGATCCGGTTCGCGTCCTTCGCGGCCTCCTCGGCCGGGATGATCGCCACGATCACCTCGGGCTGGCTGAAATTGTTGATGAACAGCGGCCGCGCTGACTTGAGCCGGATGACCACGGTCTCGGGATCGGGCGCGCGAACCTCGGCGATGTCCTCGAGATAGCGGCGCCGCACGCTCATGCGCATGTAGCGCTCGATGGAGGCCTTGGCGTCGGCGGAGGTCATCGTCTTCCCGTTGTGGAACACGATGCCGCGGCGCAGACGAATGGTGTATTCCAGCCCGTCCGCCGAGACCGTCCAGCCCTCCGCCAGCATCGGAGCCGGTTCCAGCTTCTCGTTGCGTCCAATCAGCGGTTCGTAGAGGTGCAGATTGACCACCCGTCCCGCGTCGTCGGTGGTCGCCATCACGTCGAGCGACGGCAGGCCGGTCGGCAGGCCGATCCGGACCGTTCCGCCGCGCCGCGGCGCCTGTGCCAGCCCGGATGTGGAGGCCAAGGCGGCGCCGGCCAAGGCCCCCGCCGCGAAGGTCCTGCGTCCGAAAGCGATCATCCGTCATCTCCCCGGTTCGGCGGCGCCCCCGCGCCCCACGTGACGCGTCAGGATAAAGATGCCGCGACGCCGCGTATAGTCGCGCGAAGCCGTTGTCGGTCGGCATCGGGAGCGCGCAATATGCGCCGCGACGGAGGACACATGGACCGCACCGACAACCCACCCCGCGAGCCGCGACGCGGGCGCGAAGCCCGGCGCGCCCAGCGCCTCGGGTCGCGCAGCGCCTCGGTCGCCTATATCCGCCGCACCGTGCCGACCACCGAGATCCTTTCCGAGGAGGGTCTCGCGACCATCGAGGCCAACGCGGAGACGCTGCTGCAGGAGATCGGCATCGAGTTCCGGGGCCATGCGCGCGCGCTCGACCTGCTGGCGGGGGCGGGCTGCGACGTCCGCGAGACGCGTGTGCGATTCCCCCGCGGCCTCGCGCGGCACCTCGCCGCCACCGCGCCGCGCGACTTCGTCCAGGTCGCCCGCAATCCAGCGCGCAGCGTCCATATCGGGGGCGACAGCCTGGTCTTCGCGCCGGTCTACGGGTCGCCCTTCGTCCACGACCTCGACCGCGGTCGCCGCTACGGGACCATCGAGGACTTCCGGAACTTCGTGAAGCTCGCCTATGCCAGCCCGTTCATGCACCACTCCGGCGGCACGGTCTGCGAACCCGTCGACCTGCCCGTGAACAAGCGGCATCTGGACATGGTCTATGCGCATATGCGCTGGTCCGACAAGCCGTTCATGGGATCGGTCACGCATCCGGACCGGGCACGCGACACGGTCGAGATGTGTCGCCTGCTGTTCGGTGCCGATTTCCTCGAGACCAGCACCGTCTGCACCAGCCTCATCAACGCCAACTCGCCGATGGTCTGGGACGGCGTCATGCTGGGCGCCGCGGAGGCTTACGCCGCCGCCAACCAGGCGACGGTGATCACGCCCTTCATCCTCTCCGGCGCGATGAGCCCCGTGACCGTCGCCGGCACGCTCA
Source organism: Alphaproteobacteria bacterium (assembly GCA_044359885.1). Taxonomy (GTDB): domain Bacteria; phylum Pseudomonadota; class Alphaproteobacteria; order CACIAM-22H2; family CACIAM-22H2; genus CAIOSQ01. The sequence goes on along the minus strand of JBIKLI010000041.1, from coordinate 7,501 downwards.
CGCAGGCGCTGGCCGAGATCCAGGCCGGGGTCGCCTTCACGCAGCTCGTGCGGCCGGGCGCACCGGTCGTCTTCGGCACCTTCGTCTCGACCCTTTCTATGCAGTCGGGCGCCCCCACCTTCGGCACGCCCGAGGCTGCGCTCGCGATCTACGGGGCAGGACAGCTCGCGCGCCGCATGGGCCTGCCCTTCCGCACCGGCGGCTCGCTCTGCGCCTCCAAGCTGCCCGACGCCCAGGCCGCCTATGAAAGCGCGCAGACGCTGCTGCCGACGCTGTTCGCCGGCACGAATTTCGTCCTCCATGCGGCCGGATGGATGGAGGGCGGCCTTGCGTCCTCGTACGAGAAGTTCGTGATGGATCTGGACCAGCTCGGCATGATGCACGTGCTGGCGCGCGGCATCGACATGTCGCAGGACGCGCAGGCGTTCGATGCCTTCCGCGAGGTCGAACCCGGCGGTCACTTCCTGGGCTGCGCCCATACCCAGGCGCATTTCGAGACGGCGTTCTTCCGCTCGCAGGTCGCCGACAACAATTCCTTCGAGCAATGGGACGCCGAGGGCCGGCTCGATGCGCCGCAGCGCGCCAACCGGCTGTGGAAGCGCATGCTGGAGACCTACGAGCCGCCGGCGCTCGATCCCGGCATCGACGAGGCGCTCCAGGACTTCATCGCGCGCCGGAAGGCCGCGATGCCGGACGCGACGCATTGAACCGGGACGACGGAGACCGGCGATGAGGACACAGGCACGGGCGGTGGTGATCGGCGGCGGCGTGGTCGGGGTCTCGACGCTCTACCACCTCGCCAGGAAAGGCTGGGCCGACAGCGTCCTGCTGGAGCGGCGCGAGCTGACATCGGGCTCGACCTGGCATGCCGCGGGCCTGCTGCCGCTGTTCAACCTCAGCTACTCGGTCGGCCAGATCCATCGCTACTCGGTGGCTCTCTACAAGACGCTCGAAGCCGAGACCGGCCAGCATGTCGGGCTCCGTCAGGTGTCCAACATCCGGCTGGCGCGTACGCGCGACCGCTGGGACGAATACATGTTCTACGCCGGCGTCGCGGCGACCATCGGGGTGAAGGTCGAGATCCTGACGCCCGCGCAGGTGAAGGAACTCTGGCCGCTCTGCGTCACCGACGGGCTGATCGGTGCCATCCGCCACCCCGAGGACGGCTACATCCAGCCCGCCGACCTCACGCAGGCGCTGGCCAAGGGCGCCCGCGCGCGCGGCGCCGAGATCAACCGCCACACGACGGTGACCGCCATCGAGCGGCGGCGCGGCGGCGAATGGCTGGTGCGGACCGACAAGGGCGACATCCTGTGCGAGCACGTGGTCTCGGCCACCGGGAACTTCGCGCGGCGCACCGGCGCCATGGTCGGGCTCGACGTGCCGGTGATCCCCGTGGAACACCAGTACATCGTGACCGAGCCGCATCCGGCGATCCTGGAGCGCCAGCGCCTGGGCCTTCCGGAGATGGGCGTGCTGCGCGAGTCCGATTCGTCCTGGTACATGCGCGAGGAGAATGGGGGACTGATCCTCGGCCCCTACGAGACCGGTGCGCCGGCCTGCTATGCCGACGGCCCGGGTCCGGACAGCGAATACGAGCTGTTCCAGGAGAACCTCGACCGGTTGGCGCCGCATATCGAGACCGCGATCGCGCGGGTCCCCGCCTTCGGCGAGGTCGGGATCAAGAAGGTCTACAACGGCGCCATCGCCTACACGCCCGACGGCAGTCCGATCGTCGGCCCGGCCTGGGATCTCGGGAATTTCTGGCTCAACGAAGGCCACAGCTTCGGCGTCACCGCGGCCGGCGGCGCGGGCTGGCAGCTGGCCGAGTGGATCGTCGAGGGCGAGCCCTCGATCGACATGATGGGCGTCGACCCGCGCCGCTTCGGCCCCCATGCCGGGCGCGGCTATCTGCGGCGCAAGAACGAGGAGGCCTACGCCAACGTCTTCTCCGTCCACTACCCCGACGAGGAGCGCGCGGCCGCGCGACCGCTGAAGCGCTCGCCCTGCTACGAGCGGATGCGCGACCTGGGCGCGGTCTTCGGCTCGGTCTATGGCTGGGAGAGGCCGAACTGGTTCGCGCCGCCGGGCTACGGCCTCGACGAGGCGGAACTCGCCAAGCCGGACACGCTGCTGCGCGACAACCACCCGCCGTCGCGCGCGGGCGAACGGCCGCGCGAGAAATGGAGCTTCCGGCGCTCGAACTATTTCCCCTTCGTCGGTGCCGAATGCCGGCAGGTCGCCGACAAGGCCGGGCTGCTCGACATGACGGCCTTCGCGAAATTCGAGGTCGAAGGCCCGGGCGCCGAGGCATGGCTGGACGGGCTGTTCGCCAACCGTCTGCCCCGGCGCGTCGGCCGCATCGCGCTGTGCCATCTGCTTTCGGCCAATGGCGGCGTACGGTCCGAGTTCACCGTCTACCGGTCGGGGGCGGAGTCCTTCTATCTGGTGTCGGCCGGCGCCTACGAGCGGCACGACTGGGACCAGCTTTCCCGGCGCGCGCCGCGCGACGGCAGCGTCGCGCTGCGCAAGGTGACCGGCCAGCACGGCGTGCTGGTCGTCGCCGGACCGCGATCGCGGGCGCTGCTGCAGGAGCTGACCGACACGGATCTGTCGAACGCGGCCTTTCCCTGGCTCTCCGGCCAGAGCATCTCGGTCGGCCATGCCCAGGCCCTCGCGCTGCGGGTGAATTTCGTCGGCGAGCTGGGCTGGGAACTGCATCACCCGATCGAGATGCAGGCGACGATCTTCGACCTGCTCATGGAAGCCGGCGCGCGCCACGAATTGCGCCCCTTCGGCATCCGCGCCATGGATTCGATGCGGCTGGAGAAATCCTATCGCCTGATCCCGCGCGAGCTGTCGATCGAATATGCGGCCTACGAATCCGGCCTCGACCGATTCGTGCATCCGGACAAGGGGGATTTCATCGGCCGCGACGCGCTGCGGCGCTGGCGCGAACGCGGCTTCGCGAACGCCTTCGCCACGCTCGAAGTCCACGGCGTGACGGATGCCGACGCCCGCGGCTCGGAGCCCATCCGCCGAGACGGCGAGATGGTCGGTCGCTGCACCTCGGGCGGCTATGGATGGCGCGTCGGCAAGTCGCTGGCGCTGGCGATGCTGCGTCCCGATTGCGCCATGCCGGGCACCGAACTGGAGATCGTCATCCTCGGCAGGCCGCACCGCGCGACCGTGATCCCCGAATCGCCCTACGACCCCTCGAACGCGCGGCTCCGCGGCTGAGCTTCCGTCAGTAGGCTTCCTCGGCGAAGACCGGGTCGACCGTGCCGCCCCAGCGGCCGCGATAGGCGTCGAGCAGCACCTCGGCCGGCGTGCGGCCGCTCTCGGCGATCTCGACGAGCGGGTTGAGGAAGTGGGTCTCGTCGGCGTCGCCCATGCGGTTGAGCCGGTTGCGCGCGCGCAAGCCCTCGACCGCGATGCTCACGACGCGCCGGGCGATGTCCTGAAGGCGCGCGCCGCGGAACGGCGTCGCGAGACCCAGCCGCGGCACGTCGGCGCGCATGGCCTCCATCTCCTCGACCCGCCAGTCCCTGACCAGATCCCAGGCCGCGTCGAGCGCACCGCGGTCGTAGAGCAGCCCGACCCACAGCGCGGGCAGCGCGCAGAGCCGCTTCCATGGACCGCCATCCGCGCCGCGCATTTCCAGGAACCGCTTCAGCCTGACCTCGGGAAAGGCCGTCGTCAGGTGGTCGACATAGTCGGTGATCCGCGGCACGTCGCCGAACTCGGCATTGAAGCGCCCGGCGACGAAGTCGCGGAAGCTGCGGCCGCTGAAATCGAGATAGCGGCCGTCGCGATAGACGAAATACATCGGCACGTCGCAGATGTAGTCGACATAGCGCTCGAAGCCGAAACCGTCCTCGAACACGAAGCCCAGCATGCCGGTGCGGTCGGGATCGGTGTCGGTCCAGACATGGCTGCGGGTCGACAGGAAACCGCTGGGCGCGCCGTCCCGGAACGGGGAATTCGCGAACAGCGCCGTCGCCACCGGCTGCAGCGCCAGCGACACGCGGAACTTGCGCACCATGTCGGCCTCGGACTCGTAGTCCAGGTTCACCTGCACGGTGCAGGTGCGCAGCATCATGTCGTGCCCCATGCGCCCTTTCTTCTCCATGTAGGCGCGCATGATCTGGTAGCGGCCCTTGGGCATCCAGGGCACCTGGTCGCGCGGCCATCTGGGGTCGAAGCCGAGGCCGAGCATGCCGGCACCGATCTCGGCACAGACCGTCTTGCACTCGACCAGATGGCGGCTGACCTCGTCGCAGGTCTGGTGGATCGTCTCGAGCTGCGCGCCGGACAACTCGAACTGGCCGCCCGGCTCCAGCGTCACGCTGGCCCTGCCCTGGGTCAGGGCGATCGGGTTCCCGGCCTCCGACACCGCGGTCCAGCCGAAGCGCGCGGCCAACCCTTCGAGCAGCTTGCGGATGGTCGGCCCGTCGCCGTCATAGGGCAGGCGGCGAAGATCGGACAGGCGGTACACGAACTTCTCGTGCTCGGTGCCGATCCGCCAGGCCGCAGGTGGCTTGCACCCGTCGGCGATGTATTCGACGAGCTGGCGCCGGCTGTCGATCGGCACGCCTTGGGTGGTCGGCGGAGCGGACAAGCTGGGACTCCCGAAACGATGCGAGGCGGCCCGAAATCGGCCCGGTCGCGCAGGTGGTTGCCCGGCGGCCGCGTCTTCGCTCCGGTCAGGATCCGTCCCGGTCCGCGAAGCGCGGGGCGAAGCCGCCGTCGCCGACGATCGCCTGCAGGATCGCCAGCGTGGCGATCGCCGCCGTGTCGGCCCGGAGGATGCGCGGCCCCAGCCCGACCCGACGAACGAACACGGCCCGGCCCAGCGCGTCAAGCTCGCTGGACGCAAAGCCGCCCTCCGGTCCGGTCAGGACGCCGAAGGGACCGGCGAGGCCGTCGAGCGCGGCCGCGATCGGGGCGCCGGCACCGCTCTCGTCGGCGACGATCAGCTGGCGCCGCGCCGGCCAGCGCGCGAGCAGATCCGCGAGGTCGACCGGCGCGTCCACGACCGGCACCGACAGGCGTTCGCATTGTCCGGCCGCCTCGACGGCGATCGCCGTCAGCCGCTCCCCGTTGACGCGCTCCATCGCCGTATGACGCGTGAACACCGGCATGAGGCGCGAGACGCCCAGCTCCGTCGCCTTCTCGACCATCGCGTCGAGACGCGCGCGCTTGATCGGCGCGAAGCAGAGCCAGAGATCGGGTTCGAGCCGCGGCGCCCGGCGCCGCGCGCCGATCGTGACGCGCGCGGCGCCCTTGGCGAAGCCCGCGATCGAGGCCGCGAACTCGCCGTCATGCGCGTTGAACACGCCGATCGCGTCGCCCGGCTGCAGCCGCAGCACGTTGCGCAGATGATGCGCCGGGCCGGCGCCGAGCTCGATCCCGGCACCCGGCACGAGCGCGGCCTCGACATGGACCCGCGCCGCGATCCGCGCCGCACCGCTCACCAGGGCTGCTCCAGCCCCGCGTCGAAGGGCCACATCGGACGCGAAAGATGGCGGAACGGCAGGCGGGTCAGCACCCCGTCGACCGGCCCCGGCGTGTCGAGTTCCAGGATCTCGCCTGCGATCGGCGCGTAGAAGCCGCGGAACTGGCCGGCCGACTTGACGAGCACGGCCTGGGCCGCTCGTGGATCGAGGCCGGAGGATTCGTAAGGGCGCAGATCGAGCGTCGGCATCTGGCGTTCGGCGATCACCATGCGCACGAAGCCGGCAATCGAGACGACCGCACGCAGTCCCGGATCGATCGATCCGGGCGGCAGGAGCGAATCGTAGCGCTCGCGCAGCAGCGCCGTCACGAACGCCTCGACCTCGACGGGCGCGAAGAAGCCGGGCTGGAAGGCGCCGCCGACGCGGATCCGTAGCCGCGCGCCGACACCGGCCGCGGCGCAGGCGCGCGCGGCGTCGGGGTCGGTCATGGTCATCAGGAATGGGCCGCGCATCGGCGGACGGGCGAGCAGCGCCGCCAGGACCACCGCCGAGTCGCCATAGCTGCCGGCCGAGGGGGCGTCGGCCGCGTCGGTCAGCACGACCGGCACCGCGCCGGGCGGGTTCGCGGCGACGATGTCCAGCGCCTCGGCGAGAGGCGTCCGGTGCACGAGATAGCGCGTGCGCCGGTCCCAGCAGAAACGAGCGATCCGGTCGGCCTCGACGGTGGCCTGCGCGACGGCAGCCTCGCCGTCGGCGACGACCAGGACCGACCAGCCGGTCTCCGGCACGTCCATCCAGGCCTGGGGCGCGATCACCGTGGCGGCGAGGATCCCGTCGCGGCCCTCCAGCGCGCGCAGCTGCGCGATGACCTCGCGCATCGGCCCGGTGTTCGTGTCGTGCCCCTCGGGCGCGGTCATCATGCGGATCTTGCGATGCACGAGCCGCGGCTGCGCGCGCCCGGCGAGCGTTGCGGCGAGGATCTCCATCGCATGGCGCCCGGTCTCGACATAGTCGACATGCGGACAGGTCTTGAACCCGATCGCGGCGTCGAGGCCGGCCGCCATCGCCGCGGTGAAGTTGCCATGCATGTCGAACGAGGCCACGACCGGAAGCGCGGGCCCCGCAATCTCCCGGATGCGGCCGATCAGATCGCCTTCGGCGTCGGGCAGCGAGCAGGTCGCCATCGCCCCGTGCAGCGGCAGGTAGATCGCGTCGATCCGGCCCAGCTCTGCGCGCAGCCGGGCGAGGATCCGGTCGCGAAAATAGACGTAGACATCGTCTTCCAGGACCGGTCCGGCGCCGCCGAAGCCGAGAATGGCCGGCACGAGCTCGATGCCATGCGCCGCGGCGACCGCGCGCGCCCCCGCGACCTCGTCGCCCTCGGCGATCGCCCAGACGTCGTCGCCCTCGGCCAGCCGGAAACGCCGGAACCGCTCCAGCCCGGCGGTACCGGCGACGAAGCTGTTCAGCTCGTATTGCATCCCCGCGACCAGCACGCGGGGGCGACCATCGGGCATCATGCCGACAGTCTATCCCGTTGTCGCCCGCGACCGTGCAGGTTTCGCGGCGGCGAGCCGCCTCGGGCCGCCCCTCTCGACCCACGGCGCTGCGCGCGTCAGGATGCGCAAACGCGGCCGCGCCGCGCGAGATCCGAGGGGAGGACAGGATGGATGGGCCGCCGCGCCGGGCGATATCCCGGCGAGGCCTCGCCGGCGGCGCGGCGGCGCTGGCCCCTGCCGGAACGGCGCGGGCCGCCGGCGAGGTCGATCTGCTGCTCGTGCTGGCGGTCGATGCGTCCTGGAGCGTCGACGCGCCCCGCTTCGAACTGCAGCGTCAGGGCTATGCCGACGCCTTCCGCCACCCGCGCGTGGCGGCGGCGATCGGGTCGGGCCGGCACCGCGCGATCGCCGTCACGATGTTCCAATGGACCGGGCCGCAGATGCAGTCGCTGGCGGTGCCATGGACGGCGCTCGACCGGCCGGCGGCGATCGAGCGTTTCGCCGACGCGATCGAAGCCGCGCCGCGGCAGCTCTTCAGCGGCG
>JBIKLI010000284.1:0-5848 GCA_044359885.1 Alphaproteobacteria bacterium | reverse complement strand
CCAGATGCCGACATTGGTGAACAGCGTGCGATTCATCGGACGGCCTCCGGTGGCTGGCGTCGCGCAGGCGCGACGGGTCCGGAGAAAGCTAGGCCTGGAAAAGAGCGAATTCAATCGCGGGTGGTCGGCGCGAAATCCCGGAATGGAAATGTGGATTTCGGCGATGGTGGCAGGATTTCCGCTGGAAGCAACTGGTCGAATCCGGAAGGCTGTCCCATATTGGAACGACACTCTGCCGTCAGGGGGTCCGGCGCGAACCGGGCGCAGGCGCGCGGGGTGGCGAGGAAGCGCCCCGGTGAGCCTGCAATTCGTCCTGACGATCATCCTCAACGGCCTGACCCTGGCGGCGCTCTATTTCATCGTCGCGAGCGGATTCTCGTTGATTTTCGGACTGATGCGCACGGTCAACATGGCGCATGGCTCGCTCTACATGGTGGGAGCCTACATCGCCTATGCGCTGTGGGAACCGCTCTACGACCAGGACGTCTGGTACGCCTGGTACCTTGCCGTCGTCGTCGGCATGGCGGCCGCCGCCGTGCTCGGCGTGGCGATGCAGAGGGCGCTGCTGGGCTGGATGCCCGGGCAGGAGCTGCGCCAGGCGCTGGTGACGATCGGCCTGTCGATCATCGTCGCCGACCAGTTGCTCGCGCATTTCGGGGCGACCTCGCGGCAGTTCTTCGCGCCCGACGCGATCTTCGGCTCCTCCCACGTGCCCGGCGTCGGCCGCTATCCCACCTTCCGCCTGTTCCAGATCGGGGTCGCCGTCGCGGTGGGGATCGCGCTGTGGCTGCTGCTGAACCGCACGAAGGTCGGGCTGATGATCCGCGCCGGGGTCGACGACCGCGACATGCTGTCGGCCAGCGGCGTCAACGTCCCGTTCGTGAACATCGTCGTCTTCGCGCTGGGCGCGGCGCTCGCTGGCCTGGGCGGCGTGGTCGGGGCAACGGCGCAGCCGCTGGCGCAGGGCGTCGACGGCCGGTTCCTGCTGATTTCGCTGGTCGTCGTCATCGTCGGCGGCATGGGCTCGATCACCGGCACGGCCATCGGCGCGATCCTGGTGGGGCTGGCGGAACAGGTGGGGCAGGCGCTGTTCCCGACCTATTCGGTGATCCTCACCTTCGTGATCATGGTCGTGGTCCTCGCGCTTCGGCCGCAGGGAATCATGGGGCGCGCCAGATGATGGCCTGGATCCGCACACCGGCCGGGATCTGGAGCTGCATCGGGCTGGCCGTCCTGCTGCTGATGCCGGCGATCCTGCCGGAGTTCATGCCCGCCAATCAGGCGAATTTCTGGCTCGCGAACATCCTGGGCCGCGCCATCATCTTCGGCATCATCGCGATGTCGCTGACCTTCCTCGCCACCTATGGCGGGTTTGTCTCGCTGGCGCAGATGAGCGTCGCGGGCGTCGCCGGCTACACCGTCGCGATCACGGTCAACGGGGCCGCACCCAGCATCGTGGGCGGGTTCTCCTACCTGGCCGCGATTCCCCTCGGGCTGGTCGCCGCGGTCCTGGCGGCGCTGTTCGTGGGTCTGGTGTCGGTGCGGACGCGGGACATCTACCTGCTGATGATCACGCTGGCCCTGGCGATGGGCTTCTTCCGGTTCGTGGAAACCAACCTCGCCTGGTTCAACGGCTACGAGGGCATCCGCAACGTGCTCGGGCCGACCGTGTTCGGGTACCCGTTCCGCAATCCGCTGGTGATCTACTACGTGTCGCTCGCCGTGGCCGTGCTGCTCTATGCGGGCGTTCTCTATCTCGTGCGCTCGCCCTTCGGGCTGGTCCTGCAGGGGATCCGCGACAATCCGCGGCGGATCGCGGCGCTGGGCTACGACGTGGCGCTGCATCGCATCGCCGCCTTCGGTGTGGCGGGCTTCATCGCCGGTTGCGGCGGCGTGCTGATGACGATCTACAACATCGGCATCTCGCCGGGTTCGGTCGGGCTCGGCGCCACGGTCAACGTCCTGATCATGAGCGTGGTCGGCGGCCTCGGCCATCCGGTCGGCGCCTTCATCGGGTCCCTGATCTTCGCCTTCTTCGACACCTTCGCGGCGACGATCTACGACCGCAACCGCTTCAACACCCTCATCGGCGTGGTGTTCCTGGTCATCGTGCTGGTCTCGCCCGACGGCGTGATCGGCCTCGCCAAGCGCGCCTATGCCGCCATCAAGGAGAAATCGACGCCCAAGACCTGGTCAAGGGCGCCGGACCGGCCGGGTCCGAGGTCCGGGTGAAACGCTCCCCCAGAGGCGCCGGCGGCGGCGAGGTTCCGAGCCGCCAGGCGCAACAACGTCCGGAACCGCAACGAACAGGAGGATCCCCCATGTCGCTTCGTCTTTCCCGTCGCGCCGCGCTCAAGCGGACGGGTGCCCTCGCCGCCACGGCCGCCGTGGGTGGTGCCGTCGTCCATGCGCCGGCCATCGCGCAGAATCCGCCGATCCGCATCGGCTCCGTCGCCACGCTCGAAGGTCCGTTCGCCACCGGCGGGCAGGACGGCTATCGCGCGATGGAGATGCTGTTCCAGGCCGAGAACATGACCATCGGCGGCCGGCGCATCGAATGGATCCGCGAATCCTCGAACGCCCAGGCCGACGTGGCGCTGGCCCGCGCGCGCAAGTTGATCGAGCAAGACAATGTCGACTTCATCATCGGCCCGCTGTCCGGGGCCGAGGGCATCGCGCTCAAGGACTATTCGGCGACGCTCACCGGAAAGACGATCATCAACGGCAGTTCGGGCGCTGCGGACACGACGCTGCGCAACCCCTCGCGCAACTTCTTCCGCTTCAACACCGACGGCACGCAGTGGATGGCCGGCCTCGGCACCTATGTGCGCCGCACGCTGAACGTGTCGGAGGTCACGATCGTGGCCGGCGACTACGCCTTCCCCTATGCCCAGGTCTTCGGCTTCAGCCTGGAATTCTGCCGGCTCGGCGGCAAGGCCAACTATCTCTGGTCGCCGCTGGGCACCACCGACTTCGCCTCGCAGATCGCGCAGATCCCGCGCAGCACGGGCGCCCTGGTCGTCGTCCATGGCGGCACCGACGGCCTCGCCTTCATGACCCAGTACGCCCAGGCGGGCGGCAACCTGCCGATCATCGGCGGCTCGATCATGGCCGACCAGACGATGATGTCCGCGCGCGGTCCCCATCGCCGCCTGATGGTCGGCATGGTGGCCGGCGGCCCGCTGGCCGACATCATCGACGATCCGAACTGGACCGACTTCGTGGCCCGTTACCGGCGCATGCCTGGCGCGTTCCCGTCCCCGTCGATCCACGCGGTCAACTTCGCCACCAACACGATGGCGGCGATCCTGGCGCTCAAGCAGGTCAATGGCGACCTGTCGGGCAACCAGGCCGCGTTCCAGCGCGCGCTCGCCGGGCTGAAGTTCAAGGCGCCGACCGGGGCCGACGTGTCGCTCGACCACAACCGCCAGGCGATCTCGGACATCTTCCTGACCCGGATCGAGGAGCGCAACAACCAGCCGATGACCGTCGCCTTCCAGCGCGCCACGCAGATCAACCAGACGCTCGGCGTTCCCGAGGCGCAGTTCCTGGCGCTGGGCGCGCCGTCGCGCAACAACACCGGCTGCATCGCGGCGTCCTGAGGCCGGCACGCGCAAGGGGATGGAGGGGACCGGCGGACCGGTCCTCTCCGAACCCCGCCACGACATGACCCAGCCACCTGCCATCGAACTCCGGAATGTCGGCCGCCGGTTCGGCGCGCTGCAGGCCGTCCGCGACGTCACATTCGACGTCGCGGTCGGCGAGCGCCATGCCGTGCTCGGCCCCAACGGCGCCGGCAAGACGACGCTGTTCAACGCCATCTGCGGCGACTTCCCGCCGACCTCCGGAACCATCAGGCTTTTCGGCACGGACATCTCGCATGTGCCCGCGCATCGCCGCGCGCGGCGCGGCATCGGGCGGACCTACCAGCAGTCGCTGCTCTTCAACGGGCTCAGCGTGCGCGACAACCTCTTCGTCGCGGTGCGCGGGGTGAAGCCCCGGCGCTTCAGCTTCCTGGTTCCCCGCGCCGGCGATCCGCATCTCGCCAAGGCGCGCGAGGTGGCCGAGCGCGTGCGCCTCGCCCACGTCCTCGACACGCCGGTCGGCGATCTCAGCCACGGCCAGCGCCGCCAGCTCGAGGTCGGCATGGCCCTCGCGTCGGACCCGCGGCTGCTGATGCTCGACGAGCCGGCCGCGGGCCTGTCGCCCGTCGAGCGTCCGGAACTCTCGCGGCTGCTCAGGGAACTGCCCCGCGAACTCACCATCGTGCTGATCGAGCACGACATGGACGTGGCGCTGCCCTTCGCCGACCTCGTCACGGTGATGAAGGACGGCGCGGTCGTGGTCTCCGACACGCCCGCGCGAATCCAGGACGACCCGGTCGTCCATGAGATCTATCTCGGCCATGGCGGCCACAAGCATTGAGGATCCGATGCCCCGGTTCGAACGCAGCCAGCTGCTCGAGAAGTTCCGCGCCATGGTCGAGGCCCGCGTGCCGATCGTCGGCGGCGGCGCCGGCACCGGCCTGTCGGCCAAGTGCGAGGAGGCCGGGGGCATCGACCTGATCGTGATCTACAACTCCGGCCGCTACCGCATGGCCGGGCGAGGCTCCCTCGCCGGGTTGCTCGCCTACGGCAACGCCAACGACATCGTCAAGGAAATGGCGCGCGAAGTCCTGCCGGTGGTCCGGCACACGCCGGTGCTGGCGGGCGTCAACGGCACCGATCCCTTCGCGATCATGGACCATCTGCTCGACGAGCTGAAGGAACTCGGTTTCGCTGGCGTGCAGAACTTTCCGACGGTGGGTCTGATCGACGGGATCTTCCGGGCGAATCTCGAGGAGACGGGCATGGGCTTCGGCCACGAGATCGACATGATCCGCATGGCCCACGCCAAGGACATGCTGACCACGCCCTATGTCTTCAACGCCGACGAGGCGCGTGAGATGACGAAGGCGGGCGCCGACATCGTCGTGGCGCATCTCGGGCTGACCACCGGCGGCTCGATCGGCGCCGGGACCGCGCTCAAGCTGCAGGACTGCCCGGCGCTGATCGACGAATGGGCCGAGGCGGCGCGGCGCGTGCGCAAGGACGTGATCGTCCTTTGCCATGGCGGCCCCATCGCCATGCCGGAGGACGCCCAATACGTGCTGCGCAGCACGCGCAACTGCAACGGCTTCTACGGCGCCTCGTCGATGGAGCGCCTGCCGACCGAGATCGCGCTGGTCGAGCAGACGCGGCGCTTCAAGGCGCTGAGGTTCTAGGCATGGCCCGCGCCTATTCCAGCACCGTGATCGACGCGCCCGTCGAGAAGGTCTGGGCGATCCTGCGGGACTTCAACGGTTTGCCGGCCTGGGTGCCGGCGGTGGCGCGCAGCCGCATCGAGGACGGGCTGGCCGCGGACGTCGTGGGCTGCGTGCGCAGCTTCCACCTGCGCGACGGAACCCATGTGCGCGAGCGGCTGCTGCATCTCGACGACGCGCGCCGCAGCCTCTCCTACAATTTCGAGACGCCCGCCTTCCCGGTCGGCGACTACGTGGCCACGCTGCGGACGATGCCCGTGACGGCCGGCGACCGCAGCTTCGTCGAGTGGGAGGCGACCTTCGAGGAACCCGCCGCCGAGCGCGGGAAGTACGAGGAGATCGTCGCGCGCGACGTGTTCGCCGCCGCGCTGGCGTCGCTGGCGGCCAAGGCGCCGGCGATGCCGATGCCGGAAGGCGTGCGACGCTGGAAGGGACGCCGCCCGGCGAAGGTGTTCGCCTCCACCGTGATCCGCGGACCCGTCGGCAAGGTCTGGCCGATCCTGCGCGACTTCGCGGGCATGGGCGCCTGGCATCCCGGGATCACGC
>JBIKLI010000283.1:0-5852 GCA_044359885.1 Alphaproteobacteria bacterium | reverse complement strand
CATCCTGCTCTTCGTCCGGCTTTCCAAGCAGATGCGCGTCATCGGCGAGACCGTGCTGGCCGTGCCGCGCAACCGGTCCCGCTGGGGCGTCGAACTGGCCGAGGACCGCTCGGCGCCGGCGCCCGCCCCTGCCCGTCCGGCCGCCGCGCCGGTCCGGCTCGACCGGCTGAGCTTCGCCAGCGACAACGATCGCATCGACCTGATCCTCGACGGATCGGCGTCGCTGGAGGCCGAAGTGTCGATGGAAAGCCGGCCCCCGGCCCTGATCGTCGATTTTCCCGGGCTGGCGCTGCGGGGGCTCGAGACCGCGCTCGCCGCCGCCACCGCGGACCTGCCCGCGGCGCTGCGCCAGGCGAAGGCGATGCCGGGCCCCGATCGTTCGGCGCGGCTGCGCTTCGACCTTCGCGACGACATCGACCAGATCGACGCCAGCGGGGCCATGCTGGGCAATCGTGGCCGGCTCACCATCAGCCTCGTCCCAGACGCTCCGCCCGATGCGCGCACCGGGCGCGAGCAGCGCATCACTGCCATCGAGGCCATCGACAATGGCGGCGAGATCCAGGTCGAGATCGCCAATGCGGGCAGTGCGCGCATCTCTTCCTTTGGCCTCGCCGATCCGCCGCGCCTCGTGATCGACCTGCTCGGCATGACGCCTGCCCAGGCGCAGCAGGCGGTGCGCGCCTTCCGGTCCGCGCATCCCGTCATCCGCCAGGCGGCGCTGACCGAGACGCGGCTGGGTTCGGCGCGCATCGTCTTCGCCCTCAGTTCGCCGATCTCGGTGGCGCCGGGCTCCGGCATCGGGTCGGTGCCCGGCCGTCCCGACCGCCGCGTCGTCGCGTTGCGCGCCCCGGAGAAGGCGGCCCCTTCGGAAACCCAGTTCGCGGGCGTGCCCGGTCTCGACCTGCGCGTCCATCGCGTGCCCCGGGACGACGAGCGCGGGCCGGCCATCCGCGCGGTCGACCTGGGCAGCGTGCGCAACGCCGCCGCGACACCGGCGGGCCGGCGCTTCTCGCTGGTCGACATGCTGGAGACCGCGCTCGAGCGCGATCCCCGCTACGCCGCCTCGCGCGCCGAATCGCGCGCGATCGAGGAGACCGTGGTCCAGGCCCGCGCCGACTACCTGCCGGTGGCGGCCTTCGACTTCCAGCGCTCCTTCGTGCGCTATCGCACCCGCGAGGCGCCGAACCCGACCTTCCCGATCGGCTCGGTCGATTACCCGGGCCAGGGGATCGGGGTGACGCTCACCCAGCCGCTGTTCCGGCTGCCGGCCCTGCGCCGCATGGATCAGGCCGCGCTCAGCGTCGAGCAGTCGCGGCTGAACGTGCTGGCCTCGGAGCAGGACCTGATCCTGCGCGTGGCGACCGCCTATCTGAACCTCCTCGCCGCGACCGACGCGCGCGACCTGGCGCGCGCCGAGCGCGAGGCGACGGGGCGCGAGCTGGATCTGGCGCGCACGCGCCAGCGCAGCGGCCTCGCCACCCCGGTGCAACTCTACGAGGTCGAGGCCCGCAACGCGCTCGCCGAGGCGCGCGAGATCGAGGCCGGGCGCGCCATCGAAGACGCGCGATACGCGATCAAGGAAATCGTCGGAGACGAAGTGGCGAGCGTACGCGGACTGCGCCGCGACTTCGTCGCCGTGCCGCCGGTGCCGTCGCGCGTGGAGGACTGGGTCGAGGCCGCGATGGAGCAGAATCTGGCGCTGCAGGCTCGCTCGCTGGCCACGCAGATCGCGCAGATCGAGATCGAGCGCCAGCGCGCCGGCCATTATCCGACGGTCGACGCCGTGCTCTCCTACAACCGCACCGACGACGGCGGCTCGCTCTATGGCGGCGCGCAGCGCACCGATGTCGGCAGCGCCGGCGTGCGGGTGCGCGTGCCGCTCTACGAGGGCGGGCGCACCTCCTCGCTGGTCCGCGAGGCGCTGGCGCGGCACGACCGCTCGCTGCGCGAGCGCGACGAGGAACTGCGGCGCACCGAACGCGTGGCGCGCGCCGCTTTCCGCACCGTCAATGCCAACATCAACAGCATGGAGGCGCTGCGCAAATCGGTGCTCGCGCAGGGAACCGCGCTGGCGGCGCGCATCGAGGGCTATCGCAGCGGCGTGACGTCGATCGTCGCCGTCGTCGACGCCTACAGGCTCTATTTCTCCGCCTACCGGGACTATCTGCAGGTCCGTTACGACTACCTGCTGAACCGGCTGCGCCTCAAGCAGGCGGTCGGCACGCTGTCTCGCAACGATCTGCAGGATCTGACCGCGCTGC
This sequence comes from Alphaproteobacteria bacterium, assembly GCA_044359885.1. Lineage (GTDB taxonomy): Bacteria > Pseudomonadota > Alphaproteobacteria > CACIAM-22H2 > CACIAM-22H2 > CAIOSQ01. The sequence continues at coordinate 3,591 of JBIKLI010000283.1, read as the reverse complement.
TCGAATAGCGCGGCGCGCGCGGCGCGTCGATCCGCGCCGATCAAGAGAATTTCCGGAAGGGCGACCAGTGGTCGGAGTGGCAAGTCAATGATCGTTGATCGTCTTCGGTCCGGAACCGCGCTCGATTACCTTGGCAGAGGTCTCGCGCTCGCCCGGACCTCTTCGCGCTCGCGTGGCCGGCGGCTGACCGTCGAGGCCCTGGAGCCGCGCTTCCTGCTCTCCGGCGACGGCCTGCCGGTGCCGCCGCCAGCGCTGGCGGGGATCGAGGCGCCGCTGGTGCCCGTTCCCGGCGTGGCGGCGGCCCAGTTCGCGAAGGCCGCGGCGCAGCTGCCCCCCGACGCGCTCAGCACCCGCCTGGGCGGCGCGGCCGGGGTGTCCGAGGCCGCGTCAGACAGCCGTGGCGCCGGTGCGGCGCAGCGAGACGCGACGCGCGCCAACGAGGTCATCTTCGTCGATCCCGCGGTCGAAAAGCCCGATACCCTGATCCGCGAGGCGCTGGGCTTCCGCAGCGACGTCGCCCCCGGACAGCCGATGCGCGCCGAGCTGGTGGTGCTCGACCCCACGCGCGACGGTGCCGAACAGATCGCCGGGTGGCTCGGCGCGCACCAGGACATCCGGGCGATCCATATCGTCGCTCATGGCGAGGCCGGGGCGCTGCGCCTGGGCAGCACCGTCCTCGATGCCGATGCCGCCGAGGCGCGCGCCGACCTGCTCGCGCGCTGGGGGAAGGCCCTGGCACCGGGCGCCGATGTGCTGATCTATGGCTGCGACGTCGGGGCGGGTGCGAAGGGAGCGCGTTTCCTCGAGGCGCTCGGGTCGCGCGTCGGCGCAGATGTCGCGGCCTCCGAAGATGCCACCGGATCGGCGCGGCAGGGCGGAAACTGGGACCTGGAAGCCCGGCGCGGCGCGATCGAGACGGCGCCGCTGTTTTCGGCGGGCACGGCCTGGGACGGGTTGCTCGACAACATATTGCTGACCGGTGCCGACGAGGTGCGCAGCGGCACCGCCGGCGCCGATACCGTGTTCGTGCCCGAGAACTGGGGCATCGACACGGTCGCGGGCGGCGGCGGCGCCGATCACATCGACCTGTCGGCGATCGCCGGCGGACTGCAGGTCACGATCGACGGCGCGGAGGTCAGCGTCGCCTATCGCGACGCGGCGCGCCCGGGCAAGCTGACCTTCCAGGCGGCGGCAGGACAGACCTATGCGGTCACCGGCGGCGCCGGGGACGACGTCTTCGTCATCCGCGACGCCAGCCGGCTTGCGGGCATCGAGGGCGGCGCGGGGCGCGACCGCATCGATTTCTCGACCCTGGCGGCGGTCGGACTGACGCGCGCCGGCGGCACGACCACCGTCGCGGGCCAGGGCCGGTCCTATGGCGCGCAAGGGGTCGAGGATCTGGTCGGCAACATCTCGGCCGGCGCCAGCCTGGTCGACGCGGTCTCGGCCGGTCTCGGCAAGTGGACCGCGATCCTCGACGATCTCGCCAATGCCGAGATCCTGAAGACCACGATCCCCGTCCTCGGCATCGATCTCGGCACGCTGGCCGGCCGCGCCTTCGCCCTGACCGGGCAGCCTGCGCAGGGGGTCGACGATCTGCTCGGCCTCGCCGCCGCGGAGGTGACGCAGGCGGTCGCCGGCGCGCGCGATGCGGTGACGGACACGACCAGCATCGCGCTCCTCGCCGATGGCCTCGAGAGCCTGCTCAATGGCGGGATCGATGCCGGCAGCTTCGACGTGACGGCCGGGATCTTCGGCGACTGGTCCAGCCTGCTCTTCGAGATCGACTACGCCGCGACGGCCGATTTCGTGACCGCACCGGCCCTGTCGCCGTCGCTGACCGACGCCCTGGCGCAGGCGGGGCTGACGCTCTCCGGCCTCGCCCAGGTGTCGGGCGAGGTCACGGTCTCGGGCAGCGTGCGCATCGGCGCCGCGCTCGCGACGGTCCAGGATCTGCGTGCGGCGATCGCCGCGCCGTCCAGCCTGGTGCTGGTCGAGGCGGGTCCGCTGGCGCTCGCCGCCCATGTCGACATCGCGGATCTCTCGGCTTCGGTGGGGCTGTCGGAACAGGTCTTCGGACCCGCCGCGGCCGCGATCGCGGTCGCCGGCGGCACGGTGAGTCTGGACGCCCGGGCGGCGTTCGAGATCGCGGGTGCCGAGGCGCGGCTGACGGACGGGATCGTCATCGCCGCCGAGGGCGCGCTGGAGGCGCGGCTGCCGCTGAACGCGACGCTGGGCCGCTTCGACCTGTCGCAGATCGGCACCCCGACGCTGATCCTCGCGACCGAGGCGCTGTTCGACTACCGCACGGGCGGACCCCTGCTGGTCACCAGCCCCGAGGTCTCGCTCGACGTGGCGCTGAGCCCGGGCCTGGTCCAGAGCCTGCACGGGCTGCTCGGCAATGTCCGCGAGCTGGGCCAGAACCTGCCCTTCGGCCTGTTCGACCAGGAGATACCGGGCCTGGGCAAGAGCCTCGCGCAGCTGCTGACCAACGCCGACAGCGCGGCCGACGGTCTGGGCGGCACGTTCAGGCTGCAGGAAGCGGCGGGCCGGTATTTCTATTCCGACTACGACGCGAACAGCCAGTCGGGCACGACGCTGCGCAGCGGCCTCACCGTGCGTGGCCTGCTGTCGGCGCTGGGCGACGCGCTGGCGCGTCTGTCACAGGTCAAGTTCGGGCTGGACCGCTTCGACTGGGCCGGCGCCAATCTCGCCGGCTTCGATTTCTCCGCCCTGCGCACCGCGACGCCCGGGGCGTCGCTGGCCTTCCTGCGCGGCTTCGATTTCTCCGGTGCCAATCTCAAGGGCGCGAATTTCGCCGGGCTGGATCTGTCGGGGATCGACTTCTCGGGCGCGGTCTTCGACGCCGGGACGCGCTTCGCCGGCGCCACCCTGCGCGGGACCGATTTCTCGGGCGCCGATCTGCGCGGCGTCGACCTGTCCGGGCTCGACCTGCGCGGCGCCAGCTTCGCGGGCGCGCGCCTCGACCTCGCGAAACTGGCCGGTTCCGCCGCCTTCGGCGTCGACTGGAGCGATATCCGCTTCGCGGCCGGCAAGCGCCCGGACATCGCGGGCCTGGTCACCGATGCCGATCTGTCGGGCATCTTCGGCGCCGGGGACTGGATCCGGCTGAAATGGGGCGCCGATCTGTCCGGGCTCGCCAGCAAGCTCTGGCGCCGCTTCGACCTCTCCGGCCTCGATTTCTCCGGGGTGAACCTGTCCGGCTTCGATCTCTCGGGCGCCGATGTCAGCCGGGCGCGCTTCGACGGCGCGACCCTCGCCGGCACGACCTGGGCCGGGACCTTCGGCTGGAACACCTTCTGGGGCAGCAATGCGAAGCCGGCCACGGTCAAGGACCAGACGACGACGGATTTCTCGGGGTTCGATTTCTCCGGTTTCGATCTCCGCGGCATCGATCTGTCCGGCAAGACCCTCGCCGGCGCCCGGTTCGCCGGCAGCCTGCTCGCCGGCGCCAAGCTGAACTGGGCCGGAATCGGCGCGGACACCGATTTCAGCTTCTCCGACTGGCGCGGCATCGATCTTTCCGGTGTGACGACGCTGCTCGGCAAGTTCCGCGGCGTCGATTTCTCC
>JBIKLI010000282.1:0-5874 GCA_044359885.1 Alphaproteobacteria bacterium | reverse complement strand
CCCGGACCTGCTTGTCCAGGATCGTCCCGGCCAGTTCGCGCACGCCGTTCAGCTGCGAGGCGCCGCCGGTCAGCACGACGCGCCGGCCGGCGCTGCGGTGCCATCCGCCGGCCTCCAGGCGCGCGCGCACATGCTCGAAGGTCTCCTCGATGCGTGGCCGGATGATGCCGGTCAGGATGGATTTCGGGACGTGGTTGGCCTGGTCCTGCTCTTCTTCGCCGACCAGCGGGACATCGATGATCTCGCGCTCGTCGGCGCTGGCGGTCATGCAGCTGCCGTAAAGCGTCTTCATCCGCTCGGCATGGGCGACCGGCGTCGACAGGCCACGGGCGATGTCGCTGGTCACGTGCCCGCCGCCGATCGGGATGGCGTCGGTCCAGACGGCGTTGCCGTCGAAGAAGACCGAGATCGAGGTGACGCCGCCGCCCATGTCGATGACGGTGGCGCCCAGATCCATCTCGTCCTCGACCAGGCAGGCGAGGCCGGCGGCATAGGGCGCGACGACGAGGCTCTCGACGTCGAGATGGCAGCGGCCGATCACCGCCTCCAGGTTTCGCAGCGCGCTCTCCTCGGCGCTGACCGCGTGCATGCGCACGCCCAGGCGCTCGCCGCACATGCCGCGCGGATCGCGGATGCCGCGGCTGCCGTCGATCGCGTAGCTGACGGGGATCGCATGCAGCAGCCGCCGGTTCGGCGCAGCGACCTGGCTGCGGCCGTTGCCTGCGACCCGCCGCAGGTCGGCGTCGTTGACTTCATGACCGGAGATGGCGACGTCGACGGCGACGTCGTGCGAGGCCGGGTTGCCGCAGGTGGTGCCGACGACGACGCTCTTGAGCGTCTCGCCCGCGATCTGCTCGGCGGCGTAGACGGCGTTGGTGATCGCCTCCGCGGCGCTCTCCATCTCGACGACCGCGCCGGCCCGCACGCCGCGCGAGATCTGATGGCCGACGCCGACGACGCGCGTGCCCTGTCCCTCGCTGCGGGCCACGAAGCAGGCGATCTTCGTCGAGCCGATGTCGAGCGCGGCGATCGGTCCGTTGCGCGGGCGGGGCTTGCGGAGGCTCATGGCAGGGCTTCCGGGGTCAGTTGCTGCGGATCGCCGGCCGCGGCCGGGCGGCGGTGGCCGGGACGGCGGCGTCGGCCGCGACCGGCCGGACGGTGATGCGGTCGGCGAGCCGCAGGTCGATCTGAGCGAGGGCCCGCGCCAGGATCGCCTCGCGGCGCTGCGCGTCCGCCAGCCGCGCCCAGGCGGCGGCGGCCTGCAGTTCGGGCAGCTGGATGCGGACGCCGCCGTCGAGCAGCAGGTCCCAGCGTCGCCCCGCCACCCGGACCGCCGCCGTGACCCGTGGCTTGAGGTCGGGTTCGGTGGCCAGCAGATCCAGCAGGTCCCGCGCATGGGCCGGGGCGTCGGCCCCGATCACCACCAGCAGGTCGGCGAACGCGCCGGGATCGACCTTGCGGATCTCCCGGCCGTCGGCGTCGAGCACGGCATGCCTGCCCTGGGTCTGCCACAGCGCCAGCGGCGCGCGCTCGGTCAGGCGGATGCGCACGGCGTTCGGGAAATGGCGCTCGACCCGGGCCTCCTTGACCCAGGGCAGTCGTTCGAGTTCGGCGCGGGCGGCCCGGCTGTCGAAGCCCAGCAGCGGATCGCCGACATGCAGGTCGAGCGCCGACAGGATCTCGGCGGCGCTCGTGTGGACACGTCCGGTGACGACGATCTCGCGCACGCCGAGCCCCGCGCGCGCGGTCATCCGCAGCGCCGCCTCGGCGCGGGCGGCTGTCCAGTCCTCGATCCGCTCGGCGATCCGGTCGCGATGCCACCAGAGGCCCGCGACGGGCAGCGTCACGGCCAGCGCCAGCCCCAGCGACAGGGCGACGATGGCCCCGCGGCGCTGGAGGATGGCGGTCAGCCGCCCGAAACGGCGGCGCGACGGGCGCAGCGGCCGGGTCACGCGTGGCATCGCGCGTCCTCCACCAGCCACTCGCAGAGCTGGCCGAAGCCGATGCCCAGATGGCGCGCCTGCTCGGGCACGAGCGACAGCGGGGTGAAGCCGGGCTGCGTGTTGATCTCGAGGAAGAACAGCCCTTCGGTCCCCGGGCGCTGCGGATCCCAGCGGAAGTCGCTGCGCGAGATCCCGTCGCAGCCGAGCGTGCGGTGCGCGGCCAGCGCCGCGTCCATCGCCGCGGCATAGGTCGCGGCCGGCAGAGGTGCCGGCAGGACATGCTCGGCATGGCCGGGCGTGTACTTCTCCCGGTAGCCGAAGGCGCTGCCCGCGAACCGGATCTCCGTGACCGCCAGCGCGCGCTCGCCCATGACGCCGACCGTCAGCTCGCGCCCGGGCACGTACTCCTCCGCCAGCGCCGTCTCGCCGAAGGACCAGTCGCGCGACCAGTCGCGGTTGTCGCCGTCGCCGACCACGACGACGCCGATCGTCGATCCCTCGGCGACCGGCTTGATCACGAAGGGGCGCGGCAGCGGATCGCCGGCGGCGAAGTCGGCGCGGCGCAGCACCCGCCCGCGCGGCGTGCGCAGCCCGGCCTGTTCGACCGCGCGCTTGGCGGCGGGCTTGTCCATGGCGACCGCCGAGGCCCTCACGCCGGAATGGGTGTAGGGGATGCCCAGCAGCTCGAGCAGACCCTGGACGCAGCCGTCCTCGCCGTAGCGGCCGTGCAGGGCGTTGAACACCACCTCCGGCCGGTCGCGCTCGAGGTCGCGGACCAGGGCCCCGATGTCGCGCGACAGGTCGTGGGTGCGAACGTCGTGGCCGGAATCGCGCAGCGCCCGCGCGACCGCGGCGCCGGAGACCAGACTGACCTCGCGCTCGCGCGAGATGCCGCCCATGAGGACGAGGATCCGCCGCGTCATGCGCGACGCTCCGTGGCGGGGGTCCCGGCGACGCCGATCCGGCGGATCTCCCAGCGCAGGTCGACCCCGAATTGCGCGGCGACGCGCGCGCGCACCTCTTCGCCCAGCGCCTCGATGTCGGCTGCGGTGGCGTCGCCGCCGTTGACCAGGAAGTTGCAGTGCTTCTCCGAGACCTGTGCGCCCCCGCGCCGCAGCCCGCGGCAGCCGGCGAGGTCGATGAGCTGCCAGGCCTTGCGTCCCGCGGCGCGCGGATCGTCGGGATTGGCGAAGGTCGAGCCGCCGGTCCGCGCGCGGACCGGCTGCGAGGCTTCGCGTGCGGCCTGGATCTCGGCGATCCGGGCCTGGATGGCGGCCGGGTCGCCGGTCTCGGCGCGCAACGCCGCCGACACGAAGATCCAGTCCTCCGGCACGGCGCAATGCCGGTAGCCGAAGCCGAGCGCGTCGTGGGAAAGGCGGTGCCGGACGCCGCGCGGATCGATCGCGTCGGCATGCAGCACGACGTCCGTCATCTCGCGCCCGTAGGCGCCGGCGTTCATGCGCAAGGCGCCGCCGATCGTGCCGGGAATCCCGGACAGGAATTCGAGCCCGCCGATGCCGGCGTCGCGCGCATGCAGGGCGACGTTGAGATCGAGGGCGGCCGCGCCGCACAGCAGCGCCCCGCCGTCGCGCTCGATCTGCGCGAAACCGCGCCCCAGGCGCACGACGACGCCCGGCACGCCGCCGTCGCGCACCAGCAGGTTCGAGCCGACGCCGATCACGGTGAGCGGGACGCCGGTGGGCTTGGCGGCGATGAAATCGGCCAGATCCTGCGCGTCGGCCGGCTTGAACAGGACCTCGGCCGGGCCCCCGACCCGGAACCAGGTGACGGCGGCGAGCGGCGCGGCCTCCGTCAGCCGGCCGCGCACCGGCGGCAGCCGGTCGATCAGCCGCGTGCGCGCCGCCGCCGCGATCATCGCGATCCCCCGTGCGGCGCGGCCGCCGCGGCGAGCGCGGCCAGTTCGGCGGGCAGCGCCTGCGCCCAGGTGGTGATCGAGCCGGCGCCGAGGCAGACGACCATGTCGCCGGGCTTGCCGAGTTCGAGGACGCGCGCGGCCAGCTGGCCCGGTTCGGCGAGCGCCACGGCCTTGCGGTGACCATGGGCGCGCAGCCCGGCGACCAGCGCGTCGCGGCTGGCCCCGGCGATCGGCGCCTCGCCGGCGGCGTAGACGTCGGCGACGATGACCGCGTCCGCGTCGTTGAAGCAGGCGCAGAAATCCTGGAACAGGTTCTTGAGTCGGCTGTAGCGATGCGGCTGCACCACGGCGACGACGCCGCCCTGGGTGGCGCTGCGCGCGGCCTTCAGCACGGCCGCGATCTCGACCGGATGGTGCCCGTAATCGTCGATCACCGTCATGCCGGCGCCTTCGCCGGTGCGCGTGAAGCGGCGCTTGACGCCCTTGATGCCCGCCAGCGCCCGGCGGATCGCGCCGGGATCGATCCCCATCTCCAGCGCCACCGCGATGGCGGCCAGCGCGTTCTGGACGTTGTGCTCGCCGACCAGCGGCAGATGCAGGTCGGGAATGGTGCGGCCATGGCCGGTGCGGTCGGTGATCACGACCTCGAACCGGCCGCCCGCGGCGGAGAGCCGGACATTCACCGCCCGCACCTCGGCCTGCGGCGACAGGCCGTAGGTGACGATCCGGCGGTCCTCGACCTGGCCGATCAGCGCCTGGACCTCGGGATGGTCGATGCAGCAGACGGCGAAGCCGTAGAAGGGCACGTTCGACACGAAGCTGCGGAAGCCGCGGCGCAGCGCGTCGAAATCGCCCCAGAAGTCGAGATGCTCGGGATCGATGTTCGTGACGACGGCGATGGTCGCCGGCAGCTTGGTGAAGCTGCCGTCGGATTCGTCCGATTCGACCACCATCCAGTCGCCTGCGCCGAGCCGCGCGTTGGTGCCGTAGGCGTTGATGATGCCGCCGTTTATGACCGTCGGATCGAGACCGGCGGCGTCCAGCATCGCGGCGCACAGCGATGTCGTCGTCGTCTTGCCGTGGGTGCCGCCCACGGCGATCGCCCATTTGAGGCGCATCAGCTCGGCCAGCATCTCGGCGCGCCGGACCACGGGCAGGTGGCGCTCGCGGGCGGCGGCCAGCTCGGGATTGTCGGCCTTCACCGCGCTCGAGACGACGACCACGCCCGCCTCGCCGAGATTCTCGGGTCGATGGCCGATCATGGTCGCCACGCCCAGCCCGGCGAGGCGACGGACATTGGCGTTTTCCGTCTGGTCCGAGCCCTGAACCCGGTAGCCGAGATTGTGGAGGATCTCGGCGATGCCGGACATGCCGATGCCGCCGATGCCGACGAAATGGATGACGCCGATGTCGAGGGGCAGGGCTCTCATGCCGCGTCCTTCCCGGTCCGGGGGTGGCCCGACAGCAGCGCGATCGTGGCCTCGGCCAGCGCCTCGGCCGCGTCCGGCCTGCCGGCGGCGCGCATCGCCGCGGCGGCGGCGGCCAGTTCGGCCGGCGCGTTCATCCATGCCGCCAGCCTTGCGGCGAGCGTCGCGGCCGAGAAGTCCCGTTGCGCCATCGTCCAGCCGCCGCCGGCGGCGGTCAGCGCTCGCGCGTTCGCGGTCTGGTGGTCGTCGGTCGCCAGCGCGTAGGGCACGAACAGCGCCGGCCTGCCGATGCAGGCGAGCTCGGCGCAGGTCGACGCGCCGGCGCGGCAGATCGCCAGCTGGCTGGCGGCGATGCGTACGCCGATGTCGGCGAAGAACGGCGCCACCTCGGCGTCGGCGCCGGCCGCCGCGTAGGCGGCGCGCGCCCGGTCCGCGTCCTCGGGCCGGGCCTGGTGGACGATGCGCAGCCGCGCGCGCAGCGCGGGATCGAGCGCCGCGACCGCGGCGGGAACGACGTCCGAGAAGCTTCGCGCGCCCTGGCTGCCGCCGGTGACGAGCACCGCGAAGCGGCCGTCGCGATCCTCGGTCAGGTAGGGGACGTCGCGCAGGACGCGGATGGCCGGGCGGA
>JBIKLI010000281.1:0-5878 GCA_044359885.1 Alphaproteobacteria bacterium | reverse complement strand
CGGAGATATTGGAGTTCAGAGGCGACGGCGACGACGTCGTCGCCCAGTTCGCTCGGCAGCGCGGCTCGCCACGCCGCTCGTTGGCCCGGTGGTGCCGCCTCCGGTTGCCGCGTCTGGACCGGCGGCGCCTGGCGGACCGGCGTCTCCTCCGCGGCCGGCGCCGGCATGATCAGCGGCGGCAGCAGCCCCCTCAGGCGCGGCCACGAGATCAGGATCCAAGCGGCCGTGACCGGCGCGACGATCTCGCCGAACTCCTGCACCAGAGACGCCAATCCGAAGCCTGGGGCCGGTCCTGTCGCGTCATTGTCGTCGACCGTCTCGGCAAACCCCAGGACGCCGGTCATCAAGCCTTCCCCGATCAGCCAGTACACCGGCGCGAGGATGGCGGCACCGGCGATGCCGCTTCCGACCACCATCAGCCACAACGGCCACCTTCCCGCGCCATCCGCGCGGCTCATCAAATAGAGCATGGACTGCAGCACCGTGAGGCCGAAGCCGATCTGCAGCGCCCAGAACGCGCCGATCCACGGCAACGGCGCGGCGAAGCCCGGATCCGGCCCCAGCGCCATCACCAGCGCCCAAAGCGCGATGCCGACGCCGCCAAGATAGCGGATGATCGCCGCGGCGCTGGCCGGCTCGGCGGTACGTGGCATGATCGTCACCCCGCCGCAGCGCCGATGAACGAGGCTGGTCCCAGGCCGCTGGCAGCGGCGCTGGCGCGACGGCACGGCGCGACAAGGGTCAGGCGGCTGCGCCGGGCTGCGACGTCGATTTCGGCATTCTCGAACACTGGCGGGATGTAGCGCGCTTGCCCCTTGCGGAGAAGTGGGTGCCGTTGCCAAGTCCGGCAGAAGCGGCGGCCGCAGCTATCCGGCCGGTGTCGCCGCGGCGTCGCGATCCAGCGCGCTGTCGCCGGCGATGCGCCCGGGGTGCCCTGCAACCCGGGCGCGAGCCTCGGTCCTCACGGGGATGCCAGCGGCAATCGCAGGCTTGCGCCGCCCAGGCGAATGCTGCCGGCGAGCGGTGGGGTCGTCGATCGGAAGCCCGGCAGCGAGGCACCCGTGACCACCAGTCCCGGCGCGCTTTCGGCGTCGAAGGCGTAGGCCAGCGGCGCGAAGCTCACGCGATGCGGACCGGCGCCGGTCAGCGCCACCACCGCCTCGCGCAGCAGGCGCCGCTCGCCATCGGGCCGGCGGTCGACCAGCTTGACCACGATGTCGCCGGTGCCGGCTTCGAGCACGTCCAGCGCCGCCTCGGCCGTTCCCAGCATCAACGCCGCGGCAGGCAGTGCGTCGCCCTGAAGTTCGGCCACGTCGGGGCGGGTCAGCAGCGGCGCCTGGTCGAGCATGCCGGATCTGACCGTCAGATGGCTGCCGCCCAGCGTGGGCACGGGCGTGGCCGGGTCGATCGTCATTGCGCGCCCGGGGGGCGCGAGCGCCAGGACCGCCGGTACGGTGCCCGCCGGCGGCCATGCCGGCGAACTGCGAAGCGCTTCCTCCGGCCGCCCTGCCAGCGCGTATTGCACCGCAGGCCAGTCGCCGGCGCCGTTGGCCTCGCCCTTCAGCCAGTGGTCGAACCAGGCGAAGATCGGCTTCGTCGGCCATGATCCGGGTTCGTCGACGTCGTAATGCGTGCCGTCCAGGACGATCAGCTTCTGGTCGCCGCGTGCGATCTGCAGCCGCTCGAACGCCCTCATCGCGCTGGCCTGGAACAGGTCGTGCCACAGCGTGACGTGCATGACCGGCGCGCGGATGCGGTCGGTCACGTCCAGGCGGGCGCGCGCGGCCGGGTCGCGACCTGCTGCCAGAAATTCGGCCCAGCGCGGCTGCAACCGGCTGGCGACAGGGAAGTCCGGGGCGATGGCACGGGTCCACCAGCCCGACCGCGCCGGGTCGCCGGCCTCGACTGCGCCGAACATGTCCCGCAGCGCCGTGCTGGCCTGCCCCTTCATCGCGGCCAGCTCGGCCGGGGGCAGTCCGAGACTGGCATCATGCGCCTCGCCGTTGTCTTTTGCCTGGCTGAGCACGAAGGGCAGCAGGGCGTCCCACTTGACGCGGCCCTCGGGAAAGATGACCCCACCGAGGAAGTCGGGCGAGGTGGCCTGCGCGTAGACCGCCTTGATCGATGCCCTGCCCGACGCCGCCGCCTGCAGCGAGGCCACGCCGCTGGCCGAGTCGCCGAAGATGCCGATGCGGCCGTCCGACCAGGGCTGCCGTTCGATCCATCGGATCAGCGCTTCGCCGTCGTCGGTCTCGTCCAGGAACAGGGTGAAAACCCCTTCGGAACGCAGGCGACCGCGCATGACCTGGACCACCAGCGCGTAGCCGCGGTCGGTCGCCTCGGTCCAGCCCACGTCCTCGGCGCGTGCCTCGCGCCCCGCATTGGCATGCTCGTCGCCGAAGCCGCTCACCGGGGAGATCGGCAGATCGTAGGGCGTACGGGTCACCAGGGTCGGGAACGGACCGTCCCCCATGGCTGGGAGATAGACATAGGTCGCCAGGGCCGTGGCGTCGGCGCCGGCGACCGCGACCTCCAGCACACGGTGGCCGGCCGCGGTCCGGCGGAATTCGTTCAGGCCGAGGTTGCGGGTTTCGGCGCCGGAACCGGGACCGGCGCCCCAAAAGGCGGCAAGGATCGCAACACAAGACAGCAGCATCCAGTTCGGGATCTTCATGGCCCCACTCCGCGGAGGAAAAACAACGACGTGGCGGTCATGTTGGGCGGCGGGGGCGCGCGATCCCAGGGGGGCAGGCGTGGCATTGAACCAGCGGCGGCGCTGATGAATCAACGGCAGGCGCCGCCGCCACGCGGCGGTGCCCGGTGCAGGCCGTATCCCGCGCCGCCATCGGGGCCGCGCCGCGGGTATTGTCCTGGACCGGTGCCTGGAGCGCGATGATGGCCCGTGGGGATGCGCCAGCCGCGGACCCGTCTTCGGGATCGTTCGGAGCTTCGCCATGTCGGCGATGGCTGTCGTCGTTCGACGCGCGGCCCGGGCGTGGACCAGGTCAGGCGGTGCCCGTGCCGTCGAGAACCTCGCGCGCATGGACCAGTCCGAGCTGGACCACCTCGCGCAGGCGTCCCCAGTCGAGCATGCCCACCCCCGAGACATCGGGGCGGAACCCCAGATCGACCGACTCGCGCATCTGCCGCTGATGCTGCTTGCTGGACATCGAGGCCATGCCGACGACCATCGTCCCGATGCCGGGGACCCGCTCGTAGCGACGATGCCGGCGCTTTCGCAGGAACCTGTCGAACAGGAAACCGGCAGACGTCGGCATGCGCTGAAGTTCCAGCGGCGCATTCCGGTGGCTGTCGAGATCGACCCCGATGATGCGCGCGGCGCCGGACCGGCCCATCACGTCGACCGGGTAGTTGTTGAACAGGCCGCCGTCGACCAGCAGATCGCCGCCGCGCAGAACCGGGGGCAGCGCCGCGGGGATGGACACGCTGGCGACGATGGCGCTGGCAAGGTCTCCCCGGCGCAGGGTCTCGGGGCGGGCCCGCGAATAGTTCGATGCGATGCAGAAATACGGCTTCCAGAGATCCTCGATGTCGATCGAGCTGCCCACGCCGTCGATGACGGCGTTGCCGATGACGCGCGCGAGCCGACGGCCGGCAATGAAGGATATGACTGGCAGCCAGGCGATGTCGCTGGTCGGCTTCAGGGCGAAGGCCCGGGCGGCCACCTCTATGACCTCGGCGACCGGCCGATCGAATGCGGCGAGCGCCGCCATGACTGCGCCGATGCTGGTCCCGCCGACGATATCCCAGACGATGCCGCGCTCCTCGAGCGCCTGCATCACGCCCAGATGGGCGAAGCCGCGCGCGCCGCCGCCGGCGAAGACGAGACCGGTCCCCTTGCCGCACAGGATGCGCGCCAGACGCGACCAGTCGCCGGCATGGCCGCGACGGGCATGAAAATGCGACAGGCCGTTTTCGCGCAGATGTTTCCGGCGCCCGAGCCAGCGCTGCGTGTCGCGGGGGATCCGCCGGTCTGCGGGATGTACCAGCAGCAGACTGCAGGCGGGGGCGGAATCCAGCCCTTGCCCGGCGATCAGATGGGCCTCCGCGGCGGTGATGGAGTGGTCGCCATCCGCGTCGGCGACCATCAGGACATGGTCGGAATGCCGGACGCAGAACTGCGTCCAAGGCGTGTCGCCGCTCTCGGCGACCAGCACCTGCATCGCATGGCGCGACTCCTGCTGCTCGAGCCATGCGAGCTGACGGTGATGATCGGCGGCCGCGTCGGGCGTGATGTCGGCGCCGCCCGGCCCGAGCGCCGCGCACGCCGCGGCGCGGTCCAGGATCGATATCGGCGGTCCGTCGCCGGCAAGCCCCGTCTGTCCCTCCGTCAGCGCCGCGGCGAGGACATCGCGCAGCCGCCGCGCCAGTCCGGCGGCGTCGATCGTCGCATGGAGCGGGATCAGGCAGATCGAGCAGATCCCCCGGATCTCGACCGCGCGTTCGTTGCTGCGCGACATGCGCTGGATCAGCTTGCGCGTGAAGGGCAGGCCCAGCCGCGGCCAGATCTGCAGCAGCGTCGCGAAGTCGGCCGCACCCAGCCGCAGCAGGATGCTGTCGCGCAAGGCGACGACCGTCGCCCCCCGAGGCTTGCCGGTCACGACCCCCAACTCGCCGATCGGCTCGCCGCGACCGATGTCGCCCAGCACGACGCGTTCGCCGTCGCCGCGCGTCATCAGCGCCCGAAGGCGTCCGGACAGCACGAAGAAGATGCAGTCCGACTCGTCTCCCTGACGCATCAGGGTCTCGCCGCCGGTCAGGCTCGAGATCGTCATCCGTGGGCGCGCCCAGTCGAGGATCTCGGGCTCGATCTCGCCGAACACCTCCTTGAGCGTCAACTGGAGAACGTTCTCATGGAAATCGGATTCGGCAGGCTGCATGCGATCGACGGCGAGAATTGGGTGAGAAAAGCGGGCGTAGAAGAATCGTTCATCCGTCGTTTGGCAAGCGCCGAACTCGTCCAGTCTCGTCCCTGGCGCAAATCCGGATGCGGGCGCAGCCGATCGGCGCCATGGACTGGAGCGCGGGCGCCGGCAGGTGCACCCAAGGGTCGCGGCGCCGCCGGCCCGGGGTCAGGCATCGTGTCCGATGAAACCCCCGGACTGGCGAGCCCACAGGCCGGCATAGATCCCATCCGCGCGGACCAGTTCGGCATGGGTGCCGCTTTCCACCACGCGCCCCTGGTCGAGCACCACGAGGCGATCCATCGCCGCGATGGTGGACAGGCGATGGGCGATGGCGATCACCGTCTTGCCCCGCACCAGCAGGCCGAGGCTCCCCTGGATCGCCGCCTCGATCTCGGAGTCGAGCGCCGAGGTGGCCTCGTCCAGGACGACGACCGGTGCGTCCTTGAGGAAGACGCGCGCGATCGCGATGCGCTGGCGCTGGCCGCCGGACAGCTTCACTCCGCGCTCGCCCACCTGCGCCGCGTAGCCACGCTGGCCGCGCGAGTCCACCAGATCCTGGATGAAGCCGTCCGCGTGGGCTGCCCTGGCCGCCGCGATCACGTGGGCGTCCGGCGCATCGGGACGGCCATAGCGGATGTTCTCCCAGACCGACCGGTGCAGCAGCGCCGTGTCCTGCGTCACCACCGCGATCCCGGCCCGTAGCGATTCCTGGGTCACACTGGCGACGTCCTGCCCGTCGATCAGGATGCGTCCGGACGTGACGTCGTAGAGCCGCAGCAGCAGCGAGACCAGCGTGCTCTTGCCCGCGCCGGAACGCCCGACGATGCCGACCTTCTCGCCCGGCCGGATATGCAGCGACAGGTCGTCGAGCGCGTTTCGGCCGTTCCCGTAATGGAAGCGGACGGCCTCGAAGCGTATGTCGCCCCTGACCGGTGCCAGCATCGGCGCAT
>JBIKLI010000280.1:0-5881 GCA_044359885.1 Alphaproteobacteria bacterium | reverse complement strand
CAGCCTGTCGCCTTCCCGCCGATAGATGTCGACGACCTGCATCTCGGCGTTGATCCGGCCGCCCGGAAGGCCGAGCCAGCCGCCGAGCGGCGTGTTGCTGAGATTGGGCCAGCCGAAGAAGCAGGCATAGTCCCCCTCGGCGAAGCGGCAGACATGGCCGTGGAACTTCTTGTCGCCCAGGCTGCCGCGGAAGGGCAGCTGGTGCTGCTCCTGGTAGCGCTCGATCGTGTATGTCGCGCCGATCCCGGCTGGTCCGTACCAGATCATGTCCGGCGACCATGTCCGCGCCAGCACCTCGGGCGGACAGCCCATCGAACCGCTGTCGTTGAGGTCGGTCAGGTCCTGCACCATCCGGTTCACCAGCGCCAGGGTCGCCGCCCCCGCCGCGGGCGGCGCATCGGCGTAGAGCAGCCCGTCATGGGTGCGCGGACCGGGATAGTTGAAGAAGACGCCCGTCGACGGCGGCAGCGGATAGACGCCGGCCTGCACCATCAGCCCCAGAAGGTCGACGAACAGGCCGGTCTCGACGATCTTCCCGTCCGCGACGCGGGAGAATTCGGCATAGCGCAGGGTCGCGATCCTGCGCGTGCGCGGGATGCCCAGCCAGTCGGCGTCGAACAGGCCCATGAAATGGCCCATGCTCGTCACCCAGACGCCGCCCCCGATCTCGCTGACGCCGGCGATGAAGATGTCCTGCCGGCGCTGCAGCCGGTGGAACGCGCGCTTGAGGGGCGTCCAGAATGCGTCCGCGGCGGCCTGCGCGCCCTGCTGCGCGCGGAACGGATGCACGCCTCGCCAGGAATAGGCCTCGCCCGCATGGGCGCGCAGGACATCCGCCGCGGCCTCGGGCGCCGCCGCCTCCATCGCCGCGAAATAGGCGAGGACCACCGCCTTGGCGGCCTGGAAGCCGCCGGCGCCCGCGGCCGCCGACGACATCAGGACAGCGTCACGCGGAGCGCGTGCGTGCCGCCCTTTTCCGAGGCCGCGGTCAGCGTGATCCCGGCCCCGCGCGGTCCGCGCACCAGCCACTCGCCGGCCTTGGTGACGGGCGACCATTGCTCGCCCCAGGGCGACCAGGCGTATTTGCGCTCGTTGCGGCCAGCCAGATGGCCGAGATCGACCGTCGCCGGGTTCATGATCACTTCGGCGCCCGGGCCCGGCGCGATCGTCAGCTTGACGGTCTTCGCCACCTCGTTGCGGATCGCGACGTCGGACAGGTTGGTCGGCAGATAGCCGTGGTTCGAGACCACCGCACGCACGCGCCAGAGATCGGCCCCCAGATGCTCGGCCGTGGCGCCGTCGATCCGCACCCAGGGCGCCGCCGCGGCGTGGCGCAGATTGAACATCGCCGCCTTGTGGCAGAGCGCCTTCAGCATGCCCGGCGGTGGGTTGCGATAGGTCCAGGTATAGACCATGCCGCCGACCTCGACCGGACCGAGTTCGGGATGGTCGACCTTCTTCCAGTCGCGCCAGCCCATGTCGCCGACATTGGCGAGGACCCATTCGAAGACCTTGGCCTGGATCTCCTCGGTGCGCGGCCGCAGGTTGTAGTAGGCGACCTTCTGGACCCCGGCCTCGGTCTCGAGATCCCACAGCTCGGGCGAGAAGCTGACGATCCCCATCTCCTCGTAGGTCCAGTCCTTGAGGCTGCCGTAGCGCGGCTTGGTCTTGTCGGGCGTGAAATCCTCGTAGGTGCTGATCGTCGGATAGCCGGTCAGCCGCGTGGCGACCGCGCCCAGATCCTTGTAGAGGGCCAGGTCGCGCGCGCCCATGGCCGCATCGGGCTTGGTCATGCTGGGCCGCAGGATGATGCCGCCATGCGTGTGGTAGGCGCATACGCCCGCGATGTTCGGATGGTCGAGGATGAACCGCCCCATCGCCATCGCCTCGGGCTCGGACAGCGGATGCTCGCCGGCACCATATTCGCGCGGCGACCAGTTGACCGGGAAGTTGCGGTTCATGTTGCCGTCGAACGGGCGCTCGATCCTGACATGCAGGCCGTCGTAGTTGCGGATCCGCCCCTCCGGATAGAGGCGGTAGTACTCGCCGCCCTCCTCGCCCGGTTCGCGCTGCACCATCAGCCGGGGATCCCGCGCGCTCTTCTTCCATTCGCCCTTGGGATCGGGCACGCGCATGCTGGTGATGAACCCGTCGCCGTCGACGTCCTCCTGGATCAGGCCCTCGATCCGCTCGAGGCCGGGCTGGAAGCGGCCATTGCCGCACCACAGGAAATAGGGCGGCTTCAGGGCGATCTCCGCCCCGTCCGGGTTGATCCGCGGCCAGACATAGATGGCCTGCCGGTCGACCAGGCGCGTGACCTCCTCGTCCTTGCCGTAGTTGGACAGCAGATACCAGATCGCATAGAGCGCCGTGGCGCTGCCGGCATGCTCCTCGGCGTGGATCTGGGCGTCGAGATAGTAGCCGGGCTTCGACGACGCCGGGCCGGTCTCGGAATTGGTGATCTCCATCATCCAGACGTCGCGGCCCTGGAAGGACTTCGCCTTGGACGACAGCGTCGCCAGCTTCGGGGACGAGGCCGCCAGCGCCTTGAGATGGCGGGTCATGGTCTCGTAGTCGTAATAGGCGTCGAAGGCGATGTCGGGGACGGTCATGTCAATCTTCCTCGGCTTCCGGTGCGGCGGCAGGGTGCCGCGCTCACCGCTTGAAACAGGCTTTGAGGTGGCCCGGCGCGACTTCCTCGAGCGGCGGCGGCGCGCCGGCGCATTCGGGGCTGGCGATCGGGCAGCGAGTGCGG
The DNA here is from genome assembly GCA_044359885.1 of Alphaproteobacteria bacterium. Classification (GTDB taxonomy): domain Bacteria; phylum Pseudomonadota; class Alphaproteobacteria; order CACIAM-22H2; family CACIAM-22H2; genus CAIOSQ01. The sequence goes on along the minus strand of JBIKLI010000280.1, from coordinate 3,126 downwards.
AACACGCAGCCCGACGGCGGCGAGATCGGGCTCGGCATGTCGCCGCGCAGCAGGATGCGCTCGCGCTTGACCGTCGGATCGGGGATCGGCACGGCCGAGAGCAGCGCCTCGGTGTAGGGATGGCGCGGCCGGGCGTAGAGCGACTCGGCCGGGGCGATCTCCATGACGCGTCCCAGATACATCACCATCACGCGGTCGGAGATGTGCTCGACGATGCCGAGGTCGTGGGCGATGAAGAAGATCGTCAGCCCCAGATCGGTCTTGAGGTCCTCGAGCAGGTTGACGACCTGGGCGCGGATCGACACGTCGAGCGCCGAGACCGGCTCGTCGGCGACGATGAAGCGCGGCGACACGGCCAGCGCGCGCGCGATCCCGATCCGCTGGCGCTGACCGCCCGAGAATTCGTGCGGATAGCGGTCGATGTGCCGCGCCGCGAGCCCGACCCGCTCCAGCAGGTCGACGATGCGCGCGCGCCGGGCGGGGCCGGCGGCAAGACGATGGATATCGAGCGCCTGGCCGACGATGTCGCCGACGGTCAGGCGCGGATTGAGGCTGGCATAGGGATCCTGGAAGACGATCTGCATGTCCCGGCGCAGGGCGCGCAGGCGCTCCGGCGGCGCGGCGGTGACGTCCTCGCCGTCGAACAGGACGCGGCCGGCGGTCGGCTCCACGAGGCGCAGGATGGCGCGGCCCAGCGTGGTCTTGCCCGAACCGGATTCGCCGACCAGCCCCAGCACCTCGCCGCGACCGATCTCGAAGCTGACGTCGTCCACCGCCTTCACATGGCCGACGACGCGCGAGAGCAGCCCCGCCCGCACCGGGAAATGGGCGCGCAGCCCCTCGACCGCGAGCATCGGCGCCGGCACGGCCGCGTTCATGCCACGGCTCCGGCGGCGATCTCGCGCCAGCGCGCGCAGCGCACGCGGTGGCCATCGCCCGCATCCTCGAGCGGCGGGATCGCGGTCGCGCAGGGATCGGCGGCATGGCGGCAGCGCGGCTGGAACGCGCAACCCGGCGCCAGGCGCAGGGGATTGGGAACGTTGCCGGGAATCGCCTCCAGCCGCTTGCGCGTCCGGCCGACGCGGTCCAGCCGTGGGATGGAATTGATCAGCCCCTGGGTATACGGCATCGCGGGGCGGGCGAAGATGTCGCGCACGCCCGCCTCCTCGACCGCGCGGCCGGCATACATCACGACGACGCGGTCGGCCATCTCGGCGACCACGCCCAGATCGTGGGTGATGAACAGGATCGACATCCCGATCTCGCGCTGCAGCGAGCGCATGAGGTCGAGGATCTGGGCCTGGATCGTCACGTCGAGTGCCGTGGTCGGCTCGTCCGCGATCAGCAGCCGCGGCCGGCAGCACAGCGCCATGGCGATCATCGCACGCTGGCGCATGCCGCCGGACAGCTGGTGCGGATAGCTGGCCGCCCGGCGATCGGGCTCGGGGATACCGACGCGCTCGAGCATCTCGAGCACGACCTTGTGGGCCTCGGTGGCCGATTTGCGCTGATGCAGGACGACCGCCTCGGCGATCTGGTGCCCGATCGTGCGCACCGGATTGAGGCTCGTCATCGGCTCCTGGAAGACCATGCTGATCTCGTTGCCGCGGATCGCGCGCATCGCGGGCTCCGGGAGGCCCAGCAGGTCACGGCCGGCGAAGGCGAGCCTGCCCGCCGCGATCCGGCCGGGCGGCGGCACCAGGCGCATGATCGCGAGGCTGGTCACCGACTTGCCCGATCCCGACTCGCCCACGACCGCCAGCGTCTCGCCGGTGCCGATCCGGAACGACACGCCGTCGACCGCGCGCACCATGCCCGCGTCGGTCGAGAAGCCGACCTTGAGTTCTTCGACGTCGAGCAACGGCGGGCTCACGGTTCGATCACGCGCTCCGCGGCCGGGCGCCGCGTCTGGAAACGGCTGGGTACGTCGACGCCCTGCGCCGTCGCGATCATGGTCTCGATGGTGCGATACCCGTCGACGCCGGGACGGTAGATGCCCGGCTCGTTCGAGAACACCATCCCCGGCGCGATCCGCGTCCGGTCGCCCGGCGCCAGCCAGGGCGGCTCGTGACCCTGCAGCCCCATCCCGTGGCCGATCCGGTGGCGCAGATGCTGTCCGAACCCGGCGTCGGCGATCGCCGCCCGCGCGCGGGCGTCGACGGCCGCGCAGCTGGCACCCGGCACGGCGGCGGCGATCGCGGCGTCCCGCGCCGCATCCGCCGCGGCAAGGCAGGCGCGCTGCGCCGCATCGGGCGCACCGATCGTCCAGGTGGCGCCGCTCTCGGCATGGTAGCCGCCCAGCGCGCAGCCGATCCCCGCGATCAGCGTGTCGCCGGGCCGCGGCTGGCGCGCGCCGGTCTTGCCGTGCGGCAGCGCCGCGCGGGGCCCGGAATGGACCGACGCGGTGATCGCGAGCTTGGTCGCGCCGAGCGTGACGCCGTGATCGCGCAGCAGCGCCGCCTGCGCGACGCCGACGCCGTGGCGCAGGATGTCCAGCTCCGTGCCGCCGGCACGGATGATGCCGGCAGCCCCGTCATGGATCGCCTCGAGGCAGAGATCGGCATAGGCGGCGGCGGCGCGCACGAATGCCAGTTCCTCGGGCCGCTTGCACCAGCGCGACTGGGCCGCGAGATCCGAGATCGCCAGCGAGTCGACCTGGGCGCGCGCCGCTTCCAGCAGCCGCACCGGGATCGTGTCGATCGCGAGGCGGCGGGCGCCGGTCTCGCGGATCATCCAGAGGATCGGATCCTCTTCGCCCGGATATTCGTCGTAGATGCGCTGGTCGCCGACCCAGCACGTCTCGGCGTTCTCCTTCTCCAGCAGGGGCACGAACAGCACCGGCGCGCCGTCGACCGGGACGTAGAGCCCGACGGGCCGCTCGTTGGGCGAATGGAAGAAGCCGCAGAGATGCACGACGTCATAGGTGTCGACGGCGAGGAAACCGTCGAAGCCCCGGGCGATCAGCGCCGTACGCAGATCGTCCTGGATCGCCCGGTGATGGGACGGCGCGAGCGGGGCGAGGGTCATGCGCTGTCGCTGTTGAACGGGTTCGTAGACATGACTATCATCGATGGGAGCGTACACGAACGGCCTCGCTTCGCAACAAGCCCGTTCGGCGTCGCACGC
>JBIKLI010000279.1:0-5938 GCA_044359885.1 Alphaproteobacteria bacterium | reverse complement strand
CGGACATTACCGCGCGCGGGCGCGGGGTGCCAGCGCACCGCGGCGATCCCCAGCGCCGAGGCGGTGCCGTAGACGACGAGGGCGAGCGCGATCACCGCGAAGAGGTCGCCCACGTCCCGGCCGCCGCCCAGGACGGCGACGTACCAGCCGCCGCCGGCGACCACCGCGAAGCGCAGGATGGCCGCCGCCACCGGCGCCAGCATGCGCCCGGCCCCCTGCGAGGCGAAATAGAGGGTGAGGCCCAGCCCGAAGAATCCATAGGCCGGGCCCACCCAGACGAAGAAGCGCGCCGCCACCGCCAGCGCCGCCGGATCGTCGGTGAAGAAATCCGCGATCGCCGCGGGCACCAGCGCCGCGAGCAGGCCGCAGACGCCGATCGCCGCGGCCGACAGCCCGCCCGCGATCCAGGCGGCTCGCCGCGCCCGCGCGACGTCGCCGGCCCCGATCGCCGTGCCGACCATCGGCACCGCGGCGATCCCGATCGCGAAGGCGACGGGAACCAGGACGAATTCCAGCCGCAGCCCGATGCCGTAGCCGGCCAGCGCCTCGGTGCCGTAGCCGGCGACCAGCCGCGTCAGGACCAACACCGTCGCGACCGACATCAGCGGCGAGAAGGCGGAGAGCGCGCCGATGCGCAGGATGTCGGCGAACATCGCGCCGCGCGGCGCCGCGGCGACCAGACGGACCCGGGCGCCCGGCCGGCGCAGCTGGACGAAGGCGGCGAGCGCCGCCGCGGCGAAGGCCAGCACCTGGCCCAGCGCGATCCCCGGCAGCCCCAGCCGCGGCAGGGGCCCCAGGCCGAAGGCGAAGCCCGCGCCCAGAACCACCTGCAGCATCGCGGCGCCCAGCAGCAGCATCGCGGGCCGGCGCATGTCGCCCGTCCCGCGCATCGCCGAGACCAGGGTATTGGCCAGCCATACCGCGACCGAGCCCGCGAACAGGGTCGCCCCGAAGCCGCGCGCGGCCTCCAGCGCGGCGCCGTGCCCGCCGAGCAGCCGGTAGAACTCGGGCCCCAGGGACAGGAACAGCGCCGAAAAGGCGAGGCCGGCGGCGGTCCCGATCAGCGCCCCATGGAAGACCAGCGCCCGTGCCCGCGCCTCGTCCCCCGCCCCCAGCGCCCGCGCCACCGCCGAGGAGATCGCCCCGCCCATGGCGCCCGCCGACATCATCTGCTGCAGCATCGCGAAGGGAAAGACCAGCGCCATCCCCGCCAGCTCGGCCGTTCCCAGCCGCCCGGCATAGGCGGTCTCCGCCACCGCCACCAGCGCGGTCGCCAGCATCCCCAGCGCATTGGGCAACGCCAGACGCAGCAATGTCGGCAGGATCGGACGGACGAGAAGCGGATGCGGCCCCATGACCAGCCCGCTTCTACCAGACCGCCGCCCGCCCCGCGCGCCCCCAGGGGTCCGCCACCAGTGACCCGGGGGGTCCGACCCCAGGGGTCGGACCCCGGCGCAGACCCCCCGGGCAGACCCGACGGCGGATTTGACAAGGGGGCGGGCGGAGCGCAGCGTCCGGGCGGTTCGTTGCCGGAGTTCCTGCGTGATCGCCCACTCCCTCGCCCAAGCGCTGGCCCGGCGCGGGATCCATTATGCCTGGGTCGTCGTCGTCGTCGCGTTCCTCAACGCGATCTTCGCGGCCGCGGCGCTGGGCGTGCCGGCGGTGCTGATCGCACCGATGGCGGCCGGGCTGGGGCTGACGGTCGGCGATCTGTCGGCGCCGCAGGGCCTGCGTTTCGCGCTGTTCGGGCTGGTGGCGCCGTTCGCGGGCGGCCTCGTCGTGCGCTACGGCCTGACGCGGATGATGACGATCGCGGGCATCCTCGTCCTGGCCGGGCTGGCGATGGCGGCGCGGATGACGAGCGTCTGGGAGATGTGGCTGGCCATCGGCGTGCTGCTCGGCGTGGCGCCCGGGCTGACGGCGATGCAGGTGAACGCCGCGATCGCCTCGCGCTGGTTCGCCGAACGGCGCGGCCTCGTGCTCGGCATCCTGGGCGGCGCGATGGCGGCCGGGACGCTGATCTTCATCCCCGCCGCCGCCTGGGTGGCCGAGATGGCCGGATGGCGGGCGGCGATGCTGATCCCGGTCGCCGGCATGGCGGTCACCCTGCCGCTGGTCCATCTGCTGATCCGCGAACGGCCTTCGGATCTCGGCCTGCCGGCCTATGGCGAGGCGCGGGTCACGCCACCCAAGCCGCGCCCGGCCGGCAATTTCGTCGAGGTCAGCTTCGGCGCGCTGACGCTGGCGACCGGGCGGCCGGTGTTCTGGGTCCTGGCCGGCACCTTCTTCGTCTGCGGCGCGACCAGCCTCGGCATCACCCAGACCCATCTGGTCCCCTTCTGCGGCGACATCGGCATCTCGCTGGTCACCGCCTCGTGGCTGCTGGCGATCATCGGCGTCTGCGACCTGATCGGGACGATCGCCTCGGGCTGGCTGTCGGACCGCTACGACAATCGCTGGCTGCTCGCCTGGTACTACGGGTTCCGGGGGCTGTCGCTGCTGTGGCTGGCGCTGGGCGACACGACGCTCGCGGGGCTCGCGATCTTCGCGGTCGTGTTCGGGCTCGACTACATCGCGACCGTGCCGCCGACCACCAAGCTCGCCATCGCCGCCTTCGGGCGCGAGACCGGGCCGGTCGTGATCGCCTGGATCTTCGCCGCCCATCAGGTCGGCGCCGGGGTCATGGCCTACGGCGCCGGGCTGGGCCGCGACGGGCTGGGCTCCTACCTGCCGGTCTTCTTCGTCGCCGGCCTGCTCTGCCTGGTCGCGGCCGCCGCCTTCGCGCTGCTGCGGCGCGATCGCCCGGTCGCGGCCTGAGGCCGGCCGCGGTCAGACGCCGGCGCCGCGGCGCTGGCGCTCGGTGTCGCTCTTGAGCTGGCCGCAGGCGGCGAGGATGTCGCGGCCGCGCGGGCGACGGACCGGGGTGGTGAAGCCGGCCTCGGCGAGCACGTCCGAGAAGGCCTCGATCTGCTCCCAGCTGGAACATTCGAAGCCCGAGCCCGGCCAGGGATTGAAGGGGATCAGGTTGACCTTGGCGTGGAGGCCGGTCAGCAGCCGCACCAGGCCGCGCGCGTCGGCCAGCGAATCGTTGACGCCCTTGAGCATCACGTATTCGAAGGTGATGCGCCGCGCGTTCGACACGCCGGGATACGACCGGCAGGCGTCGAGCAGCTCGGCGATCGGCCATTTCTTGTTGAGCGGCACGATGCGGCTGCGCAGCTCGTCGGTCACCGCGTGCAGGCTGATGGCCAGGCTGACGCCCAGCTCCTCGCCGCAGCGCCGGATCATCGGCACCACGCCCGAGGTCGACAGCGTGATGCGCCGGCGCGACAGCGCGAAGCCGTCCTGGTCCATCGCGATGGTCAGCGCGCGCGCCACGTTGTCGTAGTTGAACAGCGGCTCGCCCATGCCCATCATGACGATGTTGGTGAGCTTGCGGCCGAGCTCGGGCGGCGGCCATTCGCCGAAGGCGTCGCGCGCGGAGAGCAGCTGGGCCACGATCTCGTGGGCTTCCAGATTGCGCACCAGACGCTGCGTGCCGGTGTGGCAGAAGCGGCAGGTCAGCGTGCAGCCGACCTGGCTGGAGACGCAGAGCGTGCCGCGCTCCTTCTCCGGGATGTGCACGCATTCGATCTCGGCGCCGTCCTCCATCTTCAGCAGCCATTTCTGGGTGCCGTCGACCGAGGTCTGATGGCGCGAGATCGCCGGGCGGTAGACGTAGAAACGCTCCTCGAGCCGCGCGCGCAGCGGCTTGGAGATGTCGCTCATCCCGGCGAAGTCGGTGGCGCCGCGGACATAGATCCAGCGCCAGATCTGCGCGGCGCGGAAGGGCTTCTCGCCGAACTCGGCCAGGGCCGCCGCGATCTCCGGCCGGGTGAGGCCGACGAGGTTGCGCCGGCCGTCCGCGCGCGGCGGCAGCGGCGCGCGCGCGCTGTCGATCTCCGGCTTGTCGGCGCTCGCGTCGGGCAGCAGGTCCATGCGCGGGCGCCCGGCCTCAGCGCGGCTGGGGGCAGGCCCGGTTCGCGGCGTCGAGCGCGCGCGCGAAACCGTCGAGCTTGAAGACGTCCGTCGTGGTCGTGCCGCGCTGCGAGGTGCCGTTGATGACCAGTTCGCGCCCGGTGCGCAGCGCCGCGACCAGGGCCCGGTCGGTGGCGGCGTCGCGCGACCAGATGATCTCCGGGTTGCTGGGGACCCGGCGCGAGAACTCGAAGTTCCGGGTCCGGTCGACAACCGCGACGACGTTGCGGTCGGACTTGATCGGATATCCGGCCTGGAAGCTGACCTCGTCGCGGGCGTTGCTTCCCGGGCGGTGGCCGATCGTCACGCGCACCTCGCCGCGCCGCACGCCGGGCGGGCGGGTCTGCGAGCTGGCGGGCGTCGCGCTGAGGTAGCAGACCTTGGCGGCCTGCTCGCCGTGTTCCCAGGCGCTCCAGGCATCGAAGACGCCGAGCGACCGCGCCTGGACGGCGGCCTGGCCCTGGGCTTGTCCCTGCGCCTGGGCGCTTGCGGCGACCGGCGCGGCGGCGACGGCCAGGAGGGCGAAAAGAGCGGCGAAGGTCCGGGCGCGGCCCACGGCGTAATCCCTGGTCTGGAGAGAAGCTCGGCGCGGGTGATCCGCGCACCGCGAGGGCGCGTATCGCATGGCGCATGTTGAGCGTCAATCTCCAGGGTTCCATGGCAGCGGCCGCGCCGGCCCGATCCGTCGCGCCGGCGGGCAGGCTTGTCCCGGCCGCGCGCAGACGCTACCAAGACGGCATGGTGGGCGACGACGCGACGGCGCCCGCGCCCGCGGCCGCCGCCGCGAACGGCGCGGACCTGGCGAAGCTGATGCTGCGCGTGGCGCAGGATCAGGACCGTTCCGCCTTCGCCGAGCTGTTCGCGCATTTCGGGCCGCGGGTGAAGAGCTACCTGCTGAAGCTGGGCGCCGAGCGCGGCCTCGCCGAGGATCTCGTCCAGGAGGTCATGCTGGCGGTCTGGCGGCGCGCCGGCACCTACGACCCGCGTCAGGCCGGCGTCTCGACCTGGATCTTCACCATCGCCCGCAACAAGCGCATCGATGCGCTGCGCCGCGGGCCGCGCGCGGATTTCGACCCCACCGACCCCGCCCTGGCGCCCGAGCCGCCGCCCAGCCCCGACGAAGAGGCCGAGGCGGTGCATTGGGAAGGCGCCATCGCCGCGGCGGTCGCGGCGATGCCGCGCGAACAGGCGGAGATCGTCCGCCTCGCCTATTTCGAGGACATCTCCCACAGCGACATCGCGGCGCGCATCGGCGTGCCGCTGGGCACCGTCAAATCGCGGCTGCGCCTTGCCATGGCGCGGCTTCGCTCCAGGTTCGTGGTCGAGGATTGAACCCATGACGCATATCGCCAGCGACGAATATCTGCTCGACCACGCCGCGGGCACGGCTTCGTCGCCCGTCAGCCTGGTGCTTGCCACGCATCTGTCGCTGAACCCGCAGGCGCGCCGGCGCTACCGCGATTTCGAGTCGCTTGGCGGCGCGCTGCTCGACGGCATCGACCCGGTCGAGACGGCGCCGGACGCCTTCGAGCGGCTGATGGCGCGGATCGACGCCGGCGGACCGGCCGCCGCCCGGGCGCCGGCCGCCGGCCCGCGCGGCGCCGATTCGATCCCGGCCCCGCTGCGGGCCCATCTGGGAGCCGGTCTCGACGGTCTGCCCTGGCGTCCGGTGACGCGGGGTGTGCATGAGGCGGCGCTGGATCTGACCGGTCGCGGCGGCGAACGCGCCGCGCTGCTGCGGATCGCGCCCGGTCGCGCCGTGCCCAAGCATACGCATCGCGGCGAGGAGATGACGCTGGTCCTCGACGGCGCATACGACGACGAAGCCGGGCACTACGGGCGCGGCGATCTCAGCGTCACCGACCCGACGATCGAACACCAGCCCGTCGCCTGCGCCGGGCGGGATTGTCTGTGCCTGGTC
>JBIKLI010000278.1:0-5939 GCA_044359885.1 Alphaproteobacteria bacterium | reverse complement strand
AACGCCGTCCTGGACCACGCGCCAATACGGCTTGGCGCGCGGCTTGAGGTCCAACCGCCTCGTGCGCGTCGACAGGTTCGCGTCCGCCATGACGGCCCCCGAAAGTGTCCAATGAAATGGCCAATATAAACCCCTGGATGGCCCTGGATCAATCTAACCGGTATTGAACGATTACAATGGGTTAGACTCGTCCAGCCTCGTCCAGCGGCATCTATTCGCGGCCCTTTCACGGCAGTAACAGGGGTTCGAATCCCCTAGGGGACGCCAGCTTTTTCAACGGGTTAGAAGGTTTTCGGCAAGGTTGCCCAACAGCGTGTCCAGGAGAGCTCTCCGGACACCGGCCGGCGGGGCATCGAGGCGGGCGCCATCCGTTCAACGTCAAGGGCACAACGGCAGCGGATCCGCGGCGAGGCGCCACGAACCGTTCCCTGAAACCCCGTGAAAACAGCCGCTTGATCCAAACCAGCGGCCGAGGCGACATCGGTCATGTCTCATCTCGCCGCGTGGCGGCGGGGTCCCGATTGTAAGCTTCGTCCGGGCTGGGCGCGTCGACGCGACGCCTGCCACCCGGCCCGGACGAATCGAACTGAGTCTGCAGGGCGCGAGCGTCGCGTCCCCGACCGATCCGCAGGCCGCGCTCAGGCCGCAGCGCCGCTGGCCGCCGCGGGCTGTGCGCGATCGACCATCGCCTGGAAATGCCGCATCGACGAGAGATGCAGGTAGCAGCATTCCAGTTCGTCCTTGACGACCATGTCCGCGAGGGTTTCTGCCGGCAGCGACTTGAGCCGCTCGCGATCGATCGTCATGAAACCGCCCAGCGTCCGCGCCTGGTCCCCCTGGGTGAACTGCATCTGCATCGGCTGCAGCAGGTTGCTGGCGACCAGCCGCGCGCAGAAAGCCTGGGTGCGCTGGAACCGTGCCTGGTAGTCCTGGAGAAACGCGAGCGCCGAGCGCAGGAACTGGGACTGGTTGCCTTCGGCGTCGAACAGCCGCTCTCCCTTCCCCTCGCGGTTGCAGCCCTCGAACGACTCGTCGACGAGCAGCGTGAACTGGGTTCCGCCCTCGTCCTGGCCGAGCACGAAGGGATAGCGCCGGATGAAGGCCGGCACATAGCCACCGGTCCACCGGCCGGCCTCGTCGATCATCATGTTCTGCCCGGGCTGCAAGCCCAGCACGGCGGCCGGAAAGACGGCGTTGCCACTCCCGGCGAAGATGATCGGATAATGCGCCGCGGCGAGCGCGAACTCGACGGCGGTCAGGGGAACGGAATTCACCGACGCCGAAAACGCATAACCACCCTGGGAACGGATGCAGAGGTCACGATGCACCGCCGAACTCACCGGCACGGCGTTGCGGTAGAAAAGTTGCTGAACAGCCATGTCTCGTTTCGCCTTTCACCGATGGATCAATGCAGCCGGGAGCCAGCGGGCAAACCGGCCGTCTGGGATATTCGCGCGAGTCTTTACCGCATAACCCGGCCCCGAAACAGGCCGGCGACCCTGCCCGGGCCGGCAACGGCGCTAGGTCTCGCTCCCCTCCGCGGCCTGCGTGAGAACGTCCAGATCGCGCAGTTCGACGCCGCCCTTGACGATGGTCACGGTTCCAGCACGCTGCCATGCCATCAACTGCTTGTTGGTGCTCTCGCGCGACATGCCGATCATCTGGCCCAGATCGCGCTGCGTCACCGCCACCTTGCGGACCGGCTTTCCGGCCGCCGCCTCGCCCTGTTCGGCAGCCAGTCGCAACAGCGTACGCGCCAGGCGCGCCTCCAGCGGCATGAACATGATGCTCTCGACCTGCTCGTTGGTCCGGCGCAGCCGCGAGCACAGCATCAGCACGATCCGCAGCGCGAGGTCCGGATTCGACCGCAGCAGCGGCAGGAAATCCCGGCGTTCGACCACCAGGACCTCGCAATCGGACAATGCCGTCGCATCGGCGGTCCGGGTCTTGCCGTCGAGCAGCGCGATCTCCCCGAAGATCTGGCCGACCCCGATCAGGTTCAGGACCACCTCCTTGCCTTCGGCGGTCACCGAAGCGATCTTGATGGTCCCCGACAGCACCCCCATCATGCTGCTGCCGACGTCTCCCTTGGCGAATATCGTCGTGCCGCGGGGGTAGCGCTGGGTGTGCGCATGCCGCATCAGAGCCTCGAGATCGCGCTCGGGCAGGGCTCCGAAAAGCGGGTGCCCGGCGAGACTCCGGCGCAAGACGTCGCCTTGCGACCGCTCAGAAACCATCCCTGTTCTCCTTGGGCCGACGATCGAAAACCAGGGCCGGACCAAAATCTACACGGTCGCGTGAAGCAGGTCACACGCGAATCCGCCGGACGCCCCCATCCTCCTGTCGTGGCGAAAGCCCGGATGCAGAAGGAACTGGACATGCTGCTCGACCTGGTCACCCCGACGATCCACCCGACGCCGCCGAAGGACATCGGCGCGGCGCCGGCGATCAACGCCCCCGTCCCCTCGCCGGCGAGCCCTTCGGTGCTCATGTCGGCGGCCCTCGACAGTCTCGGCCTCGCGCTGTTCGTGGTCGACAGCTTCGGGCGGATCCTTGCGACGTCCACAGGCGCGCGCGACAGCGTCGCTTCGCGGACGGCGGTTGCGGCAGCCGCACCTGCGCTGGTTCGCCGCGCGCGGCGCGATGGCCGGGCCGTCGGACAGTCGATCGACGTCGACCGCGCCGGCGAAGTCTGGCTGGTCGCGACCCCGATGGAGACCTCGGAATCGGAGCTGGGTCCGCTCTATGCGATCCAGGCGGTGGATTCGCAGGGGCCACAGCAGATCGAGGCCTGCCTGCTCGGCGAGCTCTGCGGCCTGACCCCCGCCGAGGCGCAGGTGGTCCGGCTGGTCGCCGACGGCCTTGCCCCGAAGCTGATCGCCACCCGGCTGGGCGTGTCGCTGGCGACGGTCAAGACGCATCTGCACCGCGGCTTCCGCAAGACCGGCGCGCGCGGCCAGGCGGATCTCGTTCGCCGGATCGCCCGCGTGGCCCCGCAGCGCAAGGCTCCATGAACCCACGCTTGCCCCGCTGTCCCCGAGCTGGCTGCCATGAACCTCATCGAGATCGTCGGAAGCTACTTCAGCACCCCTTTGCGTCCCGAGAACGCCAAGGAGCACCGGCTTGCGACGGAGATCGTGCGCAAGCTGCTGGACGACGCCACCATCGAGGTCAGGCGCCGGGTCGCCGAGAAGCTGGCATGGCAGCCGGGGGCGCCGCTCGATTTGATCGTCCAGCTGGTCCATGACGATGCCGCGGTCGCCCGGCCACTTCTGATCGAGAGCGCGGCCCTCGGCGACACCGAACTGCTCGAGGTCGTGCATCAACGCTCCATCCGGCACCGGCTGGCGATCGCGATGCGACGCGAGGTCTCAGGCGAGATCTGCCGCCGGCTGCTGGAGATCGGCGAGAACGAGGTCGCCTGCGCGCTGCTCGAGAATCCGGGGGCGCAAATCCCGCGCGACTGCCTGGAGACCCTCGTCGAAAGTTCGCGGACCGCCGAGCGGTTCCATGAACCCCTCGTCCGGCGGCGCGATCTGCCGCCGGAACTGGCCGCCCGGCTGCTGGGCTGGGTCTGCGAGTCGCTGCGCCAGGAGATCGTTCAAGAATTCGCCATCGACCCGGCGCTTCTGGAACCAGCCCTGCGCAGCGCCGTACAGTCGATGATCCGCGAGCCTGTGGCCGACGACGCGCCGGGATCGGACAAGCGGGTCGCCGGGGCCTTCCAGTCCCGCCGGGTGGGCGATCCCGGCAATCTTCTGGTGCTGCTGCGGTCGGGCCAGATCGGCCTCTTCGAGGCGATGTTCGCCCAGATGGCGATGCTGCCGACGCCCGTGGCACGGCGCGTCATCTACGAGAGCGGCGGACGGCCGCTCGCCGTCGCGTGCCGGGCGCTGGGCGCCCAGAAATCGCAGTTCGCCGGGATATTCCTGATGGTCCAGCAAGGGCGCCGGGATGGCGACGGCGTCGACCCCGTCGACTTGCAGCGGGTCCTAACCTTCTTCGACGGGCTCGAGACGGCCGAGGCCGCGCGGGTGCTGGAGCAGCTCCGCAATCCCCAGGTCAAGCTTGGCGCGGCCGCCCCCCGCGCGGCGCGCGCGGCCTGGCGGTCCTGACGTCCGGTCCACGACGACGGGATCAGGCGGCCGCGGCAGCGTCCCGGATCTCGAATTGGGTCCGGCGGGCGCCGTTCCAGCTGTCGGCGCGAAGTTGCCCGGCGGCATGGATCGGCGGACCGCTGCGGTCGAGCAGCAGGGCCGCGAGCGGCCCCTCGACCGCCCGAAAGGCGATCGAACGCACCCGCGCGCCGTAGGAATCGGCCAGGACGCACCTGATGTGCTTCCCGCCGACGACATCGGCCTGGACCACGCGCATGTCGGCGAGCGCGAAGCAGGGCGCCGGGTTCCCGGCCCCGAAGGGACCGGCGCGATCGAGCAGTTCGACCAGATCGATGGTGGCGCCGCGCGCGCCAAGCACGCCGTCGAGCAGCAGATCGCGCGACCGGACCGCATCGGTCGTCCCGAGACTGTCCGCGGCCCGCTCGGCCAGGAACCGACGCAGATCGTCCAGCCGCGCGGCGTCGACCGAGAACCCGGCCGCCTGCCGGTGACCGCCGCCCTCGGACAGGATGCCCTGCTGGCGTGCGGCGATGATCGCCGCACCGAGATCGAAACCAGGAACCGAGCGGCCAGAGCCACGGCCACGGCCGCGGTCCAGTGCCACGACCGCCGCCGGCGCATGGAAACGTTCGGCGAGCTGCGACGCGACGATCCCGATGACCCCGGGGTGCCAGCCCTCGCCGGCGGCCAGAAGGAACGGGCCGCCCCCCCCCTGCCCTTCGATCTGCGCCTGGGCTTCCGCCAGGACGCCCTGCTCGATCTCCTGGCGCTCGCGGTTGAGTTCGTCGAGCCGCTGCGCCAGACGCCGCGCCTCGTCGGGATCGCGCGTGGTCAGCAGCCGGACGCCCAGATCCGACTCGCCCACGCGGCCGCCGGCATTGACCCGCGGCCCGAGGACGAAGCCGAGATGATAAGCGGTCGGCGCCTCGGCCAGCCGCGCCACGTCCGCGAGCGCCGCAAGCCCGGGGCGGGCCCGCCGTGCCATCGCCTTCAGACCCTGACGCACGAAGGCGCGGTTGAGCCCGCGCAGGGGAACGACATCGCAGACTGTGCCAAGCGCGACCACGTCGAGCATCGCGAGCAGATCCGGCTCGTCGCGCCCGGCGAAGGCGCCGCGTCGCCGCAGAGACCGCACCAGCGCGACCGCCAGCACGAATGCGACCCCGACCGCCGCCAGATGCCCCTGGCCTCCCTCCTGATCGAGGCGGTTGGGATTGACCACGGCGAAGGCGGCCGGCAACGCCGGCTCGGCGGCGTGGTGGTCGACGACCACCACGTCGAGACCGGCCTCGCGCGCGGCCAGCAGCGGCGCGAAGGAAAGGGTTCCGCAATCGACGGTGACGACCACCCGCGCGCCCTCGGCGGCGAGGCGCAGCAGCGCCGGCGCGTTCGGCCCATAGCCTTCCTTCAGCCGGTCCGGGATATAGACCCGGGGCCGGCCACCCACGGCGCCGATGAGGTCGGCGAGCAGCGCCGCCGACGTGGCGCCGTCGACATCGTAGTCGCCGAAGATCGCGATACCCTCGTCGCGTGCGATGGCATCGGCCAGACGCTCCGCCGCCGCATCCATGTCGCGCAAAGACGACGGATCGGGAAGCAGATCGCGCAGCCGTGGTTCCAGAAAGGCCGCCGCGTCGCCGGCACCGACCCCCCGGCCGGCCAGAACCCGGGCGATCGGCTCGGGCAGGGACGCTGTCTGGGCGATCGCCAGCGCGATGCGGTCGTCGGCCAGACGCGGCCGCCATCTCCGCCCGGTCGCCGAAGCCTCGACGCCGAGCAGGGCGGGCGCCGCCGGGCTCCCGCCCTCCACGCTCAGAACTC
>JBIKLI010000277.1:0-5960 GCA_044359885.1 Alphaproteobacteria bacterium | reverse complement strand
GGGCATCCAGGAAGCGCTGCTGGCGCCGGTCTCGGGCATCTTCGTGCCGGAGCCGGACATCGAGTTCCTGAAGCCGATGAAGGCGGGAACGCGCATCGCCCGGATCGTCGACATCTTCGGCAACCAACTGGTGGAGCTCAAGGCGCCGGCCGACGGCATGATCTTCGGCCTGCGTGCCCTGCCCAGCGTCACGACGGGCGATTGGTGCTGCTTCTTCAACAAGGTGCAGGGCCGCCGGGAGTGACCCCCGAACGGTCTCTGCCTGCCGCGCGCCGGTCGGGCGAACGCGACTTCGTCGGCTATGGGGCGGAACCGCCCCATGCCGGCTGGCCGGGCGGCGCGCGGATTGCCCTCAACTTCGTCGTCAATGTCGAAGAGGGCTCCGAATACGCGGTCGGCGACGGCGATGGACGCTCCGAGGGCGCGCTGACAGAGGTGTCGGCGGCACGCGTGCCGCAAGGCGACCGCGACCTCGCCGCCGAGTCCATGTACGAGTACGGCGCGCGCGCCGGTTTCTGGCGGCTGGCGCGGCTCTTCGCGGCCCGCGGGGTGATCCCGACCGCCTTCGCCTGCGCGCTCGCCCTCGAGCGCAACGCGGCGATCGCGCGCACGATCCGGGAGGCCGGGTGGGACGTGTGCTGCCATGGCTGGCGATGGATCGAGCATTACCGTCTCGGGCGCGAGGAGGAGCGTGCGCAGATCCGCCGCGCCGTCGCTTCGCTCCGGCAGAGCGTCGGAGAGGCGCCGTCAGGCTGGTATTGCCGCTACGCGCCCAGCATCAACACCCGCGAACTGCTCGTCGAGGAGGGCGGGTTCCTCTACGATTCCGACTCCTACGCAGACGATCTTCCCTATTGGGTGGCGGTGGGATCGAAGCCGCATCTCGTGGTCCCCTATTCGCTGGTGACCAACGACGCAAAGCTGGTGGCAGGGCTGGTGGCGTCGGACAGCTATTTCGCCTTTCTGCGCGATGCCTTCGAAATCCTCTACGAAGAGGGGGCGGAGCGTCCGAAGATGATGTCGGTCGGCATCCATCCGCGCATCCTGGGCCATCCGGCGCGGATCGCTGGCCTCAAGCGCTTCCTTGACCTTGTCCAGTCCCGGCCGGATGTCTGGATCTGCCGGCGCATCGAGATCGCCCGCCATTGGGCCGCGCGGTTCCCCCCGGTCGTGGCGGCGGGCGCCGGATGACCGCCGGTCAGCCGATGGGCACGAGGCGCGTGATCCGGCTGGGATTGCCCTCGGCAAGGTAGATCGTCCCGTCCGGGGCGCAGCACATGCCGTGCGGACCGTTCAGCGATGGCCGGCAGCGGCCGCGTTTCCGGCCGTCGGTGGTGAGCCGGGTCAGCGTCGGTATCCCGTCGACGACCAGCACCGTGCCGTCGGCGTCCTCGGCGATGTCCGACGGGCGGTTGAAGCCTGGCCATATGTCGCGCAAGCGGCCCTCCATGTCGAAAAGCTGGACGCGGTTGTTTTCCCGGTCGGCGACGACGATGTGCCCGTCGCGCGTCGCCTGGACGCCATGTGGCGTCGTGAAGGCGCCGGGTGCGCTGCCGACCTCGCCGAAGCGAAGGATCGGCGACAGGTCGGGGGCGAAGACATGGATCCGCCCGGCGGCGTAGCCGTCCGCGACGACGATGCGGCCATCCGGTGCGAAGGACAGGTCGGTCGGATGCTCGAACGGTTCGCCCGGCCCATGACGGGTGCCGAGCCGGGCGACGACCTGGCCCTCGGCCGAGAAGCACAGGATCTGATGTGCGTCGCGGTCGACGATCCACAGCCGTCCCGACGGATCGGCGGCGATCATGTGGGCGTCGGCGAGATCGGCACGTCCGAAGCCACCGATCAGCCGGCCGTCATGCGGATCCAGCAGGGCGACCGGATCCGGATCCGGGCCGTCATAGGGATCGCTGCGCGACAGCACCGCGACGCGGCCCGCGCCGTCGATCGCGACGTCGGTGACCTTGCCGCCGGACGGCAACGCGCCCCATGGCCGCTCGATCCGGTAGCGTCTTTCGCCGATGGCGACGATCAGCGTCTCGCGCGACAAGGTCTTCCTCCCGCCTGATCGAAGGCGTCCGGCGCAGACGCCATGGCCACGTCTCAGGCCGGAATGTCGATCCAGCGCCGCTCGCGGCTGGAACGATGGACAGCGTCGAGCAGCATCTGGTTCCGCCATCCGTCGTGGAACGTCGCGCCTTCGCGCGGCGCGCGTCCTTCGCGGATCGCGGAGACCATCTCGCGCAGCAGGCCGACCACGGAAACGTTCCAGATCCCCGGGTTGATGCCCGGCAGGTCCGCATTCGGGTCGCGGATCTGCATCTCCTCGAAATCGCCTCCCGCGCGCGCCAGCAGCAGCTTCTCGCCGGTGTTGTCGAGAACGATCGTGCCCTCGCTGCCGAAGATCTGCGTAAGATTGTCGCGTGCATGGCGCGCCACGGCGCTGATGAACACCTGGACGAGCGCACCCGACGCCATCTCGAGCGAGAAATGGCAGAGGTCGTCGGCGTCGGCCCGCCATTTCGCGCCGGTCGCGCGATCGATCCGCTCCGGCACCACGGTCTTGACCTGGCCGCTGACGGCCGTTGCTTCGCCCAGCCACCAGCGGACGAGATCGACCTGGTGCGAGCCGTTGGCGCCGAGACGGCCACCGCCCTGTGCGGCGAGCGACCACCAGTCGCCTGCCGGCCGCGAGGCCGGATCCGCCCAGGCCGAGCCGACATTCGCGATGCTGGCGTGCCGGACCGTGCCGATCGCGCCGTCGGCGAGCAGCGCCTTGACCTTGCGGCGGTTCGGATTGAAGCGCAGCTCGTGGTCGATCATGTGCACACGGCCCAGCGCCTCGGCGCGATCGAGCATCGCCTTCGCCTCGGCGGCGTCCATGGCGGTCGGCTTTTCGCAAAGCACATGGGCGCCGGCGTCCAGCGCCGCCAGGGTCATCGGCGCATGGACCGACGTCGGCGTGGCGATGCAGACCAGATCGAGCCGATGCGCGTCCAGCATGCGCCGCCAATCGCCATAGGATGCGCCGATCCCGAACTGGCGCGCCGCGGCGGCGGCGCTGTCGGCGCGGGCGCTGGCGATCGCCACCACCTCGACCCCCTCGACATGCCGCAGCGCCGGCAGGAAGGCCGCCTTTGCGAAACTCGCGCCGATGATCCCGACCTTCATCTTCGTTCCTCCGGTTGCGCCGCACCGATCCACCGTCGCCGGCGCCTCGCGGACCGGACGTTATGCGGGATCACTTGACTTGCCAAGCATCGCGGCCGCTTCGGTTCGATGCCGCAAGGCTGCCGCCAGGTCGCCGCGAATCCAGGCGAGCGGGGTCTCGTCGCCGTCATGAAGACACTGCGCGAGCCCTTCGCCGAACAGCGCCGCAAGCTTGTAGGCGTGGCCCGAGCAGCCGGTGATGGCGACGACCCGCCCGCGTCGTGCGGCGACGAGACGCTGGTCCGCGGTCGCCGCGTACCAGCAGACACGCGCATCCAAGACACGATAGTCGTCGAAAACGGCCAGCCGCGGACGCCAGGCCGCGAGCACGGCCTCGGCCTCTCCCGGCTGCGGTTCCGGCAGTTCCCCGGGCGCGCGGGGCGCGTTGCGCGCGCCGCATCCGAATTTCAGCCCACGGCCGGCGACGGGAGGCGCGCAGAACATGCCGCGCGGACCGCCCATGTCCAGGAGGATCGGCGCGTTGCGCCAGGCGGCGGCCGCCGCCGCCGGCGGCTCGGCGTAGACCACCACCTGGCGCAGGGCGACGATGCCGGGGGCGGCCCAGCCGAGCAGCGCCGCCGTCCAGGCGCCGGCCGCGACGAGCACCGCGTCGAAACGCAGCCGCCGGCCGTCGACATCGATCTCGCCGTCGTCGTCGACGGCCGCGACGCGCGCGCCGGCATGCAGCCGCGCGCCTGCGGCGCGGGCGAGTTCGGCAAAGCCCGTGGTCGCGCGATCCGCGAAGAGAACGCCGCCCGGCTCGGTCCAAAGGCCGTAGCGCGCGTCGCGGACGTCGAGAAAGGGCCAGGCCGTCGCGATTTCGGCGGGCGAGAGGATGCGGTGCGCGATCCGCTGCCGCCGCAGCGCGTCGTGCGAGCGATCGGTCCAGTCGCCTTCGGCGGTGCACAGCGACAGGCAACCGGTCTCCGCATAGTGCCGCGCGCCCATCGCCGACCACGCGCGCTCCCAGGCGGCCATGGCCGGCGCCATCAGGATCGCATAGCCGTCGAGATCGCCGTATGGAATGCGGCAGAGCCGATGCTGATCGAAGCTGGCGCCGCCGCGATGCGGGATCTCGGGGGCCATCTCGAACAGATCGACGTCGGCGCCGGCGCGCGCCGCGTTCCAGGCGGCGGCGAGGCCGACGACCCCGCCGCCGACGATGCCGATCTTCACCGGACGACGACGTAGCGCAGGTCGAGCACGTCGTCGGGGCGCGCCTTGACGTCGATGTTGGCGCGCATGCCCCAGGACAGGAACTGCTGGTGGAGCGGGATATAGGCGAAATCGGCGACCATCTGCCGCCATGCCTCGGCGAAATGCGCGCGGCGACGGCCAGGGTCCATCTCCGTGCGGGCCGCGTCGATCGCGCGATCGACCTTTTCGCTGCAGTAGCCGCCGTTGTTGAACTGACCCTGGCCGCGGAGCACCGGGCGGTCCTTGACCTGCTCCTCGCGGCACATCGCGAGGCCGAAGACGGTCGAGAACGTGTCGTAGGTCGGCGGTGTGGTGCCGAGCATGTAGAACGAGACTTCGCGGCGGTTGGCGCGCGGGAAGAAGGTCGCCATCGGCTCCGCGGTCAGCGAGACCCGGATCCCGACCTGCGCCAGCATCGCCGCGACCGCGGCGCAGATCGCCTCGTCGTTGACGTAGCGGTTGTTCGGGCAGTGCATCCCCAGCCCGAAGCCCGAGGGATAGCCCGCCTCGGCCAGCAGACGGCGCGCCGCGTCGCGATCGAAGCCTGGGCGCGTGGCGTCGATCTCGGCCGAAAACCCTTCGATGCCCGGGCCGTTGAGCAGTGCGGTCGGGCGCGACTTGCCGCGCATGACGTTGCGCTGGATCGCGCCGATGTCGATGGCGCGGTGGATCGCTTCGCGGACGCGGACATCGGCGAGCGGGTTGGCGCCGCGCACGTCCGAATGCTGCAACTCCGGCCGGACCTGGTCCATGCCGAGGAACACGGTGCGCAGTTCAAGTTGCTCCAGCATCCGGAGGCCGGCCGTGCGCTCGACGCGCGCGACATCCTGCACGGGGATGGGCCAGGCGAGATCGACCTGTCCCGACAGCAACGCCGCGACCCGTGTGGCATCCGAGGCGACCGGCGTGAAGATCGCTTCCTGGACGTTGCTCTCCATGCGGTCCCACCATTGCGCATTGCGCGCCAGGACGGAGCGCGCGGCGGGGTCGTGGGAGACCAGCCGGAACGGGCCTGTGCCGTTGGCATGGCGATTGGCGTGGCTGTCGCGGCGGTTGCGCAGATCGGTGGGATCGCCGGCACCATGCCGCTCGCTCCAGGTCCGCGACATGATCAGCACGTTCGTCAGATTGGCGAGCAGCGTCGGATCCGGCCCGTCGGTCTCGATTTCGACGGTCAGCCGGTCCACGGCGCGGAACGACTTGATGGTCACGACACGGGCCAGCAGACCGGAGCCGGGCTTGCGGATCCGTTCCAGGCTGAACACCACGTCGGCGGCGGAAAACTCCTCGCCCTCGTGGAAACGGACCCCGTCGCGCAGATGGAACCGCCACAGCGTTTCCGAAAGCCTGTCCCAGGATTTCGCCAGGCCGGGTTCCAGCGACAGGTCCGCGGCGCGTCGCACCAGCGGTTCGTAGATCGCGGACTGGAACGCGGTGGTGAATGTCTCGTTCACCGAATACGGGTCCAGCGTCTGGACCTCGCCCTGGAAGGCGAAGCGGAAGGTCTGGGCGCCGGCCGGCTGTGACAGCAGCGGCAGGGCCAGCAGCAGGGC
>JBIKLI010000034.1:0-20170 GCA_044359885.1 Alphaproteobacteria bacterium | reverse complement strand
GGCCGGCACCGCGCGATCGCCGTCACGATGTTCCAATGGACCGGGCCGCAGATGCAGTCGCTGGCGGTGCCATGGACGGCGCTCGACCGGCCGGCGGCGATCGAGCGTTTCGCCGACGCGATCGAATCCGCGCCGCGGCAGCTCTTCAGCGGCGGCACCTCGATCAGCGGCGCGATCGACGCCGGGGTTCGGCTGCTGGCCGCCGCGCCGTTTCGCGGCGAGCGCCGGGTGATCGACGTGTCGGGCGACGGCGCCAACAATCGCGGCCGACCGGCACCGGCCGCGCGCGACGAGGCGGTGGCGCGCGGCATCGTCGTGAACGGCCTGCCGATCCTCGATCTGGAAGCGGATCTGGCCACCCATTACCGCGATCACGTGATCGGCGGGCCCGGCGCGTTCGCGATCCCGGCGGAGGATTGGCGGAGTTTCGCGGCCGCCATCCTGAACAAGCTTGTCCGCGAGATCGCGCAGGACCAGGATCGTCCTCGCGCGCCAGGAGGAACGGCATGAGCAACCATCTGACGACGAACCAGGTCGATGCCTATCGCCGGGACGGCTATGTCCATCCCCTGCCCTGCCTCTCGCCTGCTGAGACGGCGCGGCTGCGCGGACACCTGGAGGAATACGAGCGCGCCAGCGGCGAGAAGGCGACGCTGGTGATCCGCAACAAGGGGCACCTCAAGCTGCGGATGCTCTACGACCTGGTGCACGATGCGCGGATCCTCGACGCGGTCGAG
Source organism: Alphaproteobacteria bacterium (assembly GCA_044359885.1). Taxonomy (GTDB): domain Bacteria; phylum Pseudomonadota; class Alphaproteobacteria; order CACIAM-22H2; family CACIAM-22H2; genus CAIOSQ01. The sequence goes on along the minus strand of JBIKLI010000034.1, from coordinate 19,433 downwards.
TCGGTTATCGGCCCGGACATACTCTGCTGGTCCTCCAGCCTGTTCGTGAAGGAGCCGCATGACCCCGCCTTCGTCGCCTGGCATCAGGATTCCCACTATTGGGGCCTGGAGCCGGACGACGTCGTCTCGGCCTGGATCGCCTTCGCGCCCAGCACGCTGGAAAACGGAGCGATGCAGGTGATCCCCGGGACGCATCGCGCGCCCCAGCTGCCCCACGCGCGCTCGGCGCCGGACAGCGCCAACATGCTCTTCACCCACGAGGAGATCGCCGTCGACGTCGAGGATGCGAAGGGCGTGAGCCTGATCCTCGACGAAGGCCAGATGTCGCTCCACCACGTCAAGATCGTCCACGGCTCGCCGCCCAACCGGTCCGGCGGCCGTCGCTACGGATATGCGATCCGCTATGTCGCGCCGCATGTCCGCCAGCGCGGCGACATGCCCTATGCGACGCTGGTCCGCGGGCGGGACGACCACGGCCATTTCCGTCGCGATCCCGTGCCCGCCGGGGATTTCGACCCCGCGATCCTTGCGGTCTTCCCCAACCGCAAGCCCGTCCAGCACAGCCAGCCGGGTGAGTGAGGGGCCCGAAAGCGCTGGCGTTTCGCGGCGCGGCGGGGTCTGCTGCCGCGCCTGATGGCCAGATCCGCCTCCGACATCCCGCGCACCGGCCTGCTGGCACGGTTGCTCCCGCCCGCCGCCCTGCCTTATGCCCGGCTGATGCGCGCCGATCGCCCGATCGGCACATGGCTGCTGCTGTTTCCATGCTGGTGGGGGATCGCCCTCGCGACGCCCGGCCGGCCTTCGGCCTGGCTGCTCGCCCTGTTCGCGCTCGGCGCCTTCGTCATGCGCGGCGCCGGATGCACCTACAACGACATCGTCGACCGCGATTTCGACGGCCGCGTCGCGCGCACCGCCGACCGCCCGATCCCGTCGGGCGCGGTGTCGGTCCGGGGCGCGCTCGTCTTCCTCGCGGCGCAGCTGCTCGCAGGCCTGGCGATCCTGCTGACCTTCGACGCGACGACGATCGCGCTCGGCGTCGCGTCGCTGATCCTGGTCTTCACCTACCCGTTGATGAAGCGGGTGACATGGTGGCCGCAATTCTTCCTCGGCCTGGCATTCAACTGGGGCGCACTGATGGGCTGGAGCGCGGTGACCGGCGGTCTCTCGGCCGCGCCGCTGCTGCTCTATGCCGGCGGCATCGCCTGGACGCTGGGCTACGACACGATCTACGCCCATCAGGACCGCGAGGACGACGCGCTGGTCGGGATCAAGTCGTCGGCGCGGCGACTGGGCGCGCGGACGCGCGTCGCACTTGCCGCGTTCTACGGTCTCGCCGTCCTGCTCTTCGCGGCAGCCGGGTTCCAGGCGGGGCTGGGCTGGCCGTTCTGGATCGCGCTCGCCGCCGCGGCTGCGCAACTCGCCTGGCAGGCCGCCCGCCTCGACATCGACCAGCCCGCCGACTGCCTCGCCAAGTTCCGCTCCAACCGGTTCGTCGGCTGGCTCGTCCTCGCCGGCATCGTCGCCGGTCAGCCGACATGACGCCGGCGCAGCAGGAGGCGTTTGTCCGCGCCAACACGGCGCCGTGCCGCACCGGCCTGGTGCCCGAGATCGAACTGCTCCTGGCGTCGGAAATGACCGACCTGTGGCACGCGACCGAGGCGAGCCTGGAGGGCGCCGGACTCGAGCCGCCCTACTGGGCTTTCGCGTGGCCCGGTGGGCAGGCCCTGGCGCGCTTTCTGCTGGACAATCCCGACACCGTTCGCGGCCAGAGGGTCTTCGTCTTCGCCGCCGGCAGCGGCATCGACGCCATCGCGGCGGCGATGGCCGGCGCCGCCGATGTCATCGCCTGCGATATCGATCCCCTGGCGCGCGTCGCAATCGCGCTGAATGCGGCGCAGAACGGTGTCGACCTCCGCGTGTCCGCCGACGACCCGCTCGGCGCGCGCGGCACCCATGCCGATGTCGTGATCGCCGGCGACGTCTACTACCAGGCCGAGATGGGCGATCGCACGACGGCCTGGATACGGCGCTGCCTGCTTTCGGGCGCCGACGTGATCCTCGCCGATCCCGGTCGCGGCTACATGCCGGGCGAAGGACTCGACCGGCTCGCGACCTACGCGGTGCCGACCTCGCTGGCGATCGAGGACCGCGAGGTGCGGCACACGACGATCTGGCGGCCGCGGCTCTACTGAACCGCCGATCGTTCTTGATTCGTTCCTGCATCCGTAGCAGGCTCGGTCTTCATGGACGACGGCATTCCCGATCGCGCGCGCAAGGGACGCGGCGCGGTCTCCAATCCCGAAGGCAGGTTCGAAACACGGCAGCGTGTCGCCGTGGACGATGGCTGGCCGCGGCCGGAGGCGGACGACCCGGCGCCGCTGGCGACGACGCTGACCGTCGACGCGAGCCGCACGATCATCGCGCGCAACGAATCGCCGGACATCCCCTTCGAGCAGTCGATCAATCCGTATCGCGGCTGCGAGCATGGCTGCGTCTACTGCTACGCGCGGCCGACCCATGGCTATCTCGGCCTCTCCGCGGGGCTCGATTTCGAGACGAAGCTGTTCTTCAAGCCCGAGGCCGCGCGGCTGCTGAGGGCCGAACTCGCCCGGCCCGGCTACCGGCCGAAGGCGATCGCGCTGGGCAGCAACACCGATCCCTACCAGCCCGCCGAGAGGCGGCTGCGGCTGACGCGCCAGATCCTCGAGGTCCTGTCCGAACACCACCACCCGCTCACGATCGTCACCAAATCGGCCGCGGTCGCGCGGGACATCGACATTCTGGCGCCGATGTCGCGTCGTCGTCTGGCCAAGGTCTTCGTTTCCGTCACCACGCTCGACGGCGCGCTGGCACGCAAGCTGGAGCCGCGCGCCTCGAGCCCGGCGCGTCGGCTGGCGGCGATCGGCGAACTTGCCGCGGCGGGCGTCCATGTCGGGGTCATGGCGGCCCCGATCATCCCGGCGCTGACCGACCACGAGATCGAGCCACTGCTCGAAGCGGCGGCGAAAGCGGGCGCCGTGTCCGCAGGCTACACCGTCCTGCGCCTGCCATTCGAACTCAAGGACATCTTCCGCGAATGGCTGGACGCGCACGCACCGCTGCGCGCGGGGCGCGTGATGTCGCGCATCGCGCAGCTGCGCGACGGCAAGCTCAACGATCCGCGATTCGGGTCGCGTCTTGTCGGCAGCGGCGAGGACGCCCGGCTGATCGCACGACGATTCCGCCTCGCCTGCGAGCGGCTGGGCCTGGGACGGAACGACTGGGCCCTCGACACCGGGCAATTCCGGGTACCGGTCCGCCCCGAGCCGCAGCTGAGCCTGTTCTGAGCCTGGAGAAGGACGACATGATCGAGAACACCATCCTCGCGAAGAACCGCAAGGGATCCAAGGCCCTGGTGCTGGGGCTGACATGGCCTTGCGCACAGGCGGTGGAACTGGCCGCGCGCGCCGGCTTCGATGCGATCAATCTGGACGGCGAGCACGGCGCGTTCGCCGCCGACAATGTCGACATGATCGTTCGGGTGGCCCATGGATACGGCCTGTCCGTGACGGCGCGCGTGCCCAGCATCGACGCCTGGCAGATCAATCTCTGGCTCGACCGAGGCGTGCAGGGGATCCTTGGGCCGCATATCGAGACCGGCGCCCAGGCGCAGGCGCTGGCGGATGCATGCCTGTTCCCGCCGCATGGCAAGCGTTCCTGGGGCGGCGGGCGCGGCACCCTCTACAACGAAGATGCCGAGATTGCCGCGCGTCACGGCGGCAAGCTGGCCTTCGCGAAATGGGCCAACGCCAACATGATCGTGGGGGCCCAGATCGAATCCAGGACGGGGTACGAGAATCTGGACCAGATCCTGGCGGTCGAGGGGCTGACCTATCTCGCCGGGGGGCCGCACGACTTCGCGGCGTCGCTGGGATTTCCCGGCGAACCGGGGCACGCGGAGCGCCGGCGCCTGACCGCCGATGTCGACAGGCGCGCCGTCCTGGCGGGCAAGCGAACCGCCGACTCCATGACGGCCACCCTGTCGCTACCGGAGATGATCCTGAAGCAAGGGCGGGCATTCGTCGCGGCGCATCGCGGCGACACCTGCGCGGAATGACGCCGCCGGCGCGGCGACCGGGCTCACCCCGCGTCGGGCTCGAGCGGATAGAGCGGCCGGCGACGATGGCGGTAGGTGAAGGTCGTCAGGTCCGCGGTCGTCACGCCCGGCGTCGCCACCCAGATCATCTCGCGGGCGATCGGCTCCATCGCCGGCCGCGGGGAGTGGACGCCCTTGGCGACGATGATCTTCATCCGGGTCGGCTCGATGCCGAGCGCGCGGAACTGCTGCAGGCTCGATGACCCCGCCGCGTTGGTCGTCAGCACGATCGTGTAGCCGTCGTCGCTGCGGATCGCGGCGCTGGGTCCGTCGTTGAAGAAGCGGAAGCCCCCATGGCTCGGCCCCGTCTCCTCGTAGCGGCCGTCGGAGAGCGCGGTCACCACGCCCGACACCGGGAACGGCGCGCCATGACGGCCGTCGATCCGGCCGCCGACCGCGCGTTCGATCCGGCCGCCGACGCCCGCCGCCGCGCAGGCAGCGACGCCGTCGGGATCGCAGAGCGCCTGAAGAAGGTCGTGCGCGCCCAGCCGCCGCGCCGCATGCAGCAGGAACGTCGAGTCGCCGGGGCTGCCGCCGCCGACATTGTCGCCGACATCGAACAGCACGACCGGCCCGGCAGCGGCGTCGCGCGCGCGGATCACCGCGTCGTCGATCGGCGTTCCGCCCTGGTTGAGGGCGGCGCGCATCGACCAGGCCGCCTGCGCGAGCGTATCCGCGACGTCGTCCGCCAATGCCTGGTCGCCGTCGGTCACGGCGATGAACGACATCCCCATCTCGGCCACGTCGGCATAGGGGTAGCCTTCGACGACGCTGACCGTCAGCACGCCCGGTCGCCGGCGCTGCGCCTCGGCGACGCGCAGCAGGTCGGACATCGGACGGTCGCTGGTGCCCTGGTTGAGGATGTTGACCAGCAGCGGCGGCATCCTGAGGGCGCTGCGCGGCCGGATCTGCCCGCGCACCATGCGCAGGACGAGCCGCGCGCAGAGCAGCGCCTGCTCGCGCGCGTCGACATGCGGATTGGTCTGGTAGACCGTCGTGATGTCGGCGTTGGCGACCATCTGCGGCGAGACATTGGCGTGCATGTCGAGGGCGAGGCCGATCGGCACACGCGGCCCCACGGTCTCGCGCACGCGGCGAACGAGTTCGCCGTCGGCATCGGGCCAGGGATCGGACACCGCCGCCCCGTGCTGCGGCAGCAGCACCGCGTCCCACGGGCCGTTGTCGCGGATGGCGGCCACGATCCGATCGATGATGTGGGTCGCCGCCTCCTCGGTCATCGCCCCCATCGGCGTCAGCCGCGTGAACAACAGCGGGACGAGTTCGACTTCCTTGTCCTCGGCGGCGGCCGCGAAGAAGCCGGCAAGGGTCGATTGCGAGGTCGCGTATTCGGCGCGGATCTCCTCGCCCGCTATGATCCCGGAGCGCTGCCAGCGCTCGAGGCTGGCGGGCACGCTGGAGAACGTGTTCGATTCGTGCTGGAAACCGGCGGTCGCGATCCGGATCATGGTCTTCCCCTCGCTGTCGTCTCGTCTTCATGCTGCCGCAGCGACAGGTCCGCGCCAAGCCCGCGGGTGGCGAGGCGGGACGCGAAATCGGCGCTTGACCTGCATGCGCGAAGGAGTTGCGCCTTTGGCATCGATCCCCGCCGGCACGCTTTCGACCGCGAGTTGGGGCTGCCGGGCAGCCGCCACTCCGGGTTCCCGGTGGTGTCGATGGTCACGCTGAGGCTGGAGCGCGGAGCCGACGGTCCGGTCGCCGGAATCGACGAGGTCGGCCGCGGCCCGCTGGCAGGGCCCGTCGTCGCGGCGGCCTTGATCGTGCCGAGCAAGCGCGTGCCGCACGGCCTGCGCGGGATGATCGACGATTCGAAGCGGCTGTCCCCGGCGCGCCGCATCGTCGCGCACGAAGCGCTTCGCGAAGCCGCCCGGCGGGGCGAGGTGGTCTTCGCGGTCGGCGCCGCGTCGGCGCGCGAGATCGACGCCGGCGACATCCTGCGCGCGACATTTCTCGCGATCCGTCGCGCGCTCGCCCGCCTGCCGGTGCCGCCGGCGCTCGTGCTGATCGACGGGGATCAGGTGCCGCCAGGTCTGTCCTGCCCGGCCCGCGCGGTCGTCGGCGGCGATGCCAGGATCTTCTCGATCGCAGCCGCCTCCATCATCGCCAAGCAGGTCCGGGACCGGGCGATGCACAACCTGGCATTGCGGCATCCTGGATATGGCTGGGAAAAAAACAGCGGCTACGGCACCGCTGCACATCTACAAGCGATCGCGTCGCACGGCCCCACCAGACACCACCGATTGAGTTTTGCGCCGCTCGCGCAGGGCTCTCTCGATGTCTGAGAAGACTCCATCCAATTCCTTGATTCCACTTATCTATTGACGGCGAATCGGGCGCGACTCACATTCCGCGCCATGCCGCAGCCCCGCGTCCCCGCCCCCGTGACCGCCCATGCCGCCGAGCAACTCGGCGAGGGCAACCGCCTGCTGATCGGCGACTGTGTGGCGCTGATGCGTGCCCTGCCAGCCGCAAGCGTCGACATGGTCTTCGCCGACCCGCCCTATAACCTGCAGTTGCGCGGGGCCCTGCACCGGCCCGACAATTCGCAGGTCGACGCGGTCGACGACGCCTGGGACCAGATCGGCGACTTCGCCGCCTACGACGCGTTCACCAGGAACTGGCTCGCCGAGGCGCGCCGGGTCCTGAAGCCGGACGGAACGATCTGGGTCATCGGCAGCTACCACAACGTGTTCCGCCTCGGGTCGGCGCTCCAGGATCTGGGCTTCTGGGTGCTGAACGACGTCGTCTGGCGCAAGGCCAATCCGATGCCGAACTTCCGCGGCCGACGCTTCACCAACGCGCACGAGACCATGATCTGGGCCGCGCGCGACCAGAAATCCCGCTACACGTTCAACTACGCCTCGATGAAGGCGCTGAACGACGACATCCAGATGCGCAGCGACTGGTTCATCCCGATCTGCACCGGGGGAGAGCGCATCAAGGACGCGGATGGCCGCAAGGCGCATCCCACGCAGAAGCCCGAGGCGCTGCTTCACCGCGTCGTCGTCGCCTCGACCCGCCCCGACGACGTCATCCTTGACCCGTTCTTCGGCAGCGGCACGACCGGCGCCGTCGCGCGTCGCCTCGGCCGCCGCTTCATCGGTCTCGAGCGCGATCCCGCCTATGCCGAGGTCGCGCGCCGCCGGATCGCCGCCGTGCGCCGCGCCGATCGCGAGACGATCGAACCGGCCGGCACGAAGCGCGAAGAGCCCCGCATTCCCTTCGGCTGGCTGGTCGAGCGCGGATTGCTGCAGCCCGGCGAGGTGCTCAGCGATCCGACCGGCCGCTGGACGGCGCGGGTGCGCGCCGACGGCACGCTGATCTCGGCCGAACACAAGGGCTCCATCCATCAGGTCGGCGCCGCGGTCCAGGGTGCCCCCGCCTGCAACGGTTGGACGTTCTGGTGCATCGTGGCCGACGGCGGCAAGCGCATCCCGATCGACATGCTGCGCGCGAAGCTGCGCGCCGAGCTCAGCTGAGACGCCGCCGACGATCACGCTCCGGGGAGAGACGACGATGTCGACAGGGCCTTCGAAGTTCCTGGGCGAGGTCTACGAGACGGATCAGGGTCTCTTCTGCGTCAGGCCCGAGGACCAGTTCGTCGCCAAGGAACTGATTTCGACCGGCAGCTACAGCGCCGGGGAACTCGCGCTTCTCGCCCTCTTCGTCAACGAAAAATCGAACGTGCTCATGCTGGGTGGGCATATCGGCGCCATCGCGGTGCCGTTGTCGCGGCGGATCGCGGAGCTGACGGTGTTCGAGGCGAACCCGGAAACCTACAAGCTGCTGAAGCTGAACCTTCGCCTGAACAACTGCGCCAATGTCCGTCACTTCAACATGGCCGCGAACGACGTCCATGGCGAACTGCAATTCGTGATGAACACCGTGAACAGCGGCGGCTCGAAGCGAATGCCGCGCGAGAAGCATCAAGACTTCTTCCACGACGACCCCGAGATCCGGACCGTTCCGGCCTGCCGTCTCGACGACCAGCTGGCCGGCCAGTCCTTCGACCTGATCTTCATGGACATCGAGGGCTCGGAATACTTCGCCATGAAGGGCATGCCCCGGCTGATCGAAAGGACGCGCGTGCTGGTCACCGAATTCCTGCCGCACCATCTCAGCCTGGTCGCGGGAATCACCGTGTCCGACTTCCTGTCGCCCCTCGGCGAGTTCAATTCGCTGATCGTGCCGTCGCGGGGCAAGGTCGTCTACCGGCCCGAGATGCACGATTTCCTCGCGCGCGCCTGCGCAGAGGGACGAGGAGAGGCGGCGATCGTCTTCCACAAGGACGTCATCGCCCTGAAGTGACGACATCGCCGTCCACCAGGGGCACCGACGGACGCCCCGCGGGGTCCGGGCCCCGCGTGGCTGCGATGGCGGGTCAGCCCAGGACCGGCAGGCAGCGCGGCACGATCGTCTCGACGTCGCGCCCGAGCGGATCGTGACGGGGCATGGCGGCGGCGATGCGCGACTGATGGCTGGCGATGGCGCGCGCCGCAGCGGCGCGGTCGATGCCCACGACCTCGCCGGCGGCGACCACCTGCCTGCCTTCGACGAAGACGTCGCGCACCGGCCGCTCGGCCGCGGCGTGGATCAGGCTGCGCAACGGATCGTAGAGCGGCTGCATCGCCGGATGGGTGAGATCGGCGAGAACCAGATCGGCCCGCGCCCCGGGCGCGAGCCGCCCCAGATCGGGGCGTCCCAGCGCGCGCGCGCCGCCCAGCGTCGCGCAGGCGAAGATGTCGGCCGTATCCATGCGATGGGCCGGACCGGCGGCAAGCCGCGCGGCGATCTCGGCGGTGCGCATCTCCTCGATCAGGTTGTGAGGGTGCGTGTCGGTGCCGATGCCAACGTTGATGCCGCGACGCAGATATGTTCCCAGATCGTGCAGCAGCGAGCCGTCGCGCGCGAAGACGGTGGGACAATGCGCCACCGACACGCCGCTCCGCGCGAGCAGGCCGACGTCGTTGCGCGTCGGCCAGTGCAGCCAGGGATGGGCGTCGGTGAACACCGCATGACCGATCAGCGTCCGCGGCGCGAGCACGCCCAGACGGTCGAGGAACTCCAGCGGCGTGACGCCGGGATGGCGACGCGTCATGCCCTGGAACTCGGCGTAGCTCTGCGCGGCATGGATATGCAGGCGCCGGCCGGTCTTCTCGGCCAGCGCCACCGAGTCGCGCAGCAGCGGCTCGGAGCAGGTGTCGACCTGCGCCGGCGACACGATGGCGGCGAAGCGCCCGGAGGGATGCGCCTCGGCGGCGTCCATCGTCGCCATCGCCTCGGCGAACGCGGCGCGGCCGTCGTCGGCATGCCAGCGATACTGGGTCTCCTGGCCGGTGTCGGTGTACCATTCGGCGGAGCGGTACATCGGCGCCACGAAGGCACGGATGCCGCTGCGCGCGAGCAGGTCGAGCCACCCCGGATAGGCGTGGCTGAGATCGACGATGGTCGTCACCCCGCCCGCCAGCAATTCGGCCAGGGTGAACGCGGCGCAGTCGCGCTGCGCGTCGTCGTCGGCAAGGAAGGATTGCCGGAAGGCATGGCGGCCCGAATAGAAAAGGCGCGGATTTCCGAATTCCTCGCTCATGCCCCGGAACAGGGCGCCGCCCGAGGGATGGCAGTGGATGTCGATGAGACCGGGGATGACGAGCCGCTCGCGCCCGTCGATCTCGCGCGCGACAGGCCCGTCGTAGCGCCCGCCGGCATGCACGATGACGCCGCCGGCGAAGGCGATGTCGCAGTCGCGCCGGTAGGCGTGGCGGGCATTCGTGGCGTCCCAGACGACGGCCCAGGCGGCCGCACGCACGCAGGTGACGGGGCCGGTCATCGGGCCGCGGCCTGCATTTCCGGAAGCCACAGCACGATCTGCGGGAAGGCCGTGATCAGGCCGGTGAGGGCGAAGATGCAGATCAGGAAGGGCGACGTGCCGGCGATGACGTCGACGATCGTGCCGCGTCCGCGCACGCCCTGCACGACGTAGAGGTTCATGCCGACAGGCGGCGTGATCAGGGCCAGTTCGCACATGATCACCAGATAGATCCCGAACCAGACGGGATCGTAGCCCATGCCGGTGACCACCGGGAACACGACGGGGATCGTCGCGATCATCATCGCGAGGGAGTCCATGAAGCAGCCGAGGATCAGGTAGAGGACCGTCAGCAGCAGGATCATCTGCCAGGGCGCCACGTCGAAGCCGGAGATGAAGGCCGAGACCATCCCGGGGATGCCGAGGACGCCGATGATGAAGTTGAGGTAGAAGGCGCCGATAAGGATCAGCAGCATCATCGCGCTGACCGACGACGTCGTGACCAGCGCCTGGCGCAGCACCGTGAGGTTGAGCCGCCCCTGCGCGCCGACCAGCGCCACGGCGCCGATCACGCCGACGGCAGCCGCCTCGGTCGGCGTCGCCCAGCCGCCATAGATGCTGCCCATCACGACCAGGAACAGCGCCAGCGGCGGCAGCAGGTCCCGCAGCCGCGCGAGCCGCTCGGCGAGCGGCGCGCGGACGTCCTCGCCGCCGGCGATGCCCGGCCGCAGCAGGGCGGCGACGATCACCAGCCCGCTGAACATGGCGGCCAGCAGAAGCCCGGGAACGATGCCGGCCGCGAACAGCGCGCCGATCGAACTCGAGGTGATCGCGCCGTAGATGATCATGTTGATGCTGGGCGGGATCAGGATCCCGAGCGTGGCGCCGCTCGCGACCGTGCCGAGCACCCAGCGCTCGTCGTAGCCGCGCTTGCGGAAGGCCGGCAACGCCACCGTCCCGATCGTCGCGGCCGTCGCGACCGACGACCCCGAGATCGAGGCGAACAGGGTCGAGGCGGCGATGTTGGTGTGGAGCAGCCCCCCGGGCAGCGGCGTCAGCCAGTCGGCCAGCGCCATGTACATGCGCTCGGTGACCCCGCCGCGCACCATGATCTCGCCCATCAGGATGTACAGGGGTATCGCCACCAGGATGAAGTTGTTCAGCGTGCCCCACATCATGGTGCCGAAGGGCTGGAACATCGAGGTCCCGAAATACCACCACGATCCGACCGCGGCCGTGGCGAACAGCGTGGTGGCGACATGCAGCCCCGTCAGCATCAGGGCGAGCATGAACAGGAAGCCGATGCCGATGCCGGTGAGACCGATCATGGTGCGCGTCGCCCCTGGTCCAGTTCGCGCGCGAGTTCCCTGACTTCCTGGGTCGCGGAAAGCGGCCCGTATTCCCGGTTGGCGGCCGCCGGCTCGCGCCAGGCCAGCCTTGCGGCGCGCACGAGCACCCAGGCGGCGGTGACCGCGAAGGTCCAGGTGCCGATCACCCAGATCATCTGCGGCGCCCAGAGCGGCGTCTGCAGCGGCGAGTTCGCGCGGCTGTCGAACTCGATCGTCTCCTGCCAGGTCGCGTAGGCGTAACCGGCGATGAACAGGGCATAGAGAAGCAGCGTCGCCAGCGCCAGCAGATTGACCGCCGCCTGCAGCCGGGGTCCCAGCAGCGGCACGAGGATGTCCACCCGCGTATGGCCGCGCTGCAGCAGCGCCTGAGACAGGCCGAGCGAGGCGATCATGGCCAGGACGTAGCCGCCGTATTCGTCCGTGCCCTGAAGCGAGAAGCCGAACAGCCGCCGCGCCAGCACGTCGGCGACGATCGCGGCCGCCAGGGCCGCGATCGCCGCGCCGGAGAGCAGCGCGAAGACGGTCGCGAGCGACCGCAGCGCGCGTTCGATCACGTCGGTCTCCAGCTTGCGCCGTTCAGCGGATGACGAAGCCGCGCGCCTTGCCGACGGTGTCGTTCCAGGTCTGCTTGCACCCCTGGAAGACGCGTTCGCAGCGCTGCGCCCAGTCGCCCAGGATGACGTCCTGCGCGGCGCGCTTGACCCTTTCCTGGTCCTGCGCCGACACGGTCACCAGCTTCATCTGGTAGCGCGTGTGCTTCTCGCATTTCGCGCCGCCGGTCGAGCAGGACTGCGCGTCCTCGTTGGTCGTGCGCGCCAGGTCCCAGAGTTCGCCTTCCATGCGCGCGAAATGCCGTTCGATCCCTGCCTGCTGCGCGGCGGTCAGCCGGTTCCACCACACGAGGCTGGCCAGATGCGCCTGCACCGAGCCCGAGACCGAAAGCGGCAGCAGATGGGTCGTCACCTCGGGCCAGCGGCCGGAATTCGCCGAGGTCGGCGAAGTGATGCCGCAATTCGCCACGCCGCGCTGCAGCGCCGGATAGACTTCCGGGAAGGCGAGCGACACCGGCGTCGCGCCCAGGGCCTCGATCAGCGCCGACATCGACGGCGTGAAGGACCGGACCTTCTTGCCCTTGAGGTCGTCGAGCGTCTCGATCGGCTGGTTGCAGAAGAAGACCTGGACGCCGAACGGCCAGACCGCGAGCACCTTGGCGCCGAACCGGTCCTGGATGCGCTTGTCGAAGGCGCCGCGGAAGGCATCGACCGCGCTGCGCAGTTCCTCGACAGTCGTCGAGACGCCGATCAGGTCGATGCCCTCGACGAAGGGATCGTCGCGCGACGCGAGCCCGACCTGGGTCGAGATCACGTCGAAGGTCCCGGCGCGCACGAAACGCAGCGCGTCGCCCATCTGCAGGCCGAGCGCCTGGTATTCCTGGCGCTGGACCGTGATGCCGAGCGCCGTGTCGGCGCCGATGCGCTCGGAATTCGCGGTCTCGATCGGAAACTGGGTCGAGTTGGACTGCGACTGGCTGAGCAGGCGCAGCTGGGTCTGGGACTGCGCGGCGTCGGCGGCGAAGACGGTCAACCCCGCGGCCAGGAACGAAATCAGGCTTTTCATCGGATCATCCCCCTGTTCGATCAACTTGACCGCAGTGCATCATGCGACGACGCATCGCACAAGTCCGACGATGCGGCCGGATCACGTCGTGTAGACGCCGCCGGTGACGTTGATGCCCTGTCCGGTCATGAAACGCGCCTGGTCCGAGCACAGGAAGACCACCACACCGGCCACGTCCTCGGGCTCCTCGAGGCGGCCCAGCGGGGTCTGGGCGACATAGTCGGCGATCACGCGCTCCGGCGTCACGCCCCGCAGTTCCGCCTCCCAGGCGACCTCGCGCGACTGCATGCCCGTGCGCACGAAGCCCGGACAGACGGCGTTCACGCGGATGCCGGCGGGCGCAAGTTCGCGCGCCAGGGCCTGGGTCCAGCCGAGCACGGCGAATTTCGACGCCGAGTAATGCGCCAGCAGGGGTGCCCCGACCTTGGCGGCCAGCGACGCGGTATTGACGATCGTGCCGCGCCCGCGGGCGAGGAAGGCCCGGGCGGCGATCTGGTTGGTCAGGAAGACGCCGCGGGCATTGACCGCGAAATTGAAGTCCCAATCCGCGTCGGTCAGGTCCACGGCGCGACGCATCGTCGACACGCCGGCATTGGCGGCCAGGATGTCGACCGGCCCCAGCGCCGCCTCGGCGGCCCGCCACGCGGCCTCGACCGAGTCGCGCGAGCGGACGTCGACGCCGATCCCGACCGCCCCGCCGCCGATCGCCGCGGCGGCGGCCTGCGCCGCCGCGAGGTCGATGTCGGCGACCGCGACCCGGATCGACTGGGCGGCCAGGGCCGTCGCGATGGCGCGACCGATCCCGGTCGCGGCCCCGGTGACGATCGCGCTGCGGCCGCGCAGTTCGGGATAGCTGGGCGTCGTCGGTGCGGTCATGGCCTCGTGCTCCGGTTCAGCGCGCGCTGGACAACACACGCGATTTGTCATCGATTCCGGGATAGCACGTCCCGGGGCCGAAGCCAGCCCCGCGCGTGCGAGGGAGAATCGGCATGGTGTTCGACGTTTTCGGCGACAAGCGCAAGGTCGTCATCGCGATGGCGCATATCGGGGCGCTGCCCGGCTCGCCCCTCTACGACGCCGACGGCGGCGTCGCGAAGCTTGTCGACGGCGTCCTGGCCGACATCGCGAAGTTGCAGGACGGCGGCGTCGACGCGATCATGTTCGGCAACGAGAACGACCGGCCCTATCTGCTGAAGGCGCCGCCCGAGGGCATCGCCGCGATGACCGCGGTCGTGACCGCCGCCCGGCCCGCGCTGCGCGTTCCGTTCGGCGTGAACTATCTCTGGGATCCGCTGGCCAGCGTCGCCATCGGCGCGGCCACCGGTGCAGCGTTCGTGCGCGAGATCATGACCGGCGTCTTCGCCTCCGACATGGGCCTCTGGCAGCCCGACGGCGCGGGCGCCGCGCGCCTGCGCCGGGACCTCGGTCGCCCCGACATGAAGCTGCTGTTCAACATCAACGCCGAGTTCGCGCATTCGCTGGACGCCAGGCCGATCGCGCTGCGCGCGCGCAGCGCCGTGTTCTCGTCGCTGGCCGACGCGATCCTCGTGTCCGGTCCGCTCACCGGCCAGCCGGTCGAATCCTCGCAGCTGCGCGACGTCGCCGAGGCGGTACGCGACGTGCCGGTCTTCGCCAATACCGGCGTCAACATCGACAACGTGCGCGGCATCCTCGAACTGGCGAGCGGGGTCGTGATCGGGACCCATTTCAAGGTGGACGGCAACACCTGGAATCCCGTCGACGGCGCGCGCGTCCGGCGGTTCATGGATCTGGTCGAGACGCTGCGCTGACCGGAGCGACCTCGCGATGACCTGCGTCGTCGGCCTCGACATCGGCACCACCTCGACGATCGGCATCCTGGTCGAGTTGCCCGACCGGGTCCGCGCGATCGCGACCCGGCCGGTGACGCTGCATGCGCCGCATCCCGGCTGGGCCGAGGAGGATCCCGAGGCGTGGTGGGCGAACTGCGCCGGCATCCTGCGCGAACTGCGCGCCACGGCCGGCGTCGCGGCCGACGACGTCGCCGCGATCGGCACCACCGGCATGCTGCCCGCGGTCGTTCTGCTCGGCGCCGACGGCCGGCCGCTGCGCCCCAGCATCCAGCAGAGCGACGGGCGCTGCGCCACCGAGGTCGAGGAACTGCGCCGCGAGGTCGACCCGGCCGCCTTCCTCGCCAGGGCTGGAAACGGCGTCAACCAGCAGCTGGTCACGGCCAAGCTGCGCTGGCTGGAGCGCCACGAGCCGCATGTGTTCCGGCAGATCGCGACGGTCTTCGGGTCCTACGACTACGTCAATTTCCGGCTGTCGGGCGCGCGGCGCATCGAACAGAACTGGGCGCTGGAGGCAGGCTTCGTCGACGTCGCGCGCGGCGTGCTCGACGACGGCCTGATCGCGCTGTCCCACCTGCCGCGCGGCGCGGTGCCACCGCGCGCGCTGTCGCATGAGGTGATCGGACAGGTGACGGCCGCCGCCGCCGCCGAGACCGGCCTTGCCGCCGGCACGAAGGTGGTGGGCGGGGCCGCCGACCTCGTCGCCTCGGCGCTGGCCGCGGGCATCGTCGGACCCGGCGACTGCCTGCTGAAATTCGGCGGATCCGTCGACATCCTCGTCGCCGCGCGGGAGGCGCGTCCCGACGCGCGCCTTTATCTCGACCATCATCTCGTGCCCGGGCTGTTCATGCCCAACGGCTGCATGTCGACCGGTGGGTCGGTGCTCAACTGGTTCGTGGCCGGACTGGGTGCGGCGGAGGCGGCGCGCGGTGCGGCGCTGGGCCGGACCGCGCATGCCCATCTCGACGAGCTGGCCGCCGCGATCGCGCCCGGCAGCGAGGGCCTGACCGTCCTGCCCTATTTCCTCGGCGAGAAGACGCCGATCCACGATCCGCTGGCGCGCGGCGCGATCGAGGGGCTGACCCTCAGCCATGGCGTCGGCCATCTCTGGCGGGCCCTGCTCGAGGCCTATGCCTATGCGCTGCGTCACCATGTGGAGGTGCTGCGCGAACTGGGGCACCGGCCGACGCGCTTCGTCGCCTCGGATGGCGGCGCGCGCAGCCGGATCTGGATGCAGATCGTCGCCGACGTGCTGCAGGCGCCGGTGCAGCTGCTCGACGGCCATCCCGGATCGTGTCTCGGCGCCGCCTGGGCGGCGGCGATCGGCATCGGCGCCGCGTCGTCGTGGAACGGCATCGACGCCTTCGTCACCCCGGGACCGCTGCTGACGCCGCAGACCGAGACGGCCGCCGCCCACGACGCCGGCTACGCCCGCTATCGCGAGCTCTATGCCCGGCTGGCGCCGCTCTGGCACGCGCCGGCCCGCGGCGTGTCGGCCTGACGCCCGGACGTCGCCGATGCCGCATCGCGCCATCGCCTGGGACGTCGACGGCACGCTGGTCGACAGCGAGAGCCGCCATCACCGGGCGCTGCTTGCCGCGTCCCGCCGCTGGGGCGTGGCGCTGGACGATCTGCCGGACGCCGCCTTCCGCGGCCTGCACAACGCCGATGTCTGGGACCGGCTGCGGCCGCGCTTTCCCGCCGGGCTGGCGCGCGACACCTGGCTGGCGGCCATCGACGACGCCTACGTGGACGATCGCGCGCCGCTCGACGCCATGCCCGGCGCGGTCGCGGTCATGCGCGCCCTGGCCGCGCGGTCGGTCGGACAGGTCTGCGTGTCGAATTCGAATCGCCGGATCGTGGGGGCCAATCTCGCCGCGGTCGGGGTGACCGGCCTGGTCGCCGGGATCGTCGGCCTCGACGACGTGCGCATGGGCAAGCCCGATCCGGAACCCTATCGCGCCGGCTGCGGCCTGCTCGGGCTGCCGGCGACGGCGGTGATCGCGGTCGAGGACAGTGCGACCGGGGTCGCCTCGGCGCGCGCGGCGGGGCTGTTCGTCGTCGGCTTTGCCGGGCCCGGCCTCGCGCCGCCGCCCGGGGCCGATCTCGCGACCGCCGATCTGCGCGTCGTGCTGGACCTCGTCAGCGGCGACTGAGGCGCGGCGGCGGCGGCGGTTCCGCACCGAGGGCGGCGGCGACCACCTTGCGGAACACCGTGGGCAGCCCGGCGCGCGCCAGCGCGGCAGCCGGACACCAGTCGCCCTCTCCCGGCGGACTGCCGGTCGCGCTGGCGATCTCGACGGTCAATTCCAGTTCGAAATGTGTGAAGCCATGGCGCACGGGCGTTTCGAGCCGCCGCCAGATCGCGGCCGGTCCGGGCCGGCCGGCCGCGAGGTCGGCCGATGTCGGCCCCTCCCCGCTCCACGCGGTCGTCGGCACCTGCAGCATGCCGCCGAGCAGGCCGGTCGCGGGACGCCGCGTCAGCCAGACCGCGCCCGACGAATCGCGCAGCACGAAGGCGGTCCCGCGCCGCAGCGGCCGGCCGGGCTTCGCCGCCTTGACGGGAAAACGCGCCGGATCGCCCGCAGCGGCAGCCTTGCACGCGGCGCGCAGCGGACATGCGCCGCAGGCCGGTGCGCGGGGCGTGCAGATCGTCGCGCCGAGGTCCATCAGCGCCTGGGCGAAGTCGCCGGGCCGCCGGGCCGGCATCAGCGCCGCGGCGCTGGCGCGGATCGCCGGCTTGGCGGCCGGCAGCGGCGCGTCGATGGCCGCGAGCCGCGTCATGACGCGCTCGACATTGCCGTCGATCGCCAGTTCGCGGCGACCGAAGGCGATCGCGGCGATCGCGCCGGCCGTGTACGGCCCGATCCCCGGCAGCGCACGCAACGCCGGCAGCGTGTCCGGGAACGCGCCGCCGTGATCGGCCACGACGCGCTGCGCACAGGCATGCAGGTTGCGGGCGCGGGCGTAGTAGCCAAGCCCCGCCCATTCGCGCAGGACCTCCTCGCGCGGCGCAGCGGCAAGCGCACGGACATCCGGCCAGCGGGCGAGGAAACGGCCGAAATAGCGGCCGACCGTCACCACGGTGGTCTGCTGCAGCATGATCTCCGACAGCCAGACGCGATAGGGATCGGGCCGCTGGCCGGGCGGCACGCGCCACGGCAGCGTCCGGGCATGGCGGTCGTACCAGGCCAGCAGGCGGGTGCCCTGGCATGCGTCGATCGGCTTCGTCTCGGTCATCGCTTCGCCATGATCATATCGTTTACACTTGTCTCCGGTCGGTTTGTCGAGAGCCAGAAGATGGCGCCCCGCGCGATTTCCCGCAGCCTCGCCAAGGTCACGCGCCCCGTGCTCGAGAAGCGCGGCCGGGACTTTGCGGCCCTGGTCGCCGCCTGGCCCGAGATCGCCGGCCCGCGTCTGGCCGGCGACAGTGCTCTCGATCGCCTCGCGCGGCCGCGCGGCGGCGGACCGGCGGCGCTGCATCTGCGGGTGACACCGGGACTGGCCGTCGAGGTCCAGCATCTGTCGCCGCAGTTGATCGAGCGCATCAATGCGTTTCTCGGCCATCAGGCCGTCGACCGATTGGTCCTCGCCCAGCGCCCGGTGGGGCCGCCGCCAGGCCCCCGTGCGCGCCGGGTCGCGCCGGCGCCGGACGCCGCCCGCCGCGATGCGGCGATGGCGGCGACGGCGGGCATCGACGACGAAAGGCTGCGCGGGTCGCTGGCACGGCTTGGCGCCCATCTTCTGACGCCGGACTAGCGGCGCGCCGGGCTGTGGACGAACTTATCCCCAGCATGGCGCGGATCGCTTGGCGACTCGGGCAGCCCCTGTCTAGGTTCATCAACATCTAGTGGGTCACATGAAACGCATATCTCAGATCTTGGCGGTCGTGCTCGCTCTCGTCGGCACGACCCTCTCGCATTCCCTGTGGACAAGCCTGTCGGCGGATGGCGGCTGGTCGGGTTTGTCCCTGGCCGGATTCGCCCGCGCCCAGACGGCGACGGCGGCAGCCGATCTCGGCCCGCGGCGCGAGGGCGACGACATGGTGCTGGGCCGGGCCGACGCGCCCCTGGTGCTGATCGAATACGCGTCCATGACCTGTCCGGCCTGCGCACGCTTCCACAACGAGGTGCTGCCGCGGCTGAAGAGCCAGTACATCGACGGCGGCCAGCTGAAGCTGGTCTATCGCGACTTTCCGCTGGACCGCGTCGCGCTGCAGGCCGCGCAGCTGGCGCGATGCGTGCCGACCGAGCGTTACTTCGCCTTCCTGGAAGTGCTGTACCGCCAGCAGGACCAGTGGGCGGCCGGTCGCGATCCCGGCGTGATGATCGACCGGATCAAGCAGCTGGCGGTCCTGGCGGGCCTGCCGCGCGAGCGCGCTTCGGCCTGCGTCGAGGATCAGTCGCTGCAGCTGAAGATCGTGGCGACCGCGCAGGCCGGCGAACGGGAATTCCGGATCGCAAGCACCCCGTCCCTCGTCCTCAACGGCAAGCGCTACACCGGCGCCCTGAACTTCGAGGACTTGGACAAGGCCTTGCGCGAGGCCCTGCGTCGGCCCTGACGCGCCGCCGACCTGACCGCCCGCGCCCGTTCAACCCGGATCGGAAACGATATCGCCCATGCAGTTCACGAAGCTACGCCTCGCCGGATTCAAGTCCTTCGTCGAGCCGGTCGAGTTC
>JBIKLI010000033.1:0-20228 GCA_044359885.1 Alphaproteobacteria bacterium | reverse complement strand
CGCCCTTGGGTCGGATGGTGGAGAAGTCGTAGCCGATGCCGCCGCCCTGCTGCATCGTCAGCGCGGCCTCGCGCAGATGTTCGAAGATGCCGGACATGTCGTCGGGCACAGTGCCCATGACGAAGCAGTTGAACAGCGTCACGTGCCGCGCCGAGCCGGCGCCGGCGACGATGCGTCCCGCAGGAATGAACTTGAAGTCCTCGAGCGCCGAGCGGAACTCCGCCGTCCAGCGCGCGCGATCGGCCGGCGCCTCGGCCTCGGCCAGCGCCGCGGCGATCCGGTTCCAGGTGTCCGGGATGTCCTTGTCGACCGGCTGTCCGCGCTCGTCCTTGAGGCGGTATTTCATGTCCCAGATCTGTTGCGAGATGGCGGCGATGGTCTGCATGCTTGCGCGTCCTGGTACGAGGGGGGAGGGACTATAGGCGGCTGCGGCCAGGGCGCAAATGTTCTTGTTTCGTTTCCTGGCCGGGCATGCGAAGGACCGATCCGGTGGATCGCGCCGGTTCACGAGGTAAGCTCCGGACAATCGAACGCAAACCGGATCAGGGCCATGACCGCCGCGGATCTTCTGGCGCGTGCCGTCGACGGACGCAGATGCACCGGGGCCGTCTTGTCGGTTCACGACCGGCGGGATGGCCGCGAGGCACATCACGCTGCCGGCGACCTCGATGCGGACCGGCCATTTTTCGCCGCCTCGGTGACCAAGCTGATCACGGCGGCGCTGTTGTTCCAGCAAGTCGATGCCGGACGGATCGATCTCGACGCTCCATTTCGCCGCTGGCTGCCGGGTGCCGAGACGGCCGGACTGAACCGCCATGGCGGCATCGACCACACCGACCGGATCACCGTGCGCCAGCTTCTGGCCCATACCAGCGGGATCGCCGACTATTTCCAGCCCGGCTCCCGCGGCGGCCATTGCGCCAGATTGCTGCGCGGAGAGGATCTGCCTTGCGACTTCGCCGCGGCGCTGGAGATCGCCCGGAGACTGGGCTCGGTCGGCGCTCCCGGCACCGGGCGCGCGCATTATTCCGACACCAACTACCGGTTGCTTGGGCGGTTGCTGGAGTCTCTCGCGGGACGGCCCCTGGCCGAACAGATGCACGCGCGCCTCTTCGCCCCGCTGGGCCTGACGCGCACCTGGCTCTATGCCGATCCGGCGGATCGCCGGCCAAGGCCGATGCGCTGCGGTGCGAGGGAACTGGCGATACCCCGGGCCATGGCAGCCAGCGGTGCCGATGGCGCGCTGGTGACGACGGCGCGCGAGGGGCTCGCCCTCGTGCGGGCGTTCTTCGAAGGTGGCTGGTTCGATGCGCGTCGCCTGCCGGCCATTCAGGACTGGCGGGCGATGTCCTTCCCGCTGCGCTGCGGCACCGGGCCGATGCGCTTCGCGCTGCCGCGCTGGATGACCGGCTTCCGGCCGATGCCGGCGCTGGTGGGGCATTCCGGCCTGTCCGGCGCCTTCCTGTTCCACGCGCCGGACCTCGGCACGTACTACGCCGGCACCGTCAACCAGATCGAACCGCCCAGCCTGCCCTTCCGGCTGCTGGCGAAGGTCGCGACGCGCGACGCGCGGCGCAGGTAGCGCAAAACGGCGACCGGCCGGACGCGCCGCGGCCGCTCAGCGACAGTCGAGCGGATCGACCCCGAAGCGCATGGCGACCGCGTCGATCGCGGCGAAATGGCGCTGCTTGTCCGCGTCGCCGAGGAAACTGGCGGCGAAGGAGTGACGGGCGAGGCGGACCAGATCGACGGCGGACAGGCCGAGCGCGCGCATGGTCGCCCGCCAGTTGTCGAGCAGATAGCCGCCGAAATACGCGGGGTCGTCGGAATTGATCGTCACGACGAGGCCGCGATCCAGCAGGCGTTTGAGCGGATGGTCTTCGAGCCGCGCATGGACGCGCAGCTTGACGTTCGACAGCGGACAGACCGTCAGCGGCACCGCCTCGCGGCGCAGGCGCTCCAGCAGCGCCTCGTCCTCGATCGCGCGCACGCCGTGGTCGATGCGCCGCACCTGCAGCAGGTCGAGCGCTTCGGCGACATAGGCCGGCGGACCTTCCTCGCCGGCATGCGCGACGGCGGGCAGGCCGAGCGCGCGGGCGCGGGCGAAGACCCGTGTGAACTTGGACGGCGGATGGCCGCGCTCGGAGGAATCCAGTCCCACGGCCGCGAAGCGGTCGCGCCAGGGCTCGAGCGCCGCGAGCGTCGCCAGCGCATCGGCCTCGTCGAGATGGCGCGGGAAGCACGGGATCAGCCGCCAGGAGACGCCGAGCTCGCGCTCGCCGCGTTCGAGCGCCGCCAGCAGTCCCTCGACGACCGTCGCCATCGCGATGCCGCGGGCGGTATGGGCCTGCGGATCGAAGAAGATCTCGGCGTGCCGCGCCCCGTCGCGCGCCACGCGCACGAGATAGGCATGGGCCAGATCCTCGAAATCGCGCGCGGTGCGCAGCACGCCCGCGCCCTCGTAGTAGATGTCGAGGAAGGATTGCAGGTCGCCGAACGCATAGGCCGCGCGCAGCGCCTCGACGTCGGCGAAACGCAGCCGCACGCCGTTGCGCGCGGCCAGGGCGAACATCAGCTCGGGCTCCAGCGTCCCCTCGATGTGCAGATGCAGTTCCGCTTTCGGCAGGGCGGCGGCGAGGGCGTCGAGCGACAAGGCATCGGTCATGGCGTCACCTTCTGCGTCGCCCTCACCAGACGTCCGAAGCACGCGCCGCGTCAAGGTCGCCCTGGCGCTGACGTGGTCGCCTCCCAGGGCAGGTCCAGATCGGGGCGGCCGAAGGCGCCATAGGCGGCGGTGGGGAACCAGATCGGGCGGCGCAGGCCGAGATGGCGGATGATGCCCCCCGGCGTCAGGTCGAATTCCGCGCGCAGCGCCGCGGCGATCTCGGCGTTGCGCCCCGCATCGGCACCTTCGGCGTCGACCAGCAGGCTGACGGGCGCGGCGACGCCGATCGCGTAGGCGAGCTGCACCAGCGCCCGGCGCGCCCAGCCGCGCGCGACGACCTGCTTGGCGAGATGGCGCGCCATGCAGGCTGCCGAGCGGTCGACCTTGGTCGGATCCTTGCCGGAGAACGCGCCGCCGCCATGCGGCGCCGCACCGCCATAGGTGTCGACGACGATCTTGCGGCCGGTCAGGCCGGTATCGCCCTTCGGCCCGCCGATGACGAAGCGCCCGGTGGGATTGACGAGTTCGCGATAGTCGGCCGCGCGCAGGGACGCGGGGATCTCCGCGGCGATGATCTCGCGGCTGACCGCGCGGCGCAGCTCGTCCATATCGATCTCTGGATCGTGCTGCGTCGAGAGCACGACCGTCTCGACCGCGACCGGCCGTGAATCGGCGTAGCGGAACGTGACCTGCGACTTCGCGTCGGGGCCCAGCCAGGGCAGCGCGCCCGACGCGCGGGCCTGCGCCAGGCGCCGGACGAGGCGATGCGCGTGCACGATCGGCGCGGGCATCAGCTCGGGCGTCTCGTCGCAGGCATGGCCGAACATCAGGCCCTGGTCGCCGGCGCCGATCGCGCCGTCGTCGCGCGCGACGCCGCGCGCGATGTCCGGCGACTGGGCGTTGAAGCGGATCTGCACCTCGCAGCGATCCGGGTCGATGCCGGTCGCCGCGTCGCGATAGCCGGCGCCGCGCAGGACATCGGCGACGATCGCGACGCCCTGCGCGCGGACGTCGCGGAAGACGTCGTGATCGGCGGTCTGGAACTCGCCGGCGACGATGACGCACTGGTCGGCGATCATCGTCTCGCAGGCGACGCGCGCGAGCGGGTCGCGACGCAGGAAGGCGTCGAGGATCGCGTCGGAGATTCGGTCTGCGAGCTTGTCCGGGTGGCCTTCGGACACGGATTCGGAGGTGAAGCTGCCATTGCGGACGGGCATGGGGCGGTTCGCTTTCGAACAAGGGGGGTGGAGATGGCACGAGCCGTGGCGACGCGCCGTGGCGCGTCGCCACGGCCGCCTCAGTGGACGCTTGGCGATGTCGGCGCCGCAGTGGCGTCGCGCATGCGGCGGTAGAGGCCGATCGGCGGCAGGACGTCGCCGTCGGGGCCGCGCACCTCGTGGTCGATCGCCGCCTGCGCCTCGCACAGCGACAGTTCCGCGCCGAAGAACATCGCCGCCGCCGGCCCCGCGGGCTCGCCCTCGGGGCCAAGATCGCGATAGCAGATCGCGCCCTCGACCCGGGGGTCGGCGAGCCGGTCGAGGATGCGTCTTGCCGTCCCGGCATCGAAATTGTCGAGGAACATGTCCAGCGACCACCGCTGGGGCGATCCCCAGCTTTGGTGGAACAGCCCGGCGTCCTCGACGCCCGCGACGACGTCGATCAGATCCCGTCTGGTGTCGAACGGTGCTTCGAGAACGCGGGCGACGCGCGCCAGCGCCGCCAGTTCCGCGGAGGAGGCATCGGCGGGCGCATCGCCGGTGATCGGGTGGCCGTCGCGCAGCTGGGCGAGCCTCTCCTCCGCCGCTTCGGCCTCGCCAGGGCTTTGCACCCGGAACAGCCGCAGCGCGACCTGCTGCCAGGACACCGCACGCACGAAATCGCCTCTGAGCGCATAGGCGGCGGCGAGCGTGTCCAGCATCGAACCGTTGCCCCAGCCGCGGGCCTTGCAGGCGGCCGCCGCCATCGCGACCGCGAAATCGCCGTCATGGGCGGCCGGATCGGCGCTGGTGGCCGCCATCCACGCGGCATCGTTGAGGCTCCACGCCAGGACCGGATCGAGCGCGCCGGCGGCCTTGAACTGCTCGCGGGCCATCGTCCACAGCCCGGCATCGGCATGCCGATGCGCGTTGTCCGACAGCAGCCACGCACGCGTCGCCCCTTCCTTGCCCGCCTGCCAGTGCAAGGCGGCGCGCGCGAGCTGGACCGACTCGCCGCTCGCCGGTGTCCGCGGGTCGACCCTGTAGGCCTCGTCGGCAAGCCGCATGGACTCTGCCGCGCAATCGCTCCGCTGGGCCTCCGCGATCAGCGCCTCGGCCCGCGCCTCGTCGGCGAACAGGATCCTGCCCGCCGTGGTGTCGAGGGTGCCGCGCAGGCCTGTGTCGGGCAGTTGCTCGAGGATGCGCAGGACCTTGTCGGCGCCGCGCGTCGCCGTCGCGCTGTCGGGGATGCGCAGGCAGGGTGCGCGAAACGGGGGAAAACCGGAAACGATACCGGAAACGATGGACGTCATGGCAAGACACTCCGCTTTAGCCGTTTCGGCTCTGCGCCAGGGACGGCAATCTGGATTCAAATCCCCTGGCCCTTGAGGCGGGCCGCTCCACGACGGATGTCCGCGCACGCGGCGCGGCCGCTGCGACGGTCAGATCGGTGACTTCATGGAACCCTCCCGATGCTGGAGGGTCGACGCCCGTTTGGTTGCCTCGCAGGCGAGGCCTCATCCCCTTTCGGGAAACCACCTTGCCCGGGAGGGCAGGTTGGTCCGGGCGTCGACCCGGTCTCGATGACGTCTGGAATATGACCCGACCGGGTGCTGGAATCAAGGACTGTCCGGAAAACACGCATCTGGAATCGCCGTCGCGTGTCGCGCCGGAGGAACGCGCCGAGCGCGGGCGAACCCCTTGCCTCGGGGGCTCTCGCGCAGGAAAGCTGTCGCGAATCCCGGCCGGCGATCCGGCGCCGGCCGACCGGGACGAAAGGGAGAGGCGACGATGGGCGAAGCCAGCGTGACGATGCGGAACCTCCTCGTGCCGATGCGCGACGGGGTCGAACTCGCCGTCGACGTGCTGCGGCCGGCGGGCGCGGGACGTCATCCGGCGATCCTGAATTTCGGCCCGTATCACAAGGATGGTCGCGGCGGGCGGACCGCGGTCGCCGCCGTGCACCGGCATTTCGTGGCGCGCGGCTATGCGGCGGTCACCGCGGATCTGCGCGGGCTCGGCAATTCCGGCGGGGTTTCGCCTGGCGCCTTCGCGCCGGGCGAGGGCCAGGACGGGCACGACCTGGTGGAATGGATCGCGGCCCAGCCCTGGTGCGACGGCAATGTCGGGATGTGGGGCGTCTCCTATCCCGGAATCACCGCGCTCTCGACCGCGGCCACGCGTCCGCCGCATCTCAAGGCGATCGTGCCGATCCATGCGACGTCCGACCTCCATCGCGGGGTGGCTGCGCTGGGCGGCACGCGCAGCGGCTTCTGGATGCGCGCCGACTGGGGGCCGCGCATGGCGGCCTACAACCTGATGCCGCCGCAATTCGAGGATGGCGAGGGACGCTGGGCGCGGATCTGGGCCGAGCATCTCGAAGGCAACGCGCCCTGGCTGTCGGCCTTCGTCGAGCATCCGGATTTCGACGAATTCTGGCGCGCGCGCGTCGCCGATCTCGGTGCGATCGCCTGCCCCAGCTTCGCCATCTGCGGCTGGCGCGACCTTTACGCCGACTGCACGCCGCGCGACTTCGCCGCCATCGGCGCGCCGAAGAAGCTGCTGATGGGACCGTGGAAGCACGAATTTCCGGACACCGCGAGACAGGCCCCGGCCGCCGGGCTCGCGGACATGGAGCGCTGGTTCGACCGCTGGCTGCGCGGCGTGCCCAACGGGATCGATGCCGAGCCTCCGGTCGCGCTGCATGTCCAGGGCCGCGCGCCGCTCTGGCGCGCCGAGACGCAATGGCCGCCGGTGCGGCTCGACCCGCGCGACGTCCATCTTCGTTCCGACGGCACGCTGGGCGCGGATGGCGGCGCGGGCAGCAGCGAGCATCGATACGATCCCACCATCGGCATGCACTCGCTGGCCTGGGATCCCTGGACGACGGGCATCGATCCGGGGCTGCCGCACGACCAGTCGGCCGACGACGCGCGGGCGCTGTGCTTCGACATGGCGCCGCTCGATGCCCCGCTGGAACTGATCGGCACGCCGGTGGCGACGCTCGACGTCGCCGCCAGCGCGCTGCCGCTCGACCTGGTCGTCCGGCTCGCCGCGGTCGCGCCCAATGGCCGCTCGGTGCCGATCACCAGCGGCTGGATCCAGCTGGCGGCGGCGGGCGCGAAGCCTGGCGAGCGCCTGACCGTCACGGTGGCGTTGCGCGCCACAGCCTATCGCCTGCTGCCGGGCGAGCGGCTGCGCGTGGCGCTGGCCTGCGCGGATTTCCCCCGGATCTGGCCGACGCCGGTGCCGGCGACGCTGAGGCTCCATCACGGGCAGAGCCGGATCTCGCTGCCGGTCTGTCCGCCGCCGCCGGGCGGCGGGGCCGCGCCGTCCTGGGGCCGGCTGCAGCCGCAGGCGCTGGCCTCGGCCGACGATCTGGGCGGAACGCAGTCGTGGAATCTGACGCGCGATCTGGCCACCGACGGCGTGCGGCTCTCGGCGTCGCGCAGCGAGCGGGTCCGGATCGACGCGGCGAGCGAACTTGCCATCGACCATGCCTATGGTGCCGCCGTCACGGCCGCGCGTCCGGATCTGGCCCGGATGGACTCGACCACCACGGTCCGCATCGCGCGTCCGGTCGGCACGACGACGCTGGTCGCGCGCAGCGTCGCGACCGGCCACCATGCCGCGGTCGAGGTCGAGATCGCCATCGACGGTCAGCCCTTCTGGCGCCGCGCCTGGCGCTACGGCGCGGGGATGCCGTCGTCGTGAGCCGGCAGGTCCTGATCCTCCACGGCTGGAGCGACGATTCGCGGAGCTTCGAGCCGCTGGCGGCGTTCCTCGCCGCCGCGGGCTACGCGCCGCGCGGCATCTGGCTGGGAGACTACGTGTCCAAGGACGACGACCTCCGGGTCGAGGACGTCGCGACGCGCATGGCGCAGGCGATCGACGACATGATCGCGAGGCAGGTCCTCGATCCCGGCTTCGACATGATCGTCCACAGCACGGGGGCGCTGGTCGCGCGATCCTGGCTGACGACGCGTCATCGCCACGACGTCGCGCGCGGCCCGCTGAAGCGACTCGTGATGCTGGCACCGGCCAACCACGGCTCCAGGCTCGCCGCCGCGGGCAAGAGCCTGCTGGGACGCGTGGTCAAGGGCTACGACAACTGGTTCGAGAGCGGACAGGCGATGCTCGACGACCTGGAACTCTCCAGCCCGTTCCAGTGGGAACTCGCGCGCCGCGACCTGCTGGTGGCGCCCGGCGACGATCCGGGCCCGCGCTACTACGGCGCCGATCTCGTCTGGCCGTTCGTGATCGTGGGGACGCATCCCTATGCCGACCGGCTGCGGCGGATCACGAACGAGGACGGCGGCGACGGCACGGTGCGCGTCTGTGCCGCAAACCTCAACGCGCTGGGCGCGACCATCGATTTCGGCGCCGACAGACCGGTGCTGCAGCGCTGGGCGTCGCGGCTCGAATGCGACGCGCCGCTCGCGGTGCTGCCGACGCGGACGCATGGTTCGATCGTCGACCCGAAGCGGGTCCTGCCCGCCAGCCGCGAGCGCATCGCCGAAACGGACGACGAGATGGCGGTGCTGGGCGACCTCATCCTCGAGGCGCTGGCCTGCGACAGCTTCGCGTCCTATCGCGACATCGGGGCGCGCTGGCATGCGCGATCGGAGGCCACGGCGGCGCGCCGCGCGGCGCCGCCGCCGGGCGCGAGGCCGGAATTCTTCCATCAGTATCTGCAGGTCAATGTCGAGGCGCGCGACGACCATGGCCGGCAGGTGCCGGACTATTTCCTCGAGTTCTTCTCCGATCCGCGCACGGCGGACGACGACGGCGACGTCTACCTGCACGCCTCGGTCCTGGAGGACGTGAAGACGAACACGCGCGATCCGTCCTTGCGCAACCTGTTCTTCGACCGCACCGATCTGATGGACGGGCATTACGCCGCGCTGCCGCCCGGCACGGCGCGCGCCCTCAGGATGTCGGTCTCGGCCGCGGCGCCCGGGCGCAACGTCGCCTATTTCGCGAGCGAGAAGACCGGCGCCAAGGGCGACGTCGTGCTGCATCTGGGCGACGACGGCGCGCCGCGATGGCTGCGCCGCAACACGACCCATTACGTCCGCATCGTGGTTCCGCGCCGGCCGGCGCGCCGCGTCTTCGGTCTCAGGCGCCCGGCCCCGGAGGCGTGAGCGTCGCGATCCGCACGCGGTCGTGATACGTCTGACGGCGCATGCGCGCGCCGATCTACGACGATCCCGATTTCTTCGCCGGCTACGCCCGCCTGCCGCGCTCGGCCGCCGGGCTCGACGGCGCGCCGGAATGGCCCGCGCTGCGGGCGCTGCTGCCGCCGCTTGCAGGGCGCGACGTCGTCGACCTGGGCTGCGGCTATGGCTGGTTCAGCCGCTTCGCGGCCGAAGCAGGCGCGCGGCGCGTCCTCGGCCTGGACGTTTCCGCGCGCATGCTGGCGCGGGCGCGGGAGATCAACGCCCATCCCGCGGTCGAATACGTGCCGGCCGACCTCCGGGACGTGGCGCTGCCCGCGGCCATGTTCGACCTGGCCTACAGCTCGCTCGCCTTTCACTATGTCGCGGATCTCGGGGGCCTGCTTCGGCGCATCGCCGGGGCGCTCAGGCCGGGTGGGACCCTGGTCTTCTCGGTCGAACATCCCGTCTACAGCGCGCCGCGCCGGCCGGCCTGGAGCACGGACGCCGAGGGATGCCGCATCTGGCCGCTGGAGAGCTATCTCGTCGAAGGGCCGCGGGAGGTCGAGTGGCTGGGCGGACGCGTCGCCAAGCAGCATCGCCTGATCTCGACGACGCTCAACGACGCCATCGCCGCCGGCTTCGTGCTGCGGCATGTCGAGGAATGGCGGCCCACCGACGCCCAGATCGCGGCACGTCCCGCGCTGGCCGTGGAACTGGACCGCCCGATGTTCCTGCTGGTGGCGGCCGGCCTTCCGGCGTGATCAGGCCGGGGCCTTCGTTTCCGCCTCCGCCTCCGCCTCCAGCCGCGCGGTCGCGCCTTCGATCTCGTCTTCCAGTCGGCGCATGAACTCGGCGCGCTTCAGGCCGGCTGGAATGTCGGGAAGGATCTCGATCACGATCGTTCCCGGGCGCTTGCGGAAGCTGCGGCGGCCCCAGAAGAGGCCCGAGTTGAGCGCGACCGGCGTGGTCGGCATCGCCAGCGCCTGCGCCAGGGCGGCGATCCCGGGCTGATAGGGGGCGTCGGCGGCGGGTGCGAAGCTGGCGGTGCGCGTGCCTTGCGGAAAGATCACGATCTGCCGTCCGGCCGCGCAGGCCGCGCGCGCATCCGCGACCAGACGCTTGAGGGCGGCGGCGCCTGCGTCGCGGTCGACGAAGATCATGCCCTGGTGGCGCGCGCATCGGCCGTAGAGCGGGATCGAGGCCAGTTCCTTCTTCATCACATAGGCGGGATCGTCGGCGATGAGGAAGAAGACGATCGTGTCGAGCGCCGACTGGTGCTTGGCAGCGACCAGCATCGGCCCCGACAGGCGGCGCCCGCGGACCTCGATGCGCACGCCGACGATCGTCCGCAGCAAGCCGACCACCCCGCGCGCCCACATGATCGTGAGCCGGTGCATGGGCGCGCGTGCGCCCAGCAGCAGCGGCAGCGACACGACCAGCAGCGCGCCGGTCCAGGCGAAGAAGGCGGCGTTGAAGAGCAGCGAGCGGAGCAGGATCATAGCGGACTTCCGAAATAGGGTCGCAGCAGCGCCGCGATCAGCTTGTGGTATTCCCCGACGATCAGGCGCAGCGTACCCGGCCACGCCCACCATTCGTCGCGCCGGAAGGTTTCGGGGATCACCGGATGCGGCAGGATCCGGACCGCGGGCATGGCGCGCCGGAATTCGATCACGCTGCGCGGCATGTGGTAGGAGGCCGTGACCAGACGCAGGCTGACGATACCCTCGCGGTCGACCCAGCCGCGCGTCTCCGTGGCGTTGCCCTCGGTGCTCTCGGCCGAGTAGCCGAGTTCGATGCAGCACGCCACCGCCTCCGGCGACTGGCGCTGCGCGCGCAGCAGTTCCTGGACGTCGACGCCGCGATACACGCCCGAGACGAACAGCTTTCGCGCCCGTCCCTGGCGCAGAAGGTCGAGGCCGGTGGCCAGCCGGGCGGCGCCGCCGGTCAGGACGACGATCGCGTCGGTGGCGTCGCGGTCGTCGGGCGCGACGCGCGGGATGCTTTCGGCGAACCACGCGAGACCGGCGCCGTAGCCGAACAGCGGCACGACCAGCAGCAGCGCGAGGAAGCGCAGCCAGGATGCGCCGCGCCGCCGTCCGACGTTCATGAGCCGCCGTCGAGCAGGGCGCCGACCGCGGCGGCGAGGTCGTCGTGGACGGCGACCGGCAGCAATTCGCGCGGCAGCCCCGCGGCCTGGGTCGCCGCGCCGTGGCCGGTGCGGACGAGGATGCGGGCCACCCCGGCTGCCCCCGCCGCCTGCAGGTCGCGCAGCGAATCGCCGATCATGACGGCGCGATCCGGCGCCGTTCCGAAGCGGCG
Source organism: Alphaproteobacteria bacterium (assembly GCA_044359885.1). Lineage (GTDB taxonomy): Bacteria > Pseudomonadota > Alphaproteobacteria > CACIAM-22H2 > CACIAM-22H2 > CAIOSQ01. The sequence goes on along the minus strand of JBIKLI010000033.1, from coordinate 8,889 downwards.
CAGCGCGTCGATCAGCATGCCGGGCGCGGGCTTGCGATGCGTCGACGGCGGCCCGGGCGCGTCGGTGCACGCGAACAGCGCGTCGAGCCGCGCGCCGTCGCGCGCCAGCGCGGCGCGCAGCGCCTCGTGGATGCGATCCAGCATCGGGGCGGCGACGATGCCGCGCCCGACCGCGCTCTGGTTGGTGCACACGGCGACGCGCAGCCCGGCGGCGTTGAGGCGTGCGACGGCGGCCGCTGCGCCGGGGATCATCGTCAGCTGGTCGGGCGTGCGGACATAGTCGGCGCGGTCGACGTTGAGGACGCCGTCGCGGTCGAGCAGCACGAGATCGGGGCGGGTCATGGTCAGGGCAGCCTCCGCAGCGCGGCGCGCGCCGTCAGGGCCGCGGCGACGCCGGCCAGCAAGGTGCAGGCGGGCAGCGGCAGTATCAACAACGTCCAGTGGACCGGCGTGAAGGCCGGCAGGGGCAGGGCGCCCAGTTCGATCATGCCGGCCGTCGCGGCGGATCGCGCCGCGAGCAGCAGCGCGATCGCGCCCGCCAGTCCGAAGGCGCCGCCCACCGCCGTCGCCGCCATCGCGGCGCCGGCCAGATCGCGGGCGATCGCCCGGTCGCGCGCCCCCATCAGATGCAGCAGTTCGACCCGCGCCCGGTTGGCGGCGAGGCGGGCGCGCGTCGCGAGGATCACGGCCAGCGCCGCCGCCGCCGCCGCCGCGGCCGCGACTGCGCCGGCCAGCCCGATCGCGATCCATGACAGGCGACCGATCGCGTCGCGCCAGGCGCCGTGATCCTCGAGCCGCGCCTCGGGCGCGGCGCGGGCCAGCAGGTCGCGCGCCGCATCGGCGTCGAAACGGCGTCCCGGGGCGATGCGCAAGTCGAGCAGGACCGGCAGCGGGAGCCCGTCGATGCCGGCCTGAGGTCCCAGCCAGGGCGCGAGCAGCGCGCCAAGCCGCTCCGGCGGCAGCCGCTCGATGGCGACGATGTCAGGCAGGGCGCGAAGGGCATCGGCCGCGCGCGTCGCTTCGGCCTCGGCGTCGGGACCGGGCGGGATCTCGACCGTGAGCGCGCCGGCGAGGGTCGCGCGCCAGCGTCCGGTCGCGTCGCCGGTGGCGAGCGCCGCCGCCAGCGCCACGCAGGCGACGAAGATCGCAGCCCCGGCGATCCCGGCGAGGCCGCCGCCGGAGCCCCTCGCCAGCACCCCGAGGCGCCGAGGGCGGCCGATCATGGGGCCCCCGCTGCCGGGCCGGCCGCCATCAGGCGACCGTTCTCCAGGCGCAGCTGCGGATGTCCGAACCGGCCGACGAGGCGGGTGTTGTGGGTGGCGATCACCACCGTCGTCCCCAGCCGGTGCATCGCCTCGAACAGATAGAGCAGGCGCAGCGCCAGCGCGTCGTCGACATTGCCGGTCGGTTCGTCGGCCAGCAGCAGCGAGGGCCGCGCCATCACCGCGCGTGCGATCGCCAGGCGCTGCTTCTGGCCGCCTGAAAGCGCGGGTGGCCGGTCCGAAAGGTTGGCGCCCAGCCCGACCCAGCCGAGCAGGTCGAGGATCTCCTTGCGATGCGCGCGCGGATCCTTGCCGGCGACGCGCAGCGGCAGGCTGACGTTCCCGACGACGTCGAGGTCGTCGAACAGCCGGAAATCCTGGAACACGACGCCGATGCGACGCCGCAGGGCGGCGCGGGCGTCGCGGCCGATGCCGGCCGGATCGGTGCCGAACAGCCGCAGCCGCCCATGGCTTGGCAGCGCGCCGACATGCAGCAGCGCGAGCAGCGACGACTTGCCCGCCCCCGACGGGCCGGTCACGAAGTGGAACGAGCCTGGCCGAAGCCGCAGGCCGATCCCGCTCAGCACCTCGGGGCCCGCGCCGTAGCGCAGCCCGACATCCTCGCAGTCGACGATCGGCACCGTCTCGGCCATGGCGCTCGCGGGCTTGTCCAACACGAGGCTCAGTTTCCCGCACCGCCGGTGCCGACGGCAACGGGCGTCGTGCGATGAGGCCGGACCCTTGGCCAGCCCCGGCTTGTCAGCGTGGTCGCCCGGCGTTTACATAGATGCCCTGTCGCTGCGCCTGGGGATGTCCGGGTTCCATGATCCTCGCCTGCCCCAACTGCGCCGTAAGGTTCCGTGTCGCCGATCGCGCCCTGCAGCCCGATGGGCGTCGCCTGCGTTGCGGGCGCTGCCGCCACGAATGGCAGGTCGACGCCGACGGCATCGAGCCGGGCCGCCGGCGGCTGCCGCCCGAACCGGTCTTCGAGCCGCCGGGACCCGAACCCGAGCGCGAACCCGAACCGGTTCCCGAACCCGTTCCGGTCTTTGCCATCCCCGACGAGCCGCCGGTCATTTCGGCGCCGCCGGCGCGACCCAGGCGCGATCGGACGGCGCTCTTGCGCCTGATCCGGCGGTCGCTGGCCTGGACTGTCGCCGGGATCGCCGTTCTTGGCCTTGCCGGCGCCATCTACATGCACGAGGTGGTGGCGGTCGAGGTTCCATGGACCCGTCCCGTCTACCGCCTCGTGCAACTGATGCCGGAGATGAGCAGCGACGGGCTGGCGCTGGACAACCTGCGCACCGATCCCGAACTGGCCCGGCTGGATCCGGCCGCGCTGCCGCGCAGCATTCGCGTCGGCGGCGACGTGCGCAACACCACCTGGGTGCCGCGCAGCATCGCCACGCTCGAAGGCCGGCTCTACGACCGGCGCCGGCTGGAGCTCAACCGCTGGTATTTCGAACCCGATCGCCGCTGGCTCTGGCCGGGAGAAGCGACGAGCTTCTCGGCGGTCGTGCCGATCGACACGGTGCGTCCGGCCGAACTGACCATCCGGCTGAGCCCGCTGGCGCAGATGCCCCACCGCATCCATCACGATATCGGGCAGCCGCGCTGAAGGCGGCGTGACGCGCCACCGGTGCGCGGCTAGAAGCGCCGAAGCAGCCGGTCGATATACTCCCGCTCCAGCTGCGGCCGGAACCGTTCGCCGGCGCGTCGCAGCAACTCGTCGAGGATCTCGCGCGAGCGCTGCAGGTCCCCCTGGGCGGGGATCCCGACATCGCTGGAACTCGTTCCGCCGAGGCCGTTGTTCATCGGCCGCCCGGCCGGATCGCGATCCTGGGCCTGCGCTTCGGCATCCTCCGGCGTCTCGCCGCGCCCGTCCTCGCCGCGTCCTTGCTGGCCAGCGGCCTGATCCATCAGCTGCTGGACCATTTCGCGCGCGCCCTGGCGCATCTGGTCGAGGGCATCCATCTGCGGCCGCACCGCGCGTCCCGGCTGGCCCCGCTGCATCGCGTCGATCGCCTCGCGCATCGCCCGTTCGGCGCGCGCGAGACTGTCCGGGATGCGGCCGGTCCGGTCGGAGAGCGATCGCATCATCTCGCCCAGCTGGCGGCGCAGCGCATCCTGCTCGGCGACGTCGCCTTCGGCGTCGCCCTCGCCCGGTTCGCCGCCGGGCTGCCCCTGCTGACCTGGCTGCCCCGGCTGTCCGCGCTGGCCCTGTTGGCCGGGCTGGCCGCGCTGACCCGGGCGCTGCTGCTGCGAGCGGCGGAAATTGCGGTCGGTCAGCTGCTGCTGCCGGCGCATCATGTCCTGCAGCCCCTGCATCATCCGTCCGGCGCTCTCGCCTTCGCCCTCGCCCTCGCCCTCGCCTTCGCCTTCGCCCTCGCCCTGCTGGGCCTGCATCGGCTGGCCGGCGCGCAGGTTCTCGAGCATCTCCTGCAGCCGCTGCAGCATGTCGCGCGCCTGTTCGCGTGCCCCGGTGCGGGCCATCTGCCGCGCCTGGTCCAGCATGCGCTGCAGGTCCATGCGGTCGATGCGCTGGGCGTTGCGGTCCATGCGCCGCTGGGCGCGCGGATCCTGCGGGTTGCGCATCGCGTTCTCGATCATCGCCTGCAGGTAGCGGTCGATCGCCTGCTGCAGTTCGCGGATCAGGCGTTCGATCTCCTCGTCGCTCTCGCGATTGGCGATCGCATCCTGCAGGCGCTGCTGCAGCGCGCGCAACTCGCGCTCGGCGAGGCTGAGGCGTCCGTCCTCGATGCGCAGGGCCAGATCCCAGAGCAGCGATTGCACCGCATCGACATTGGGCGCCTCGGCGCCATCGCGCGCGTCCAGCCGCAGCGCGGCCAGCCGCAGCCCCAGGAACACCACGGTGTCGTCCTGGTATTGCGACGGCACGCCGGCGATGGCGTTGAGCGCCGCGACGACGCCGCGACGCTGGCCTGCCGGATCGCCGACCAGGATCTTGCGCTGCTCGACGATCGCGCGCGCGACGGGGTTCTGGAACAGCCGCTCGGGCAGCACGATCTCGGCTTCCTCGGACAGGCCGGGCTGGCCCGCGGTGTCGACGACCTTGATCCGGACCATCGCCTTGAGACCCGCCCAGGGATGGGCGGTCAGGTCATGGAAGCCGCTGCTGCGCGCGGCACGCGCGTTGGGCTCGGGCAGGGTCAGCGGCAATTCGATCGTCTCGGCCGCGACGCCGGCAGGCGTCTCGGCGCGGCGGACCAGCGCCGCCGCGCTCGCGACGCCGTAGTCGTCGGCGGCTTCGAAGTCCAGCTTCAGCGCCGCGCGGCGCGTGCGGCTCGGCGGCTCGGCGAAGGCGGCGGAGGGCGGCGCGTCGGGGATCACCTCGATGGTCCAGGCGGCGAGCGGCTTGCCGCTCTGTTCGATGCGCAGCGTACGTCCGGCGTCGATCGCGGCGGCGATCCGGAAGCTGCGCGCGTCGATCGCTTCGAACGGCGTCGCCTTGCCGTCGACGGAAAGACTGGGCAGTCCGACGCCGCCGGAGACCTGGGCGAGCAGCGCGGAGCCGGCGGGCAGCGACAGCACCGTGTCGGTGCCGGGCCGCGGCACCAGCGGCGGCAGGCCGGTATAGGCCGGGGGCGTGATCCAGATGTCGAGCACGCCGGGCGGCGCCGCCGCCGCCATGGCCCCGGGCGCGACCGCGCGGCGAAACCGTTCGGCGATGCTGCCGGGACCCAGCGCGGCGGCGGCGACGATCAGCAGCAGGATCAGCCCGCGCAGCGCCATCGGATCGCGCGCGGCCAGATGCGGGCGCGGCCAGAACGGCTTCAGCGCCCCCATCCGCGCGGCGACGCGGGCGCGATAGGCCCGCCACAGCGCGGCGCTCGCCGGGTCGTCGGCGCCGCCGGCCTGGCTGTCGCGCAGCGCGGTCAATGGCCTGTGGGCAAGGCCGCTCTCGGTCTCCAGCCGGCGGCCGGCGCGGTGTTCGTCCGGCCAGGCCAGGCGGCGCAGCGCCGCGATCAGCACCGCCACGGCAGCGAGCGCGAACAGCGCCAGCATCGCGCCGTGAACCGGTGCCGCCAGCCGGGGCAGGATGTCGAGCAGCGCCACCACGGCGAACACGCCGGCCAGCGCCAGCCCCGGCCACAGCGCGCGCCACAGATCCTCCCAGACGAGCGCCAGTCGCGCCTGGAACAGGCGCCGGCCGAGGCGGCGGAGGGCGTCGGAGTCGCGCGCGGGCGACGATGCGCGGGCCGTCGGCTCGTCCATGGCTGGTCCTTCCTGCGGGCGTGGCGCCCGCCAGAGGGAGCTAGTCTGCCCGAGTGCGGCGGCCAGGGTCCAGCGGCGGCTCGCCGCCCTTCAGCCCGTCAGCCAGGGCGCCAGCGTCTCGCCCGCGATCAGGGCCTCGACGTCCTGGCGCGGCCGGACCACCGCCACCGCCGAGCCGTTGACCATGACCTCGGCGGCGAGCGGGCGCGTGTTGTAGGTCGAACTCATCGCGGCGCCATAGGCGCCGGCCGCGCCGACGACGATCAGGTCTCCCGCGGAGAGCGGCGGCAGGGCCCGGTCCTTGGCCAGATAGTCGCCGGTCTCGCAGACCGGACCGACGACGTCCATCACCGCCTCGTTGGCGCCCGCACGCGGAGCGGTCACCGGCCGGATCGGCATCCATGCCTCATAGAGCGTCGGGCGGATCAGGTCGTTCATGGCCGCGTCGACGATGGCGAAACGTCTGGCCGTGCCCTCCTTGACGCGGATCACGCGCGACAGCAGCACGCCGGCCTCGGCGACGAGGTGGCGGCCGGGCTCGAGCACGATGCCCACATCGAGGCCGGCGACCGCGTCGCGGACCGCCGCGGCGTAGCCGGCGAGGTCGGGCGGCGTCTCGTCGCGATAGACCACGCCGACGCCGCCGCCGAAATCGAGGCGTCTGAGCCGCGGCCCGGTCGCGTTCAACGCCCGGGCGAGCGCCCCCAGCCGCGCGAAGGCTTCGCGGAACGGCTCGATCGACGTCAGCTGCGAACCGATATGGACGCTGAGGGCTTCGAGCGCGATGCCGGGCAGGCTGCGTGCCAGGGCGGCCACCCGCGGCGCCTCGGTCATGTCGATGCCGAACTTGTTCTCGGCCTTGCCGGTGGTGATCTTGGCATGCGTCTTGGCGTCGACATCGGGGTTGACGCGCAGCGCCACCGGCGCCGTGCGGCCCATCGCGGTCGCGACCTCGGACAGCAGCCGCAGCTCGGGCTCGGATTCGACGTTGAACTGAAGGATCCCGGCCGCGAGCGCAGCGCGCATCTCCTCCTCGGTCTTGCCGACGCCGGCGAACACGATCTTCCCGGCGGGCACGCCGGCGGCCAGTGCGCGCTTGAGCTCGCCCAGCGAGACGATGTCGGCGCCGGCGCCCTCGCGCGCGAAGGTGGCGATCACCGCCTGGTTCGGATTGGCCTTGAGCGCGTAACAGATCGTCGCGTCGAGCCCGGCGAAGGCCGCGGCATAGTCGCGGTAGCGGGCGCGCAGCATGGCCGAGGAATAGACATAGGTCGGCGTGCCGAAGCGCGCGGCGATCTCGTCGAGCGGGACGTCCTCGGCATGGAGGACGCCGTCGCGATAGGCGAAGCTCATGGGACTCTCATCGGGTCGGGTAGCGTCGCGGATAGGCCGGATCGGCGTCTGCCGGGGGCTCGGGCAGACCGCGCCGGCCGCAGGCGGCGAGCAGCAGCGCCGCGAGCAGCGCGGCAAGACCGCGCCGGGCGCAGGTCGCCATCGCCGGATCCCCGCTCATCGCCAGCGGCGCCGCGCCGCCCGGGCGGCGCGGGCGACGTTCGCGGGCGCGGTGCCGCCATGGCTGCGGCGCGAGCGCACCGAGTTGTCGACCCCGAGCACGCCGTAGACGCCCTTGGCGATGCGCCGGTCGACGGCGCGCATGGCCTCCAGCGGCAGGTCCGGCAGGTCGCAGCCCTTCTCCTCGGCCAGCCGCACGAGCCGGCCGGTGACGTGATGCGCTTCGCGGAAGGGCAGACCGGCCTCGCGCACCAGCCAGTCGGCGAGGTCGGTCGCGGTCGAGAAGCCGCCGCCCGCCGCGGCGCGCATGCGCTCGGGATCGGCCTTCATGTCGGCGATCATGCCGGTCATCGCGGCGAGGCTGAGTTCGAGCGCGTCGGCCGCCTCGAACAGCGCCGGCTTGTCGTCCTGCATGTCCTTGCCATAGGTCAGCGGCAGTCCCTTGAGGATCGTCGACAGCCGGACGAAGGCGCCCAGGGCCGCCCCTGCCTTGGCGCGAACCAGCTCGGCGGCGTCGGGGTTGCGTTTCTGCGGCATGATCGAGCTGCCGGTGGTGAAGGCGTCCGACAGCGTCACGAAGCCGAAGAGCGGATTGGTCCAGATCACCAGCTCTTCGGCCAGCCGCGACAGATGCGTGGAGACGATCGCGCAGGCGGCGAGGAACTCCAGGCCGAAATCGCGGCTGGCGACCGAATCGAGCGAATTGTCGGTGGGCCCGTCGAAGCCCATCGCGCGGGCGGTCGCATGGCGGTCGATCGGGAACGAGGTGCCGGCCAGCGCCGCCGCCCCCAGCGGCGAGCGGTTGCCGCGCCTGGCCGCGTCGGCGAAGCGGCCGCGGTCTCGGCCGAGCATCTCGACATAAGCCAGCATGTGGTGGCCGAAGGTGACCGGCTGGGCAGGCTGAAGATGGGTGTAGCCGGGCATGATCGTCGCGGCATGGCGCTCGGCCTGGTCGATCAGCGCGTGCTGCAGCCCCGCGATCGCGCGCTGGGCCTGGCCGCAGGCGGAGCGCAGCCACAGCGCGATGTCGGTCGCGACCTGATCGTTGCGCGAGCGGGCGGTGTGCAGTCGGCCGGCGGGCTTGCCGATCAGGTCGGCCAGCCGCGCCTCGATGTTCATGTGGATGTCCTCGAGTTCTGCCCGGAACACGAAGCGGCCGGTCTCGATCTCCGCGGCGATGCGCGCCAGGCCGCGCGCGATCTTCCGGGCGTCGGTCGCCGTGACGATCCCCTGCTTCGCGAGCATCGCCACATGGGCGAGAGAGCCCTGGATGTCCTCGCGCCAGAGCCGCTTGTCGACGTCGATCGAGGCGTTGATCGCGGTCATGACTGCCGCCGGGCCGGCGGCGTAGCGCCCGCCCCAGAGCTGGTTGGCAGCGGCGGCGCGCGGCGCGCGGGGCTTCCTGGTCGGCATCGGTCGTTGTCCGGTCGGGCAGGGGGATGAAAGCGTCGTCGCGGGCTGTTATAGGCCAGTCCATGCAGGGCCCGCACCCATGAATCTGAGACCGATCGTCCTTCTCGCCGGCGCCGCCGGGCTCGTCCTCGCCGCGGCGCTCGGGCTGTACGCGCTGGTCGCCCCGCCGCCGCCGCCTGCGCCGCCGCCCGCCGCGGCGGCGCGACCGGCGCTTGGCGTGTGGCAGCCGGCGACCACGCCGGGCGCACCGGTGGCGCTGGATTTCGTCGACGGCGACGGCACGCCGCGCAATCTCGCCGAATGGCGCGGCCGCGTCGTGCTGGTCAATCTCTGGGCGACGTGGTGCGCGCCCTGCATCGAGGAGATGCCGGCGCTAGACCGCATCGCCGCGCGGCTTGGCGGTCCGGTGTTCGACGTGGTCGCGATCGCGGTCGACCGTCAGGGCGCGACGGTCGTGCGCCCGTTC
>JBIKLI010000032.1:0-20230 GCA_044359885.1 Alphaproteobacteria bacterium | reverse complement strand
GCGGCATGTATGGCGCGCTGTTCGCCATCATGGGCGTGATCTTCCTGATGGGGTTCTTCCTCGACTTCGTCGAGATCACGATCATCGTCATCCCGATCGTCGGGCCGATCATCCTGGCGATGGGCGTAGACCCGGTGTGGTTCGGGGTGATGATCGCCGTGAACCTGCAGACCTCGTTCCTGACGCCACCCTTCGGCTTCTCGCTCTTCTATCTGCGCGGCGTGGCGCCGGCCAGCGTCGGGACCATGGACATCTATCGCGGCATCGTGCCCTTCGTGGCGCTGCAGCTCGCCGGTCTCGCGGCGGTGATGGCGTTCCCCGCTCTTGCGACCTGGCTTCCCGGCCTGCTGTTCAAGTGATTCCGCTGCCGCCGCGCGCGGCGCCGATCTGGCCAAGCCGCGCGGCGACGCGCGACGCGGTCTCCGGATCGGTGAAGCAGGCGCGTGCCGCTTCTTCTTCCATCGACAGGGCCTGTTCGATCGCCAGACGCCCGCCGCCGGCGATCGCCTTCTTGAGCCGCGCGACGGCGCCGGGCGCGAGGGCGGCGACGCGTCGCGCCAGTTCGATCGCCACGGACATCGTCCTGGCGCGCGGGACGACGCGGTTGACGAGGCCGAGCTGGAGCAGCGTCGCCGCGCCGACGCGTTCCCCGAGCAGGAAGAGCTCCATCGCCCGCTGATGGCCGATGGCCTGGGGCAGGAGATGGGTGACCCCGCCGGTGACGAAATGACCCAGCGCCATCTCCGGGAAGAAGCAGACGAGATCGTCTGCGGCCACCACGAGGTCGCAGTTGAGCATCCACTCGAAGCCGCCGCCGACCGCATATCCGGCGACCGCGCCGATCACCGGCCTGGGACCCAGCATGATGTCGCGGGTGATGCGCTGGATGGCGGCGCAGGTCGCGCCGGCGGCCTCGGCGCTGGCGGCCTGGGCGCCGAATTCCTTGAGATCGTCGCCCGCGCAGAAGGCGCGGCCGGCACCGGTCAGAACGATCGCCCGGACCTCGGGCGCGCCCTGGGCGCGGGCGAGGCATTCGTGCAGATCCTCGAGCAGCGTCCCGCCGATCGCGTTGAGGCGATGCGGGCGGTCCAGGGTGACGATCGCGATTCCCGCCTCGATCGACAGCGTCGCGGCACTCATGTCCGGCGCCCTCCGTCGCCACGATCCCAGGTGTCGGGCGTCACCCCGGCTTCGCGCAGCCGGAACTTCTCGATCTTGTCGGTCGGGGTGCGATCCAGCGCCGCGACGAAGCGGAAATAGCGCGGGATCATGAAGAGCGCCATCCGGCCATCGCACCAGGCGGCGAGGGCCGGGCCGTCGAGGCCGCTGCCTGGGCGCCGGACGATGGCCGCCATGACGTCCTCCTCGGTCATCTCGCTCGCCACGCCGTAGACGGCGCAGCCCAGGATTTCGGGATGGGCCTCGAGCGCGGCCTCGACCTCGGCGGCGGCGATGTTCTCGCCGCGGCGGCGGATCGTGTCGCGCGCGCGGCCGATGAAACGGAAATAGCCGTCCGCGTCGCGGCGCAGCAGGTCTCCGGTATGGAACCACAGGTCGCGGAACGCGGCCAGCGTCGCTTCGGGCATGCGGTGGTAGCCGGCGAAGATCATTGACGGCGCACAGGGCCGCACGAGCAGTTCGCCCGTCTCGCCATCGGGCAGCGGGTTGCCGTCAGGGTCGGCGATCCGCGCCTCGAAGGGCCCGCGCAGCCTGCCGCAGGTGCCGGGCCGGCGCGGCGCGTCGAGCGGGCTGAAGATGAAGGTTCCGGCCTCGGTGGACCCGTAGAGCTCGACCAGCCGGCATCCGAAACGCGCCTCGAACGCGTCCGCCCAGTCCGGCAGCGGAACGCCCCAGCCCAGCCGCACGCGATGCGCGCGGTCGCGCGGCGAGGGCGGTGCCTTCCAGAGCATGGTCAGCGTGGCGCCCATGAAGTCGAACACGGTCGCGTCGAAGGCGCGGATCTCGTCCCAGAAGCGCGACAGGCTGAACCTTGCGCCGATCGCGGCGACGCCGCGCAGCAGCAGCGCCGGCGCCAGCGTCATCACCGCCGCGTCCAGATGGAACAGCGGATAGGGACAGTAGAGGACGTCGTCGGACCGCAGCCCCAGGCCTTCGGCGGTCAGCGCCCCATGTCCCAACACGAAACGGTGCGAGATCGTGGCCGCCTTCGAGCGTCCGGTGGTGCCGGAGGTGTAGAGCAGGAGGCAGGGATCCGAGAAGGCGATCGGCGGCGATGGCGGCGGCGGCGTGCCGGCGGCCGCGTCGATCATGTCCTTCCACCCGGTCTCGCCGGGACCTTCGGCCTCGCCATCGACCACGACGATGCGGCACAGCGCGGGCAGGACGTGCGGCAGCGCCTGCCAGGCGTCGCGCAGACCGGCATGCGCGACGAGCAGTCGCGCACCGGCGAGGTCGGCGGCGTCGTGCAGGACCTTGCCCCGGAAGGCGATGTTGAGCGGTGCGGCGACCGCGCCAAGCTTGGCCAACGCCATCCAGGCGACCACGAAGCTGCAGCAATTCGGCAGCATGAGGCTGACCACGTCGCCCTGGCGGACGCCCAGAGCGCCCAGCGCGGCCGCGGCGCGATCGCTCAGCGCGTCGATCTCGCCAAAGCTCCATTCGCCCTCGGCCATGCGCAGGAAGGGAGATCGCGGGGCGTCGCGCGCCGCGGTCCGCAACTCCTCTCCCAGCGATGCGGCGAAGCCGATCGCGCTCCGCCATGCCGTCCCGCTCGCCGTCATCCGCCGCGCGATCCTTCCGCCTCATCGGCCGGCGCCAAGCATGCCATGGCGCCGGGCAAGGCGGAACCCGCGCGCTGCGCCAGCCCGATCGGCGGCGCTTGCGTGTAGATCGGCGTGCAAAAAGGACGCCGTTTAACGATGGCGTGGCGGCCTATCACCGCGGCGACTACGTGACGGCGCTACGCTTGTGGCGACCGCTGGCAGACCAGGGGAACGTCCATGCCCAGTTCAATCTCGGCGTCAAGTATCATCAAGGCCAAGGTGTCCCGCAGGACTACGCCCAGGCCGTTTCCTGGTGCCGCAAGGCGGCAGACCAGGGGATGGTCACTGCCCAGTTCAATCTTGGCGTCATGTACGAGCACGGCTTGGGCATCCCGCGGGACTACGTCCAGGCGCACATGTGGCTCAATCTTGCCGGCGCTAGAGAGGCCGACCCGGAAAGGCGCAGCAGGATGGTGAAGCGGCGCGACGAGCTTGCCGCCGGGATGACGCGCGAGCAGATCGCCAGGGCTCAGCGGTTGGCGCGGGAGTGGAAACCGAAAGGGCGGTGAAGCCGCCCGCCGGCTCCTGCCCTCGCAATCGAGGCCGCCCCTTCCCGTCCGACCAGCCGCCGACGGGGTGCTTTCGGGAACAGACCCCAGAGTTTTTTTCTGTATCAGCGAGGGCCGTTCCCGTGGCGAGCTTGGGGACATACACGTAGCGTTCGCAGATCAAGGATCGAAAACACCAAGCCGGGGGGCCTCGTTCGAGCGCCGAAAGAACGATGCCGGGAGGGGGACCCCGGCGATGCTGGCGCGTCGTCCTGCCGCGCAGCCGGAAGCCAGGACACCGTGCGATCCGGCAAGTGTCCCGCTGTCCCATTCCCTAGCGGTGGGACAGTGGGACAGCAGAATGAAGCGGTCAGGTGGCGCCGGATGGCCGGGACAGACACGGACAACACCCTGGGTATCTGTCCTGTCCGTCCGGCGACAGGGCCGGTTTCCTGGCCGCTGGCGAGCGATGTCAGTCCTGCCGATGGGAGGAAGCGCCTACGGCCGTCCTGGCGCGGATGCTTCGAGCATCCCGGGTCCGGCGCCGGATCTGCCGGCTGACCAGCCCTGTCGGCAGCGGGATGATGGGCTGGATCATGGGCTGTCGATTTCAGCGATCCAGATTTATTAGAAACTTCAATGGCTTACCGAAGTAAGGTGGCGGAAGGGGGGGGATTCGAACCCCCGATGCCCGTAAGGGCATGCCGCATTTCGAGTGCGGTGCATTCAACCGCTCTGCCACCCTTCCGCGGATGAAGCTGGTCGAAAACCGCGCGGAACCTAGCGAAGCCCTCCGGGCCCCGCAAGCCTTGATGCCGTCATCTCGTGCCGATTGTGCTGGCGCTGCGGGGCGAGGTGGAAGATCGCCGGGTCGCCCTCGGCGGGACCAGGGTCCCGAAGGGGCAGCGGAGCGGGTTTTCGCTCCTTGACAGGGGCGGCGCCGGCGCAGATATTCCGCGCCCTGTTCGCCGCCGGTCCGGGGTCGGTCCGCGCGGCGCTTTATTGTCCGGATCCGGAAGGCCCGTTCCATGTACGCAGTGATCAAGACCGGCGGCAAGCAGTACAAGGTCGCCAAGAACGACGTGATCGTCGTCGAGAAACTCGCCGCCGAGGCGGGAGCAGCCGTCGAGTTCACGGACGTCCTGGTCGTGGGCGGCGAGGGTGGCACACGCATCGGCGCGCCGACCGTCGACGGCGCCCGGGTCACCGGCACGGTGCTGAGCCAGCAGCGCGGCGAAAAGGTCATCGTCTTCAAGAAGCGCCGCCGCAAGAACTCGCGGCGCAAGAATGGCCACCGCCAGGCACAGACCGTGGTCCGCATCGCAGACATCGTGGCCGCCTGAGGGCGAGCCACCATCGCAGTTGAAGTCAGGATCGGAGACAGGCCATGGCACAGAAAAAAGCAGGCGGTTCGTCGCGCAACGGCCGCGACTCGGACGGCCGGCGACTGGGCGTCAAGGCGGCCGGCGGATCGGCCGTGCACGCCGGCAGCATCATCATCCGCCAGCGCGGGACGGTCTATCGCGCCGGGGCGAATGTCGGCATGGGGCGCGACCATACGCTGTTCGCCCTGATCGACGGCACCGTCCAGTTCGGCCGTCGCGCCGGCAATCGCATGTTCGTGTCGATCCAGCCGGTCCCGGCGGCGGCGGAATAGCCGTTCTCTCCCGGTCCATCGAGACGAGAACGGGGGAACGGCCCGCGCCGTTCCCCCGTTCGCGTTCGGGGCCCCGCCGGTCCGCGACGCGAGCGCCGCCATGAAATTCCTCGACCAGTGCAAGATCTACGCGAAGGCAGGCGACGGCGGCGCCGGCTGCCTGGGTTTCCGTCGCGAGAAATTCATCGAGTATGGCGGTCCCGACGGCGGCGATGGCGGTCGCGGCGGCGATGTGGTGATCGAGGCCCAGGCCAATCTGAACACGCTGATCGACTATCGCTACCAGCAGCATTTCCGGGCCGAGCGCGGCCATCATGGCGAGGGCCGGAACAAGAGCGGCCGGGCCGGCATGCAGATCCTGCTGCGGGTTCCGATCGGAACCCAGGTGCTGGCCGAGGACAACGCGACCCTGATCGCCGATCTGACCATCCCCGGGCAGCGGCTGGTGCTGTGCCGCGGCGGCGATGGCGGGTTCGGCAACGCGCATTACAAATCCTCGACCAACCAGGCGCCGCGGCGCGCCGATCCCGGCTGGCCCGGCGAGGAGCGGTGGGTGTGGCTGCGGCTGAAGCTGATCGCGGATGTCGGCCTGGTCGGTTTGCCGAATGCCGGAAAATCGACCTTCCTGGCGTCCACCAGCAGCGCGCGTCCGAAGATCGCCGACTATCCGTTCACGACGCTAAAGCCGCAGCTTGGCGTGGTCCGGATCGACGACGCCGAATTCGTCCTCGCGGACCTGCCCGGTCTGATCGAGGGCGCTGCCGAGGGCAGGGGTCTCGGCCATCGTTTCCTCGGTCATGTCGAGCGCTGCGGGGCGATCCTGCATCTGATCGACGGCACCGCCGACGACGTCGCCGGGGCCTATCGTCTGATCCGCGCCGAACTTGCCGCCTATGGCGGCGGGCTCACCGACAAGCCGGAGATCGTCGGCCTCAACAAATGCGACGCCCTGCCGCCGGCGGAGATCAAGCGCAAGAAGGCCGCGCTCGCGCGCGCCGCACGGCGGCTGTCGCCGCGCGCCCAGGTGCTGGCGCTCTCGGCGGTGTCGGGCGACGGCGTGCCTGCGGTGCTGCGCGCGCTGATGGCGCATGTCGCGACTCGTCGCCAAATGCCGCCGGAGGCGGCATGAGCGCGGCAGCGCAGCAGGGCTTCGATCCGGCGCAGCTGCTGCGCTCGGCCCGCCGGGTGGTGGTCAAGATCGGGTCGGCGTTGCTGGTCGAGGAGGGTAGCGGCGCGATCCGTCGCGAATGGCTCGACGCGCTGGGCGACGACATCGCCATGCTGCGCGCGCGGGGCACGGAGGTGCTGGTCGTGTCCTCCGGTGCGATCGCCGTCGGCCGGCGCCATCTCGGCCTCGTCGGGCGGCCGATCCGGCTGGAGGAGAAGCAGGCGGCCGCGGCGACCGGACAGATCCGCCTTGCCCATGCCTATCAGGAGACGCTGGCGCGGCATGCGATCACCGTCGCCCAGATCCTGCTGACGCCCGAGGACACCGAGGCGCGCCGCCGGCATCTCAACGCGCGCGCGACGATGGCGCAGTTGCTGCGGCTGGGCGCGGTGCCGGTGATCAACGAGAACGATACCGTGGCGACCGAGGAGATCCGCTTCGGCGACAACGACCGGCTGGCCGCTCGGGTGGCCCAGATGGTGTCGGCCGATACGCTGGTTCTGCTGTCGGACATCGACGGGCTCTATACCGCCGATCCGCGCAAGCATACCGAGGCCGCACGCATCCCGATCGTCACCGAGATCACCGCCGAGATCGAGGCGATGGGCGGCGAGGCGGCGACCGGGTATTCCTCCGGCGGCATGGTCACCAAGCTCGCGGCCGCGAAGATCGCCCTCGCCGCCGGTTGTCGCATGGCCATCACCTTCGGCAAGCGGCCCCATCCCCTTCGCGCGCTGGACGAGGGCGCGCTCGCGACGTGGTTCCTGCCCAGCGCCACGCCGCTGTCGGCGCGCAAGCGCTGGATCGCCGCCCATGTCGCGGCGGCGGGCGCGGTGGCTGTCGACGCTGGCGCCGTGGCGGCGCTCGGGCGCGGCAAGAGCCTGCTGCCCGCCGGGGTCACGCGTGTCGAGGGCGCCTTCGAGCGCGGCGACCTGATCCGTGTCATCGATCCGGAAGGCCGCGAGATCGCGCGTGGCCTGTCCGCCTATGGCGCCGCCGACCTGGAGCGGATCCGCGGGCGTCGTTCGGCTGAAATCGTCGATGTCCTGGGCTATCGTGGACGCGACGAGATCATCCATCGCGACGATCTGGTGATGAACCCGTGACCAAGCCCGTGCCGTCGGCGGCCGGCGACCTCGACGCCCTGATGACCGCGCTGGGCCGCGCCGCGCGCGACGCCGCGGCGACAGTGGCGGCCGCCGATCCGGCGGCAAAGCGCCAGGCGCTCGAAGCGGCGGCGGCCGAACTGCGAGGCCAGGCGCCGGCGCTGCTCGCCGCCAATGCCCGCGACATGGAACTGTGCCGGACCAATGCGCTGTCCGCGGCGATGGCCGATCGCTCGCGGCTCGATGCCGGCAGGATCGAGGCGATCGCGCGCAGCCTGGAGGAGGTCGCGGCGCTGCCCGATCCCGTGGGCGCGGTCGAGGCGGAGTGGACGCGGCCGAACGGCCTGCGGATCCGCCGCGTCAAGGTGCCTATCGGCGTGGTCGCGATCGTCTACGAGGCCCGGCCGAACGTGACCGCCGATGCCGGCGCGATCTGTCTCAAATCCGGCAATGTCGCGATCCTGCGCGGCGGGTCGGAGAGCTTCGAGAGTTCACAGGTCATCGTCGCCTGTCTCCATGCCGGCCTGCGCAAGGCAGGGTTGCCCGAGGCCGCGATCCAGCTGGTGCCGACCCGCGACCGCGCGGCGGTCGGCCGTCTGCTGACCATGACCGGTCTGGTCGACGTGGTCGTCCCGCGCGGCGGCAAGTCGCTGATCGAGCGGGTGATGAACGAGGCGCGCGTCCCCGTGCTCGCCCATCTCGACGGCATCTGCCACAGCTATGTCCATCGCGACGCCGATCCCGAGATGGCGCGCCGCATCGTCCTCAACGCCAAGATGCGCCGGGTCACGGTCTGCGGCGCCACCGAGACGCTGCTCGTCGACCGTGCGGCGGCGCCGACCCATCTGCCGGCGATCCTCGCGGACCTGTTCGCGGCCGGTTGCGAGGTCCGCGGCGATGCCGCCGTGCAGGCCATGGATCCGCGGGTCGGGCCGGCGAGCGAAGAGGACTGGCGCACCGAGTATCTCGAGGCGATCCTCGCGGTCCGGATCGTGGACGGGCTGGAGGCGGCGATCGACCATGTCAACCGGTACGGATCGCATCATACCGACGCGATCGTGACCGCCGACGACGCGGCGGCGGCGGAGTTCTGCCGCCGCGTCGACAGCGCCATCGTGCTGCGCAACGCCTCGACCCAGTTCGCCGATGGCGGCGAGTTCGGGTTCGGGGCCGAAATCGGCATCGCGACCGGTCGCCTGCCGCCGCGCGGTCCGGTCGGGCCCGACCAACTGACCAGCTACAAGTACGTGGTCCTCGGCGACGGGCAGATCCGGCCGTGATGACGCCGCTTCCGGCCCATGCATTGGGAGTGGCCCCGCGGCGGCGCATCGGGCTGCTCGGCGGATCCTTCAATCCGGCGCATGAGGGACATCTGGAGATCGCGTTGATCGCGCTCAAGCGGCTGTCGCTGGACGAGATCTGGTTCCTGGTGTCGCCCGGCAATCCGCTCAAGCCCAGCGCCGGCATGGATGGCCTCGCCGCGCGCGCGGGCTCGGTTTCCCGGGTGGTGGGTCCGCACCCACGGCTGCGCGTGGTGACGATCGAGGCGGCGCTGGGCACGCGCTACACCGCCGACACGCTGGCGGCGCTGGGCCGGCGTTTCCGGCGCACGCGGTTCGTCTGGCTGATGGGCGCCGACAATCTGATCCAGATCCCGGCCTGGGCGCGATGGACGGCGATCTTCCGGTCGGTCCCGGTGGCGGTGTTCGCCCGCCCAGGCTACTCGGTCAAGGCGCTGGCGGGAAAGGCGGCGCGGCGTTTCGCCGCCGCACGCCGCCGCGAGGCGGCAAGCCGCGGCCTGCCGGCGGCGCGGGCGCCGTCCTGGGTCTTCTTCCACAGCCGGCTCAACCCCGCGTCGGCCAGCGCCATCCGCGAGGCGCGCGCCCGCTCGCTCGCCGCGCTCGCTGCGCAAGCCGTTACGGAACAGCCCATCCAGGCAGGAGGAAACGATCGCGCCCCGTCGACCGCGTAAAGCCCCGCCCGCCGCCGTCCGATCGCTGGTCAAGTCGATCGAGGCATCGCTCGACGCCGACAAGGCCGAGGACATCGTCCGCATCGATCTCTCCGGCAAGAGTTCGATGGCCGATTTCATGGTCGTGGCGACCGGCACCAATTCGCGCCAACTCGCCGCGATGGCCGATCATCTGGTCGAGAAGCTCAAGGCCACGGGCCGCGCGCATGTGCCGGTCGAGGGCCGGCAGCAGGGCGACTGGGTCCTGGTCGATGCCGGCGACGTGATCGTCCATCTCTTCCGCCGCGAGGCGCGGGCGCATTACGCGCTCGAAAAGATGTGGCAGGCCGATTTCACCGACGAGGCGGGCGGCGTCGCGAAGCCGCGGCGCCCGGCGCGCGCCCGGCCTCCGGCCCCGGACGCCGGCGACGAAGGCGGCGACGACGGCGCGGCCGGCGGCTGACCGCGGTCGGCTTCCCATGCGCCTGGTGATCGCCGCGATCGGCCGGCTGCGCGGCGGACCGCTGGCGGAGGCCTTCGGCGACTACGCGGCCCGTCTCAAGGCCGCGCGCTGGCCCCTCGAACTGGTCGAATGCGAGGAGAAGCGGCCGCTTGCCCCCGTCGCGCGCATGGCCCGCGAGGCCGAGATGCTGCGCGCCGCGATTCCGCCGGGGGCCTTCGCGATCGCCCTGGACGAGCGCGGCACCGCGCTTGGCAGCGCCGGTTTCGCCCAGCGGCTGGGGCGGCTGCGCGAGGCTGGCCGCGATGTCGCGTTCCTGATCGGCGGGGCGGACGGACTCACCCCGGATCTGCGCGCCGGCTGCGATCTGGCGCTCGGTCTGGGCGCGATGACCTGGCCCCATATGCTGGTGCGGGTGATGCTCGCCGAACAGATCTATCGCGCCCAGACGATCCTCGCCGGGCATCCCTATCACCGCGCTTAGCGGCGGCGCTCACGCCTTCTGCCAGCCCGGGTCGAGGAAGGTCTGGAATTCGACAAGATAGCCGTTGGGATCGCGGGCGAAGAAACAATAGACGCCGAACTGGTCGCTGCGCTCCGGCGGCCCCTCCGGCACGATGCCCGCCGCGGTCAGCCTCGCGTGCCAGGCATCGACGGCGGGGGTCACGAAGGTGATCACGACGCCCTTCGGTTCGACGAACCGCCCCGGTCTGACCCGGCAGACGCCGAGGAAGGCGGTCGGGGCCAGACGGAAGATGCGGCAGAGGCCCTGATCGTGGACCTCTGTCAGGCCCAGCGTCTCGCCATAGAACCGGCAGGTGCCGTCCAGATCCTCGGTGTAGACCCAGGTTATGCCCTGGTCGATCGGCGGTCGGTCCATCGTCGTTCCCTTGCGGTTCCGGCCGCGGTCATCGCGGCGTGGCCAGCCGCGCGTCGGCGGCGAGGTAGTCGGGCAGCCGCAGCGCGGTGCCGAGTTCGGCGGGCGTGGAGGTCGCCGGCGCCGGCGATCCGTCGCGCAGCGCGGCCAGCGCCGCGCGCGTCGCATGCACGCCCGCCGCCAGGATCTCCTGCGGGTAGACGACGATCTTGAAGCCCATCGCCGCGAGGAACGTGTCGGGCGGCATGAAATGCTTCGCGGCCGGGGCATTGACCGCCAGCATCGGCAGCCCGTCGCCGGCCTCGATGCTGGCGCGCATCTCGGCCTCGTCCTGGGGCGAATCCAGGAACAGGATGTCGGCGCCCTCCCGGCGGAAGGCCTCGATGCGGTGGCGCGCCTCGTCGAATCCGCGCGAGGGTCGCGCATCGGTGCGCGCCAGCAGCAGCAATCCCGCCTCGCGGCAGGCCTCGGCGGCGGCGCGGCAGCGCGCGACCGCCTCGTCGCGCTCGACGACCAGCTTGGCGCCCTTGTGGCCCAGCGGGCGAGGCCAGGCCTTGTCCTCGATGAGGACGGCGGCCGCCCCGGTCCGGCCATAGGCGCGGATCGTCCGCTGGACGTTGATCGCGTTGCCATAGCCGGTATCGCCATCGGCAAGCCACAGGACCCCCGGCGCCGCGCCGACGCAGGTCTCGACCGCGTCGCGCATCTCCGACGCCGACAGCAGATCCATGTCCGGCTGCGCCAGCCGCAGCCCGGATACGGTCGAGCCGGAGACGAAGCCCAGCCTGAAACCGGCCTCCGCGACCAGCCGCGCCCCCATCCCGTCCCCCGCTCCGGGCATGACGTGCAATCCGGGGCCGGCCAGCAGGGTCTTCATCGCGGCGGCCTGTGCCTGCATCCCTTGCGTCTCCTTTTCGAACGGGCGGAGTGTCGCCCGCCCGGTGCGCGATGGGCAAGGCTGGAGGGGGCCGCCTGATGGGAGGCTCGTCTGCACCGGAGCCGTGAAGGTTGGGGTG
This sequence comes from Alphaproteobacteria bacterium, assembly GCA_044359885.1. Lineage (GTDB taxonomy): Bacteria > Pseudomonadota > Alphaproteobacteria > CACIAM-22H2 > CACIAM-22H2 > CAIOSQ01. Next base: position 8,724 of record JBIKLI010000032.1, on the reverse strand, counting down.
GGGCGGCGTCCTGCAAATGGGGGTCTGACCCCGAAATGGGGTCAGCCCCCTCGGCTCGGCCCCCTCGGCCCGCATGGGGCAAGGCCGGTGTCGGCTTCGCTTGCCGTCGGGGGCGGGGGGTCCTATGAATGCGCGGCTTTCGATAGCCGGTCTTCCGGCAGCGATGGGATCCGGCCATGACGCCTAGCGTGACGTTGCGTCGCCCCGACGACTGGCATGTGCATCTGCGGGACGGCGAGATGATGAAGGCGGTCCTGCCGCTGACCGCGACCCGATTCGCGCGTGCCATCGTGATGCCGAACCTGGTGCCGCCGGTGACCACGGCGGCGGCGGCGGCGGCCTATCGCGACCGGATCCTGGCGGCGCTGCCGCAGGGCGTCCGCTTCACGCCGCTCATGACGGCCTATCTGACCGACGACACCGATCCGGACGATCTGGGGCGGGGCTGGCGCGACGGTGTCTTCACGGCCGCCAAGCTCTACCCGGCGCATGCGACCACGAATTCGGCCCATGGCGTGACCGACATGTCGCGACTGACGCCGGTCTTCGCGGCGATGGAGCGGCTGGGCATGCCGCTGCTGCTGCATGGGGAGGTGACGCGGCCCGGCGTCGACATCTTCGATCGCGAGGCGGTCTTCATCGACGACGTGCTGGACGGGATCGTCCAGGCCTATCCGCGGCTTCCGATGGTGCTGGAGCACATCACGACGCGCCGTGCGGTCGATTATGTCCGGCGCGCGCCGGCCAATGTGGCGGCCACGATCACGCCGCATCATCTGGTGATCAACCGCAGCGACATCTTCCATGGCGGCGTCAGGCCGCATCTCTATTGCCTGCCGATCGCCAAGCGCGAGGAGGACAGGCTGGCGCTGCGCGCGGCCGCGTGCTCGGGCGACCCGAAATTCTTCCTGGGCACGGATTCGGCGCCGCATTCGGTCGAGGCCAAGGAATGCGCCTGCGGCGCCGCCGGGGTGTTCAATGCCGGCACGGCGATCGAGACCTACGCCCAGGTCTTCGACGAGGAGGGCGCTCTCGACCGGTTCGAGGCCTTCGCCAGCCTGAACGGCCCGCGCTTCTATCGTCTGCCTCCCAACGACGAGCGCATCACGCTGGTGCGCGAACCGCGCGATCCTCCCGCCCCGTTGCCGGCGGGACGTACGCGCGTCGTCGGATTTCCGGACCGGCCGCTCGCCTGGCGCGTCGCCGGCCAGCCGGGGACGCCGGGCCAAGGAGCGACGTCATGACGGCATGCATCGTCGGCTGGGCCCATGGCCGTTTCGGCAAGCGCGAAGGCCTGGACCTCGAGGCGCTGGTCAAGGAGGTCGCCGTCCAGGCCGTGCACGATGCGGGCCTTGCACCCGCGGATGTCGACGAGATCCTGGTCGGCCACATGGGCGCGGGTTTCGTGAAGCAGGATTTCCCGTCCTCGCTGGTGCTGCAGGCCGACGACGCCTTCCGCTTCAAGCCGTCGACGCGGCTGGAGAACGCCTGCGCCACCGGCAGCGCGGCGATCCACCAGGGCATCACGGCGATCGAGGCCCGGCGTGCGCGCATCGTGCTGGTCGTCGGCGTCGAGAAGATGACCGAGACGCCGGGCGACCAGATCGGCGGCATCCTGATGAAGGCCAGCTACGTCAAGGAAGAGGACCGCGAAGGGATGAGCTTCGCCGGCGTCTTCGGACGGATCGCCGAACTCTACGCCCAGCGCCACGGCGACCCGTCCGACGCCATGGCGCGGATCGCCGCCAAGAACCACCGCAACGGCGTCGACAATCCCTATGCCCAACTGCGCAAGGATCTGGGATTCCAGTTCTGCCGCACCGTTTCGGATCGCAATCCGCTGGTGGCGGGACCGCTGCGGCGGACCGATTGCAGCCTCGTCTCCGACGGCGCGGCGGCCCTGGTCCTGGCCGATGTCGAGACGGCGCTGCGGCTGGGCAAGGCGGTCGCCTTCCGCGCCCGCGCCCAGGTCAACGACTACCTGCCGATGAGCCGTCGCGACATCGTCGCCTTCGAAGGCTGCGCGCGCGCGTGGCAGAACGCCCACCGCGCGGCGGGCACCACGGTCGGCGATCTGCGCCTGGTCGAGACCCATGACTGCTTCACGATCGCGGAGTTGATCCAGTACGAGGCGATGGGCCTTGCCGCGCCGGGCGAAGGCGGCCGGATCGCCCTGGCCGGGGACACGGAGAAGGGCGGGCGGCTGCCGGTCAATCCGTCCGGCGGCCTCAAGGCGAAGGGCCACCCGATCGGCGCCACCGGCGTCTCCATGCACATCATGGCCGCGATGCAGGCGACCGGCACCGCCGGGGCGATGCAGGTCCCGAAGGCGGGGCTGGCCGGCGTCTTCAACATGGGCGGCGCCGCGGTCGCCAACTACGTTTCGATCCTCGAACCGCTGCGCGCGTGACGCGGGCGGTCGCGACGGGGACGCTGCGCGTCAATTCAGGGAACCGACATGACGGCTGGCAGGGCGGCGGCGAGCGCCGCAGGCATCGCGACGATCCTCGCCGACATCATCGAACGCCTGGGCGCGGCCCGCGTGCTGTGCGTGGGCGACGTGATGCTCGACCGCTTCGTCTACGGCAAGGTCGAGCGCATCAGCCCCGAGGCGCCGATCCCGATCTTCCGCGTCGAGCGCGAGCAGTCGATGCTGGGCGGGGCGGGCAACGTCGTGCGCAACCTGGTCAGCCTGGGCGTCCAGGCGCAGTTCGTCTCGGTGGTCGGCAGCGACCAGGCGGGCAACGACGTCATGCGCCTCGTCGGCGGATCGGGCAATCTCGAGCCGCATCTGCTGGTCGACCGCCAGCGGCCGACGACGATCAAGACCCGGTTCGTCGCGGACGGACATCAGCTGCTGCGCGCCGACACCGAATCGACGGCGCCGCTCTCGGCGGAGACGGCGAACGACTTCGAGGGCGTGGTCGGCGAGTCGATCCGCGACTGCGACATCGTCGTGCTCTCCGACTACGCCAAGGGCGTGCTCGGGGAGGCGACCACCCGCGCGGTCATCGCCGCCGCGCGCAAGGCGCGCAAGCCCGTGCTGGTCGATCCCAAGGGCAGCAACTGGACCCGCTACAAGGGCGCGACGCTGCTGACGCCCAACCGGCAGGAACTGGCAGCCGCGACCGGGCTGCCCGTCGACGGCCTCGCCGAGATCGAACGCGCCGCGCGCCGGCAGATCCGCGCGCTCGGCCTCGAGGCGCTGCTGTGCACGCGCGGCAAGGACGGGATGACCCTGGTGCGGGCGAAGGGCGGCAGCGTCACGCTGCCTGCGCTGGCGCGCGAAGTCTTCGACGTGTCGGGAGCCGGCGACACCGTGATCGCCACCTTCGCCGCGGCGCTCGCAGTCGGCGCGGCGCCGGACAAGGCCGCCATGCTGTCGAACATCGCCGCCGGGATCGTCGTCGCCAAGGTCGGCACGGCCGTCGTGCATCCCGACGAGCTGCGACACGAGCTGGTCCACGAGGCGAACGCCGCCTCCGAGGCCAAGATCTTCTCGGCGTCGCAGGCGCAGGAACAGGCGGAGCGCTGGCGTCGGCTCGGCCTGAAGGTCGGCTTCACCAACGGCGTCTTCGATCTGCTCCATCCCGGGCATGTCGCGCTTCTGCGCAAGGCGCGCGCGGCCTGCGACCGGCTGATCGTCGGCACGAACTCCGATGCCTCGGTGAAGCGCCTGAAGGGCAACGACCGGCCGCTGCAGGACGAGGCGTCGCGCGCGACCGTGCTGGCCTCGCTCGCCAGCGTCGACGGCGTCGTCATCTTCGCGGAGGACACGCCGTTGGCGCTGATCCAGCAGCTGCGGCCTGATCTGCTGGTGAAGGGCGCGGACTACACGATCGACAAGGTCGTCGGCGCGCGCGAGGTGCAGTCCTGGGGCGGCAGGGTCGTGCTGGTCGATCTCGAGCGGGGACATTCGACGACGCGGCTGGTCGGCAAGGCGGCGGGCAAGCTGTGACGCGCCCGGCGACGCTCCTGCGCTACGGCCTGATCGGCGCCGGCATGATGGGGCGCGAGCATCTGCGCAACCTCGCCCTCATCCCCGGCTCTGCGCTCGCGGCCTTCAGCGATCCCGATGCCGGATCGGCTGCCGAGACGCTGGCCGAAGCCGGGCGCCTGTTCGGCTCCGCGCCGCGCGCCTTCGCCGACCACAACGCGCTGCTGGCCTCCGGCGAGGTCGACGCGCTGGTCGTGGCTTCGCCCAACGATACCCATGCCCCGATCCTGGCCGACATCTTCGCGGCGCCGCGCGCCCTGCCGGTGCTGGTCGAGAAGCCGGTCTGCACCCGCGAGGCGGACATCGCGCCGCTCGCCCGCGCCGCGGCGCTGCATCGCGCGCCGGTCTGGGTGGCGATGGAATACCGCTACATGCCGCCGGTCGCCGAGCTGCGGCGCGCGCTGGCCGACGGCGCGGTCGGCGATCTGCGCATGCTGGCGATCCGCGAGCATCGCTATCCGTTTCTGCCCAAGGTCGGCGACTGGAACCGATTCGCGCGGCGCACCGGCGGCACGCTGGTGGAGAAATGCTGCCATTTCTTCGATCTCATGCGGCTGATCGTCGCCGACGAGCCGGTCAGGGTCTACGCCTCCGGGGCCGCGGACGTGAACCATCGCGACGAGCGCTACGACGGCAAGGTTCCCGACATCCTCGACAACGCCTATGCGATCGTCGATTTCCGCGGCGGCCGCCGCGCGATGCTCGATCTGTGCATGTTCGCCGACGGCGCCTACTGGCAGGAGATCCTGACCGCCACCGGCGACGCGGGCCGCGCCGAGGTCTTCATCCCCGGTCCGGCGCGGTTCTGGCCCGGCGGCCTCGAGCGGCGCGCCGAGATCGAATTGTCGCCGCGCGAAGCGAAGGCACCGGTGCGCCGGGTCGTCGAGGTCGATGCCGGGCTGCTCGCCGCCGGCGATCATCACGGGTCGACCTACTTCCAGCATCTCGGATTCCGCCGCGCGATTCTCGATGGCGCGACCGTCGAGGTGACGATGGCGGACGGGCTGAAGGCCGTCGCGATCGGATTGGCGGCGGAGCGTTCGGCGCGCGAGGGACGCGCGATCGATCTGCCCGCCTGGCCGGACATGGCCTGACGCGCCGCGAGCGGCGGGCCGCAATCGGCGGGCTGGCGCCCCGGCGGGCGACGTCCTAACCTGCGCGTACAACCATTCCGCGTTCGGGAGGAAGACATGCGAGTTTCGTTGAAGACGCTGATCGCCGGTGCCGCGCTGTCGGTGCTGGCCATGGCCGGGGCCGCGCAGGCCGCGTGGCCCGAGCGTCCGGTGACCATCATCGTGCCGGCAGGGGCGGGCGGCGGCACCGACGGCACGGCGCGGCTGCTGGCCAAGCAGCTGCAGGACGAGCTCAAGCAGCCCTTCAACGTCGTCAACAACGGCCAGGGCGGCGGCATCGTCGGCCACACCCAGATCGCGACCGCGCGGCCCGACGGCTACACGCTGGGCATCGTCTACAATTACTTCCAGTGGCGGATGATGGGGCAGGCCGACATCAACCACACGATGTTCACGCCCATCGCCATCTACAACGTCGACCCGGCGGCGTTGCTGGTCAACGTCAACTCGCCCTTCAGGACCGGCAAGGACGCGCTCGACGCGCTCAAGGCCGATCCGGGCAAGTTCAAGATCGGCTGCGGCGGGTCCTGCGGCGGCTCCTGGCACATTCCCAACGCCGAGATCTTCATCCGTTACGGCATCGATCCGGCCAAGCCGGTGATGGTGCCGTCGGCGGGCGGCGCGCTGACCAACCAGGATCTCGCCTCGGGCGGGCTCGACATGGCGGTGGGATCGCTGCCGGAAGGCCGGCCGCTGATCGAGGCGGGCCGGCTGCGCCCGCTCTACGTGATCTCGCCCAACCGCCAGGGCGCGCCGTTCCAGGACGTGCCGACGGCCAAGGAGGCCCTGGGGATCGACATGGAAGGCGGCGCGTTCCGTCTGGTCGCGGGGCCGAAGGGCCTGCCGGCCGACATCGCGCGCACGCTGGAGACGACGCTGGAGAAGATCTGGAAGTCCGAGGAGTTCCAGAACGGCATGCGCCAGCGCAATTTCGGCACCAAGTGGCTGAATTCCCGGGACACGCTCGCTTTCATGCAGCAGCACGAAAAGTCGATGTCCGACACCATGAAGGCGCTTGGCCTGGCGAAGTGAACGGGAGCGGGGGCGGATCCCTGCGATCCGCCCCCGGTCATCAGCATGCGTTTCAACGATGCCATACTGGGCGTGGTCTTCCTCGCCCTGTCCGCCTTCGTCATCCAGAGCGCGGCGGGTTTCCACACGCCGCCCGGCCAGAAATTCGGACCCGGCTTCTTTCCGACGATCGTCGCCTCGGTGATGGGCCTCGCGGCGATAGGCCTTATCCTCAAGGGGATCGCCTTCCGGCGCGGCGCGCGGCTGGTCGATCTCGATCCGTGGCTGTCGAGTCCCCGGCTGATCCTGCAGGGCGTCGCGGTCTTCGCCTTTCTGCTCGCCTATCTGCTGCTGTCCGAGGGCCTGGGCTTCCTCATCGTGGCGCCGCTGCTGCTCTGGGCCCTGATCTGGCTGCTCTGGGGCCGGCCGCTGGCGGCGCTGGCCATCGCCGCCGTCGCGAGCTTCGCCATCCACCAGTTCTTCGTCCAGATCCTGCTCGTGCCGCTGCCCTGGGGCATCGTCCCCTATTTCAAGCTGTTCTGAGGGCGCGACGATGCTCGAAGATTTCGTGAACACGGCCAATCTGGCCCGCGCCTTCTGGCTCGTGTTCGACCCGTCGACGCTGCTGGTCATCTTCCTGGCGTCGTTCTACGGCCTGTTCTTCGGTGCGATCCCGGGTCTGACGGCGACCATGGCCACCGCGCTGCTCGTGCCGGTGACGTTCTTCATGGATCCGGTGCCGGCGATCGGCGCGATCATCGCCGCCACGGCGATGGCGATCTTCTCGGGCGACGTCCCGGGCGTCCTTCTGCGGATCCCCGGCACCCCGGCCTCGGCGGCCTATACCGACGAAGCCTATGCGATGACCCGCAAGGGCCATGCCGAAGTCGCGCTCGGCGCCTGCCTCGTGTTCTCGGTGATCGGCGGTCTTTTCGGCGCGCTGGCCCTGGCGCTGGTCGCGCCGGCGCTGGCCGAGTTCGCGCTCAAGTTCTCGACCTTCGAGTATTTCTGGCTCGCCTGCCTGGGCCTGACCTGCGCGGTGTTCGTCTCGCGCGGCGATCCGCTCAAGGGGATCATCTCGCTGTGCTTCGGCCTGGGCGTCGCCCAGGTCGGGATCGACGTCGTGCACGGGACGCCGCGCTTCACCTTCGGCAACATCAACCTGACCGGCGGCATCGATCTGGTGCCGGCGCTGGTCGGGTTCTTCGCAGTGCCCGAACTGATCCGCAACGTCACCGCCAATCACGGCCGCGTGGAGATCGCGGCCCAGAAGATCGGCTCCGTGTTCCGCGGCCAGTGGGAACTGTTCAAGCGCTACAAGCTCAACATGTTCCGCGGCAACCTGATCGGCGTCCTGATCGGCGCCCTGCCGGGGGCGGGGGCCGACATCGCGGCGTGGATCAGCTACGCCGTCTCGAAGCGGTTCTCGAAGGAGCGCGAGAAGTTCGGGACCGGCCATCCCGAAGGGCTGGTGGACGCAGGCGCCGCGAACAACTCGGCGCTCGGCGGCGCCTGGGTGCCGGCGCTGGTGTTCGGCATCCCCGGCGACTCGATCACGGCGATCGTGATCGGCGTCCTCTACATGAAGGGGATGCAGCCGGGGCCGACTGTGTTCCTCAACAGCCAGCACCTCGTCTACGCGCTCTTCATGGTCTTCTTCCTCGCCAACCTGCTGATGATCCCCTTCGGCTGGGCCATGATCAAGGCATCGCGCCGGATCCTGGCGGTCCCGCGCGAGGTGCTGATGCCCGTCATCCTGCTGTTTTGCGTCGTCGGCTCCTTCGCGATCGAGAACACGCTGTTCAATGTCTGGGTGATGCTGGTCATGGGGATCATCGGCTATCTCTTCGAGGAGAACGGGATCCCGACCGCGCCCGCGATCCTCGGCCTCGTGCTGGGCAAGATGATCGAGGAGAATTTCCTGCTGTCGATGATCAAGGTCGGCGGCGACATTCCCGGCCTTTTCGCGCGACCGATCGCGGGCACGCTCGGCGGGCTCACGCTCGCGATCTGGATCCTGCCGGTCGCGTGGCTGGCCTGGCGGAGCATCGCAAGGAGGACTGCCGCATGATCGTCGACTGTCACGTCAACATCTGGGAAGACCGGCACTGCACGCCGATGTTCCGCGAGCAGACGAAGTTCGCACGGCCGGGCTCCGTCGGGATCAAGGCCGACGCGGACACCCTCCATCAGGCGATGGCGAAGGTCGACAAGGCGATCATCTTCTCGCTGCGCTACGGGGACAGCGCCGGGATCGACGGCGACGACGAGGTGACCGCGGCGGCGGTGGCGAAGCATCCCGGCAAATTCGTCGGCTTCGCCTGCCTCGATCCGCGGATGCCGAACTGCATGGACCTGCTGGTGCACGCCATCGAGGATCTGAAGCTCAAGGGCGTCAAGTTCGGTCCGATCTACAACGGCGTGTCCCTGAACGATCCCCGCATGGAGCCGATCTACCGGTATCTGGTGCGGCACGACATCCCGCTGACGATGCACATGGGCACGACCTTCGCGGCCAATTCGGTCGCGGAGTACGGGCGCGCCATCTATGTCGACGACGTCGCGCGGCGCCACCCCGACCTG
>JBIKLI010000276.1:0-6034 GCA_044359885.1 Alphaproteobacteria bacterium | reverse complement strand
ATGCCGAGGCACGCGGCCAGGCCGAGGCCATCGCCCGCGCGATCGAGACATGCCTCTCCATCAAGGTCCCCTTCGTCGCCGTGGTCATCGGCGAGGGTGGGTCGGGCGGCGCCGTGGCGATCGGTGCCGCCAACCGGGTGCTGATGCTGGAATACGCGATCTATTCGGTCATCAGCCCGGAGGGATGCGCCTCGATCCTCTGGCGCACGCGCGACAACGCGCCCGACGCGGCCGAGGCGCTGAAGCTGACCGCCCAGGACCTCTACAAGCTGGGCGTGATCGACGAGATCATCCCCGAACCGCTGGGTGCCGCGCATCGCGAGCGGGCGGCGACCATCGCGGCGGTCGGCAAGGCCATCTCGGCGCAGCTGCGCGAGCTGTCGCCGCTCGGCGGCGACGTCCTGCGCACGCGGCGGCGCGAGAAATTCCTCGAGATGGGCCGCAAGGGCCTGTCGTGACGATGGCCAGCGGCCGGATCCCGGCGCCGCCGGATCCGGCGGAGCTGGCGGCCGGGATCGCGGCCGGCGGACGCCGGGATCTGGCCCGCGCCATCACCCTGGTCGAATCGCGGCGGACAGATCACCGCGCCGCCGCCGACCAGTTGCTGTCCTTGCTGATGCCGCGGACCGGCAATTCGGTCCGCATCGGGATTTCCGGCGCGCCTGGGGTCGGCAAGTCGACCTTCATCGAGGCGTTCGGGCTCTTCCTGATCGGCCGCGGCCATCGCCCGGCGGTGCTGGCGGTCGACCCCTCCTCCCCGGTCACCGGCGGCTCGATCCTGGGCGACAAGACGCGCATGGCCGCGCTGTCGCGCGACGAGCGCGCCTTCATCCGCCCCTCGCCCGCCGCTGGGACGCTGGGCGGCGTCGCGCGGCGCACCCGCGAAGCCGGTCTGATCTGCGAGGCGGCCGGCTTCGACATCGTGATCGTCGAAACCGTGGGCGTCGGCCAGTCCGAAGTGGCGGTCGCGGACATGGTCGACCTGCTGCTGCTGCTGCTGCCGCCGGGCGGCGGTGACGAATTGCAGGGGATCAAGAAGGGCATCGTCGAGATCGCCGACATCGTGGTCGTGAACAAGGCCGACGGCGATCTCGCGGCCGCGGCGGGGCGCGCCGCCGCCGAATACCGCGCGGCCATCGGGCTGCTGCGGCCGGCCCACGCCGGATGGACACCGCCGGTGCTGCAGGTCTCGGCACTGAACGGCATCGGGCTGGACGCGGTCTGGGAGGCGGTCGGCGCCTTCCGTGCCGCGCTGGGCGCGCCTCGACTTGCCGAACGGCGCGCCCGCCAGGCCGTCGCCTGGATGTGGCGCGAGATCGAGGGCGGCCTGCGCGCCGAACTGGGCGCCGACCCCGGTGTGGCCGCGATGCTGCCGGGACTGGAGGCCGGGGTCGCCGCCGGCAAGGTGTCGCCGATGGCGGCCGCGGCGCAGATCCTGGCGGCCTTCCGGCACCGCCGGCCCGGCGAGGCTTGACCCGCCGCGCGGCCTCGCTTAAACACGCGCCTCGTTTCGGGGTACCCGCGCGGTCCCCGGTCCGCGTCAAGATCGAAGGAATCCCGCGATGTCCCGTCGCTGCGCCGTCACCGGCAAGACGATCCTGGTCGGCAGGAATGTCAGCCACGCCAACAACAAGACCAAGCGGCGCTTCCTGCCCAATCTCCAGATGGCCTCGCTGCTGTCCGATGCGCTGGGCGCCAGCGTCCAGATCCGGCTGTCGACCAGCGGCCTGCGCACGATCGAGGCCGCCGGCGGCATCGATTCCTGGATCATGGGCCAGGCCAAGACCAAGCTGGATCCTTCGCTCGCGCGCCTGCGGGTGCGGATCGCGCGCGCGCAGGCACGCAAGGCAGCGGCCGCCGCGGCCTGACCGTCGCCGATCCGGCGCCGGACGCAGGATCGAAAAAGGCCGTCGCGCGAATGCGCGACGGCCTTTTTCCTTTCGGGTCGCTTCTGCGCCCGCGCGGCCGGCGTCAGCCGACCCCGTGATCCTTGAACCAGGCAAGGCAGCGCGGCCAGGCGGCCGCCGATGCCTCGGCGCTGTAGGAGGCGCGGTAGTCGGCGAGGAAGCCGTGCTTGGCCCCCGGATAGACGATCATCTCCCATTTCTGCCCTGACCGGGCCAGCGCCGCCTTGAGCAGTTCGACCTGGTCCGGCGGGATCCCCGGATCGTCGCCGGCATAGAGACCGAGCAGCGGCATGCGGATCCGGGCGGCGACATCGACCGGCCGGCGATTGAGGAATTCGTTGGTGGTGGTGAGATTTCCGCCGTACCACGCGACCGCCGCGCGCGCCCGCGTGCCTTCGGCGGCATAGACGATCGCGTTGCGGCCGCCGCGACAGAACCCGGTGACGCCGACCCGCGCGGCGTCGCCGCCGTCGGCGGCGGCGAAGGCGATCGAGGCGTCGATGTCCGTGATCAGTTCGTCGTCGGGCTTGCGCATGACGATGGGCGCGATCTGGGTCTGGAAATCGGTCGCGCCGTCGAGCTTGCCCTGACGGAAATAATAGTCGGGCGCGACGGCCAGATACCCTGCCTTGGCGAAGCGCCGGCAGACATCCTTGATCCACTCATGAAGGCCGAAGACCTCCATCATCACGACGACCACGGGCGGTCTTTCGGCCGTCGCGGGCTTTGCGCGATAGCCCCCCATCGGACCCGTGGCGGTGGGGATCGCGACATCGCCGGCGACCAGCCCCGCGGTGTCGGTGCGGATCACCGTCTGCGCCTGGACCGGGCCGGCCGCCAGCGTGTAGCCGGCCAGCGCCGAGGCGCCGATGAAACCGCGCCTGCCGAGCCGCTCGGCGGGCGGAAAAAGCGACTTGTGGGAGTCGTCGGGCATGGATCGGATCCTTCTTGCGGGAAGCGTCGCGCCGAAAAGGCACAGCATCAGTATGGTTCGCCGCGCCGGCGCGACCACCGGCCGCGACGCGCCGACCGCATGCCCCGCATGCGTCGCGCGGTCGCGATCGGGGTTGCGCCCGGTGGCGCGTTTTTCCGATTATCGCCCCGCCTTGGAGGGAGACCGGCGCATGAAGCTACTCTATCTGCAGAACGGGCCGCGCCCGCGCTCCGTGTCCGGCCTGGAGGAACGCTTCGCCGCGGCCGGGTTCGATGTCGACATCCGCTGGGCCTATGACGGCCAGTTCCCCGATTCCGCGGACGGCTACGGCGCCTGCTTCGTCTCGGGCAGCCCGCACGGCGCCTACGAGGACATCGCCTGGATCCATCGCGAGCACGAGCTGCTGCGCGACCTCGCCGGGCGCGGCGTGCCGATGCTGGGCATCTGCTTCGGCAGCCAGATCCTGGGCTCGGCGCTGTGCGGCCGCGACCAGGTCTTCCGCCGGCCCGCCTGCGAGGTCGGCTATCTGCATCTCGACGTCGCCGACGCCGCGCGTGCCGATCCGGTCGCGCGCGACCTGGGGCCGACGGTCGAGATGTTCGTCTGGCACAACGACGAGGTTCGCGCCGGCCATCCGGACATGCAGATCCTCGCCAGCTCCCCCGACTGCCCCAACCATGTCTGGAAGCACCGGCGCCACCCGGCATGGGGCATCCAGGGCCATCCCGAGGTCGACGCCGCCCAGGCTCGCGCCTGGTTCGAACTCAGCCGCGCGCGGCTGGAGGCCGATGGCGCCGATGTCGAGGCGCTCAAGCGCCGCGCCGTCGACGCCGACGAGGCCAAGACGATGCTCGCCAATTTCATGAGCGAGGCGCGCGCCGGCCGCCTCGCCGCGGCCTGAGGGGCGGCACCGGACATGGCCCGGGCATCCTGGTTCGACGCCAGCGAGTACCATGCGCGCGTGGCGCGCGTGCAGGCCGAGCTGCGCCGCCGCGGGGTCGACGCGCTGATCGCCTTCCAGCCGGAATCGGTCACCTGGCTCACCGGGTTCTTCACCCGCGGCTACTCGACCTTCCAGTTCGCGCTGGTGCCGGCCACGGGCGAGCCCGGCGTGCTGTGCCGCGATGTCGCGCGCTACTATCTCGACACGACCTGCGTCTACGCGGACAACGCGACCTGGTCCGACGGCGACGACCGCTTCGCCGTCGCCGCCGAGTTCCTGCGCCGCCGGCTGGGTGCGGGCGGCCGCGTGGCGGTCGAGATGTCCGCCTGGCAGCTCAACGCCGAGCGCTGGGAGAAGCTGAAGGCGGCCTTTCCCGACCGCGTCTTCGTCGACGCAGGCGACCTCGTCGCGCGGCTGCGCTTCGTCAAGTCGCCGGCCGAGATCGACTATCAGCGACGTGCGGCGCGCGCCGCCGAGGCCGGCATGACCGCGGCCGTGGCGACGGCGCGCGCCGGGGTCTCGGAGCGCGAGGTCGCGGCGGAGATCGTCGCGGCGATGATCCGCGCCGGCAGCGACCACCCGGGCCCCGGCCCGCTGTCCAGCGGCGAGCGCGCCTTCCATCTGCATGGCGGCTTCACCGACCGCGTGCTGGAGACGGGCGACACGCTGCAATGCGAATGCACGCCCGCGGTGCGCCACTATCACGCGCGCTTCATGCGTACGATCAAGATCGGTCGCGCCACCGAAGACGAGCGGCGCAAGCTCGAGACCATCATCGCCATCCAGGACGCCGCACTGGCCGCGGTCCGGCCGGGCGTCGCCGCCGCGGTCCCCGATCGCATCTACCGCGACGGCATCCTGGGGGCGGGCCTGCGCAAGGACTACACGAACAAGACCTTCTATTCGATCGGCCTGATGATGCCCCCGGTGGGCGGCGAGGCGCTGGAAGCCGCCCCGGGCGCCACCTGGTGCTTCGAGGAAGGGATGGTCTTCCACACCTATGTCCTGGCCGACAGCTTCGGCTTCTCGGAAACCATCGCCGTGACCCCCGGCGGCCATGAGCGCCTCACCCGCTATCCGCGTGCGTTGATCGTGACGCCATGACCATGAGCGAGTAGCGATACGACGGGTTCCAGTCGATCGACCGACCGCTGACCTGAGCGGACCAGGCAGCCCTCCGGGCGCTGTCCGGCCGGGTGCCGGCGACGCGAGGACGACGACGCGCGGTCCCGCCGCGCCCGTCTCGACGCCCGGGCCCGGCGGGGCGACGGCGTCTGGCGAGTCATCGAGAGCGAGATCGTGCGCGGCAACCCGGCGGGTTACGGCCGCGCTGCGGCCCCGATCCAGGATCTGATGGCGCTGTCCCGCGAAGGGGGCGCGCAGGACGACTTCGCTCGACGCCTGCGGCAGATACGCGAGCGCCACGCGCGGAAGGGACGTCTGATCGAACGGCTGGCATGGCTCGGCTCGTGATCCCGGTTTCCCGGCGGGCGGGGCTGACCTGCCGGCCGCGCGCTCTAGGTCGTGGGCCAGCGATGCTGGAGATCGTCTGGTTCAAGCGCGACCTGCGCGTCCATGACCACGCCCCGCTGGCCGAAGCGGCGGCCAGCGGACGCGCGGTCCTGCCGCTCTACATCGTCGAGCCTGAACTCTGGGCCCAGCCCGAGATGTCGGGCCGGCATTTCGATTTCCTGCGCGAGAGCCTCGCCGATCTCGATGCCAGCCTCGCGCGACGGGGCGCGCGCCTGGTCGTGCGCATGGGCGATGCCGTCGACGTCCTGGAGGGGATCCGGCGCCGCCACGGCATCGCCACGCTGCGCGCGCACGAGGAGACCGGGCTGCTCTGGACCTATGCGCGCGACCGTGCCGTGCGCGCCTGGGCGCGCCGGGCCGGCGTCCCGTTCGTCGAATGCCGCCAGCACGGCGTCTGGCGCGCGCTGCGTTCGCGCGACGGCTGGGCGCGGCGGTGGGACGCGATGATGGGCGCCGCACCGCTCCCTGCCCCCGCGGCACTGCGGCACGCCGATCTCGACCCGGGCGCGCTGCCGGATGCCGCGGCGCTGGGCCTCGGGCCGGACCCCTGCCCGGAACGCCAGGCCGGCGGGCGCAGCGTCGCGATCGCGACGCTGCGCGCCTTCCTCGAGACGCGCGGCCGGACCTATCGCCGGGACATGGCCAGCCCGGCGGCGGGGGCGAGCGCATGCTCGCGGCTCTCGGCGCATCTGGCGCTGGGCTGCCTGTCGATGCGCG
>JBIKLI010000275.1:0-6044 GCA_044359885.1 Alphaproteobacteria bacterium | reverse complement strand
GATCGCCGGCTGCTGCGGCGCGAGACCATGGAACTGGTCCGCGCGTATTACAGCATCGGCGACGTTCGCCTGCGCCGCCGGCTCTACGAGATGGCCAAGGCGATGCGGGGTTGAGCGGGGCCGGCCGGGCTTAACCCGCCCGGGCTAGTTCGGCGGCCGCAGCCGCCTCCTCTTTCGCATCCTCGCCCCGCCCCGTCCCGCCGCGCTTTCCTCGCGCCCTCGTGGTCGGAAAGGTGGGGGCCGATGCAGGCACGCATCAGCACGGTGGCGTTTCTCGGCATCGAGATCGTCGATGTCGACGTCCAGGTCCATCTCGGCGGCGGCTTCGGCGCCTTCGTGCTGGTCGGACTTCCCGACAAGACCATCGCCGAAAGCCGCGAACGGGTACGCGCGGCGCTTGCCGCGATCGGCCTCGCGCTGCCGGTGCGACGGATCACGGTCAATCTCTCCCCCGCCGACCTCCACAAGGAGGGCAGCCACTACGATCTGCCGATCGCGCTGGCGCTGATGACCGCGATGGGGATCTTCCCGCCCGACCAGCTGGCGAATTTCCTGGCGCTCGGGGAGTTGGCGCTGGATGGCCGGATGCGGGCGGTGGCCGGCGTCCTGCCCGCCGCGGTCGCCGCGGCCCGCAGCGGGCGGGGGGTCATCTGCCCGGAGTCCTGCGGCGGCGAGGCTGCATGGTCGGGTGCCGGCGACGTGGTCGCCGCGCCGACGCTGATCTCGGTGGTCAATCACTTCAACGGTTCGCAGGTCCTGTCCGCGCCGTCGCCACGTCCGGCCGAGGCCCGTGCCGGCCAGCCAGACCTTGCCGACGTCAAGGGCCAGGAGGCGGCGCGCCGCGCGCTCGAGGTCGCGGCCGCGGGCGGGCACAATCTGCTGTTCGTCGGTCCGCCCGGTGCCGGCAAGTCGATGCTGGCCCGTCGTCTGCCTGGCCTGCTGCCGCCGCTCGACCCCGCCGAGGCGCTGGAGATCTCGATGCTGCACTCGGTCAGCGGTCTGCTGCAGGACGGCAGGATCGTGACCGAGCGCCCGTTCCGCGATCCCCATCATTCGGCCAGCGTCGCGGCGCTGATCGGAGGCGGGACGCGGGCCCGGCCGGGCGAGGTCAGCCTTGCCCATGGCGGCGTCCTGTTCCTCGACGAATTGCCGGAGTTCCAGCGTGGCGCGCTCGAAGCGCTGCGCCAGCCGCTGGAGAGCGGCCGCGCGGTCGTCGCCCGCGCCAACGCCCATGTCAGCTATCCGGCGCGCGTCCAGCTGGTCGCCGCCTGCAATCCCTGCCGATGCGGCCACCTTGCCGATCCCGACCGCAGCTGCGGCAGGGCGCCACGATGCGGGCGCGACTACATGGCGCGCCTGTCCGGACCGCTGCTCGATCGCATCGACATGCGCCTGGAACTCGGGCCCGTGACGCCGGCGCAGCTCGCGGAGGCGCCGGGTGCCGAGGCCAGTGCCGCCGTCGCCGCGCGCGTGGCGGCAGCGAGGGCCTGGGCCGCCGCGCGGCGCGCGGCGCTGGGCCTGGGGGCGGGCGGGCCGCGCAGCAATGCGGAGCTCGACGGCCGTGTCCTCGAGGCTGCGGCACCGCTGGAGCCGGCGGCGCGCCGGCTGCTGGGCGAGGCCAGCGCGCGGCTCAAGCTGTCGGCGCGCAGCCATGCACGGGTTCTGCGCGTGGCGCGCACGCTCGCCGATCTCGCCGGGCGCGAGATCCTGGCGCGGGCCGATATCGGCGAGGCGCTGAGCTACCGGCGCATGGGCGCCGAGGCGCCCTGATCGTCCCGGCGCCTAACGCCCGACAAGCCGCGCCAGGGCGCGCGCGAGCACGCCGTCGGGCCGCGCGATTTCGTCGATCAGCGAGAAATGGTCGTGTCCCGGCAGGGGCACGAAGGCGCCGTCGAGACCGGCGGCGCGCCAGGCGGCGTAGTACTCGACCGACTGACGTTGCAGTTCCGACAGCTCGCCGCCTCCCACCGTCACCAGCAGGCGTCCGGCCTGCTTGGGCAGGGCATGGACCGGCGAATGGCGCCGTGCCTCGAGCACGTCCATGCCGATCGCCTTGTTGAGATAGGACAGGCGGATCGGCTCCAGATCGAAGAGGCCGCTGATGGCAAGGCCGCCGGCGACACGCGGATTGCCCATCGCGATCGCGGCCAGATGGCCGCCCGCGGAATGGCCCCCGACATAGAGCCGGTTCGGGTCGCCGCCCAGGCGACCGAGATTGGCGAGGAGCCAGTCGATCGCGCGCCTGATCTCCTGGCAGATCTCCCCCATCCTCTTCGCCGGCGCCAGCGTGTAGTCGATATTGACGAAATTGATCCCGTGGGGCACGACGCCGCCGGCCACCTGGAAGGAGCTCTCCTTGTCGTTGAGCTGCCAGTAGCCGCCATGGATATAGGCAAAGGTCGGCGCGCCGGGCCGGCCGCAGGGAACGAAGTCCAGGACCTCGCGCGGGCTGTCGCCGTAGGCGAGGCTATGCTGGTGCGGCATTTGGGCGCGCAGCTCGGCGCTGCGCGTCGCCCAGCCGCCGACATAGACATCGCGCCGTTGCGCGCCGACATGCGCCGAGTTGTTGTATGCCGCGTCGAGACCGGCCTGATCGAAATCGCCATAGACGAGCGCCATGAGATGTCTCCGGTAAGCGGGTCGCCGGCCGCGGCCGCTCAGCTCTGGGCCAGCGGGATGCCGCGCGATTCGAGAACCTGACCGTAGCAGGTCCGGGCATTCACCCAGGACGCCGCGGCGCGCGAGCGCGGATTGGCATCGACATGCTGGACGGTGAGGCTGCTGCCCGCCGGCTGATTGCCGCGATGCAGGAAAAGGGTCAGGAAGCAGTCGTCGGTGGCGTAGCGCCAGATCTCGGCCGGGCCATCGCGCCGGGTGAAGGTCGAGGGGCCGAGCATCGCGAGGACGGCCTCGCGCGTCAGCCCCACCAGCCGTTCGACCTCGCGCGCGGCCGGAACGGCCACGGGCGGCCGGCTGGCGCGATCGGCGGTCGTTGCGCCGCCGCCGGGCTCGCCGAACGAGGCAGGCAGGGCGCAGCCGGCCAGGACGACCGTCAGCGCGGCGGCGCGAAGGACGCCGCCGGCCGCATGTCGGACGGGCCGGATCGCCCGGCTCACTCGCCTCGCGTCCCGGAGACCTGGACGTCGCCCGCGATCTCGCCGCCGGCCTCGATCTCCACCGTGCCGTAGCGGATGGTGCCGACCACCTTGCCGGTCGCGCGGATGAACAGCCGCTGGCGGACGGTGATCGTGCCCTCGAAACGCCCCGCGATCTCCGCCTGGTCGATCTCCGCCGTGCCCTTGAAGATGCCGTTGGGGGAAATTTCGATCGAGCGGGTCTCGGACAGGTCGGCCTCGACCCGTCCTTCGACGACCAGCCGGTCGCAGGACGTGATCTTGCCCGACAGCATGATGTCGCGGCCGACGATCAGCTTCTTGCTCTCGGCCTCCACCGCGGGGCCGGGACGCTGGGCGAGAGACATTCCGGCACTCGCGGGCCGGGCGGCAGCGACCACCGGCACGCCGGCGCTGGCCGGCGGCGCCGCGCGCGGGGTCATCGCCGGCATCACCACTTGCGGTGCCGCGGGCGGGTTCGGCCGTGCCGGCACGCGAGGCTCCGTGGACATCTGCGGCGGTTCGGGCGCCAGCGCGCGGGGTTCGTCCTCGTTATCCTTCTTGCGACGGAACATGGCTGGCCTCCTGGGCATGCGAAGCCGGAGATTGGCGAAGCGACGCGCGCGGGGCAACGCAAAAAGCGCGCCGCCTCAGGTGGCCCGGCGTGCGGCTTCGACCAGATGGGTCATTGCCGCGGCCCCGAGCAGCGGGCCGGCGAGATTGGCGACAGGCACCGCCATCAGCAGCGCCAGCGGGATGCCCGCCACCCAGAACCACCGGCGGCGTGCGCGCCACAGCCGGGTCGCGGCCGCGCGGTCCATCCGCCGCGCCGCGACGGCGAAGAACAGGTCGCGCGACAGCAGATAACCGTTGAGCGCCGCGAAGGCTGCGACATTGACGACCGGAACCAGATAGATGGGCAGAGCCAGCAGGTTGAGTCCGATGGCGACCCCAACCTGGCGCAGCGCGATCGCCGCCTGTTCGCCGGCACTCGCGCCGCGCGGTGCAGGCAGATCAGGGTAATGGCGTCGTTCGACGGCGGCCGAGACCGGTTCGACGAACAGCGCCGACTGTATGGCGATCACGGTGCCCGGAAACATCACCACCGCAAGGAGCACGGCACCGCCCGCCGCCACCACCTGCGCGGCGGCGGCCAGCCATCCCGGCGTTCCGGCGGGCAGGGCCGCCTCCAGCCAGGGAAGGGCGAACCACGCGGCCGCGAGCAGCGCCACGAAGCACAGCGCACCTATCGCCAGCGACGCCCAGAACAGGCGCCGCAACGCCGGATCGCCGATCTGGGCGATCGATCTTGAGAAAGCCGAGATCATGCACTCTCACCTTATCACACCCCGCGCCGCGATGGGGTCCGCCGCGATGGGGTCAGACCCCCGCATGCAGGGCGCGCCCACCGGCGATCAGGTGCGCGCCCGGGGCAGGGAGGGGGAGATCATCTCGCAGACAGCTCGTGAGAAATGGCTTTCGTCGAGCTTGTCATGAGGGGTCTGCCCCCGAAGAGGGATCAGATCCCTGACAAGGCGCGGACAAGGCGGACCCCTGCCATGAGCCCGGTCGGGGGCGTGCGCGGCAGCGAGGTCTCAGGGCATGCCTTGGCGGGCGAGGCGGCCGGCGACGGTGCGGCCCTTGCTGTCGTCGAGGGACGCGAGCGCCGCGACGGTGACCGGCGAAACGCCGGCGTTGCTGGACAGGCCCTGCATGACCTGGACGCGGGTCTGGGCGGCGGCGGTGAGGACCGCGGCGTCTTTGGCGAGGCCGCGCTCGGTCCGTGCCACGGCGCGGACGATCTCGGGTGCCGGCGGCGCGCCGGTCTGGGTGCCCTGGAAACGCTGGGCGAAGCGCGACAGGACTTCCTCGACGCTGCGCGGGCGGCCGTCGGGGGCAAAGAACACGCGCCGGTTCGGGCCCGCGGCATCGGGCACGACGTCGGCGGCGACCGCCGTGCGGTCGCTCGCCCAGGCCTGCAGGAACCGGCTCGCGGATTGCGGCCCGAGGAAATGGGCCATGTAGAGTTCGTTGGCCGTCGGCTCGCGGCGAAGGGCGAGGCGCAGCTGGTCCTGGTTGGATCGGGTGTACTCGGCGGCCATGGCGGCCGAAAGCGCCGGGTCCTTGCGCAATTCGAGAATCCGGGCGCGCATCGCGGGATCGCCGACGCGTGGCGCGCCGGTCGGCGAGATCGCCTGTGCCGCCTCGGCGTGACCGTATTTGGCCCCGTGCTGCCGGATCATGCGCAGCCATGTGCTCTCGATGAACTGGTACAGGCCGGTCGCCGAGGAGGTCGACGCCTTGGCGCGCGGGTCGAGGCCGCTTTCGATCTCGGCCTGGCGCACCAGGAAATCGAAGGAGATGCCGGTGCGCTTCGCGGCGCCCTGGATGGCATCACGGATTTCCGGCGCGATCACGCGCCCGATCGGCGTTGCGGTCGTCATCCCCATAGAGTGTCGAGAAGGCATGAATTTTCGGTAAATCCGGATCTTGCGGCGCTGGCAAGACCATGGCGCCTGCGGCATCATCGTCCCGCGATGCCGGCGGGAATGGCGCCGCGGCCCTTGCCCTGGCCCGGCCGGAGCGGCGTCCGGCGGCCGCGGAGGGATCCCGATGCACGCCCATGCCAGCATTCCCTATGTCCGCGAGATGATCGTGTTCCTGGTCGCCGCCGGGCTGGTGCTGCCGCTGGTGCATCGCCTGCGCGTCAACCCGGTGCTGGGCTATCTCGCGATCGGCGGCGCGATCGGGCCGTTCGGGCTTGGGCTCTGGGCCGATTCCTATCCCCTGCTTGCCCATGGCGTGATCGCCGATCTGGACGGCGTCAAGGCGCTGGCCGAGCTGGGCATCGTGTTCCTGCTCTTCACCATCGGTCTCGAATTGTCGCTCGACCGGCTCTGGGGGATGCGCCGCCTGGTCTTCGGCCTCGGC
>JBIKLI010000274.1:0-6046 GCA_044359885.1 Alphaproteobacteria bacterium | reverse complement strand
CGTGTGTCTCGAGGGGGGGGGGGGGGGGGCGGCTTGCCGCCGCCCCGCCGCCCGCGGTCATCGGCCCTGACGGGCTCAGTTCGGCTTCTTGCCGCCCTTGCGTTCGTCGACTTCCTCGAAGGTCGCGTCGACGACCTTGTCGTCCTGAGGCTTCGCGCCGCCGGCTTCGCCGCCGGGGGCCGCGCCCTCGGCCTGGCTCGCCTTGTACATGGCCTCGCCAAGCTTCATCGCCGACTGCATCACGGCCTGGGTCCTGGACTGGATCGCCTCGACATCGTCGCCGGCGACCGCTTCGCGCAGCGCGGCGATGTCCTTCTCGACCGCTGCCTTCTCGGCCGGGCCCAGCTTGTCGCCGTACTCCTTCATGTTCTTCTCGGTGTCGTGGATCACCGCGTCGGCGCGGTTGCGCGCTTCCACCAGCTCGCGCCGCTTCTTGTCCTCGGCGGCATGCGCCTCGGCATCCTTGACCATGCGGTTGATGTCGGCGTCGCTGAGGCCGCCCGAAGCCTGGATCCGGATCTGCTGTTCCTTGCCCGTGCCCTTGTCCTTGGCGCTGACATTGACGATGCCGTTGGCGTCGATGTCGAAGGTGACCTCGATCTGCGGCATGCCGCGCGGCGCCGGCGCGATCCCGAGCAGATCGAACTGGCCCAGGACCTTGTTGTCCGCGGCCATCTCGCGCTCGCCCTGGAAGACGCGGATCGTCACCGCGGTCTGGCCATCCTCCGCGGTGGAGAAGACCTGGGACTTGCGTGTCGGGATCGTGGTGTTGCGGTCGATCAGGCGGGTGAACACGCCGCCCAGCGTCTCGATGCCCAGCGACAACGGCGTCACGTCGAGCAGCAGGACGTCCTTGACCTCTCCCTTGAGCACGCCGGCCTGGATCGCGGCGCCGATCGCGACGACCTCGTCGGGGTTGACGCCGCGATGCGGCTCGCGCCCGAAGAACTGTTTCACCGTCTCGATGACCTTCGGCATGCGCGTCATGCCGCCGACCAGCACGACCTCGTCGATTTCCGAGGCCTTCAGGCCGGCGTCCTTGAGCGCGGCGCGGCAGGGGTCGATGGTGCGCTGGATCAGCGTGTCGACGAGGCTTTCGAGCTTCGCGCGGGTCAGCTTGATGTTGAGATGCTTCGGACCCGACGCGTCGGCCGTGATGAAGGGCAGGTTGACCTCGGTCTGGACGGCCGAGCTCAGTTCGATCTTCGCCTTCTCCGCGGCCTCCTTGAGGCGCTGCAGCGCGAGCCGGTCGTTGCGCAGGTCGATGCCCTGCTCCTTCTTGAACTCGCTCGCCAGGTAGTCGATGACCGCGCTGTCGAAATCCTCGCCGCCCAGGAACGTGTCGCCGTTCGTGGACTTCACCTCGAACACGCCGTCGCCGATCTCCAGCACGGAGATGTCGAACGTGCCGCCGCCGAGGTCGTAGACGGCGATCGTCCCCGTCTTCTTCTTCTCCAGCCCATAGGCCAGCGCCGCCGCGGTCGGCTCGTTGATGATGCGCAGCACCTCGAGTCCGGCGATCTTGCCGGCGTCCTTGGTCGCCTGACGCTGGGCGTCGTTGAAATAGGCCGGGACCGTGATCACGGCCTGGGTCACGGTTTCGCCGAGATAGGCCTCGGCGGTCTCCTTCATCTTCTGCAGCGTGAAGGCCGAGATCTGGGACGGCGCGTAGCGCTGCCCGCGTGCCTCGACCCAGGCATCGCCGTTGTCGGCCTTGACGATCTTGTACGGCACGAGGCCGACGTCCTTGGCCACCATCGGATCGTTGAACCGGCGCCCGATCAGGCGCTTGATGGCGAAGAGCGTGTTTTCGGGATTGGTGACGGCCTGACGCTTGGCGGCCTGGCCGACCAGGCGTTCGCCATTGTCCGGAAAGGCGACGATCGAGGGCGTCGTGTTCGCCCCCTCCGCGTTCGGGATGACCTTGGGCTGGCTGCCCTCCATCACCGCGACGCAGGAATTGGTCGTGCCCAGGTCGATGCCGATGACTTTGCTCATGTGACTCTCGTCCTTCGATAAGCGGCGGGTCGGATGCCGGGGCCTCGCAAAAGCACCCCGGCGCTGA
Organism: Alphaproteobacteria bacterium; assembly: GCA_044359885.1. GTDB lineage: Bacteria > Pseudomonadota > Alphaproteobacteria > CACIAM-22H2 > CACIAM-22H2 > CAIOSQ01. The sequence continues at coordinate 3,981 of JBIKLI010000274.1, read as the reverse complement.
CCCCCGGGGATCGGCCGTGCGGCGTCCGCGATGCGGGCGTCCACAGCCTGGTTGGGGGTTTCGCAGCGTATATAGGAGCGCCGCGCGCCCCTCGCAACCTGCCATCTTCGCGCGAATGGGCCGAATGATCGAGGTTCCGGCGGCCGATCAAGCTTCTCTTAACCACGATCAGGATGCGGACGACGATTTGCGCACGCATCGCTTGACTCCTGACGTACAGACAACTTTATTATTCTACGTGAAGTTGGAAGGTTCGCGACAGAAAGCCGCCGATTACCGACCATGAACGCACCTCGCTTGTCAGACCTCATACCGATGGGCGCCCTTGGGGGCGCTTCGGCCACCCCGCGGGCGGCGGAAGCCGTGCGCACGGCCGTCGGGCCGACCAAGCGGACCTCCGACGGCGCCTCGGCCGTTCCGGATGCGGCGCGCCGCCGGGTCGACGAGGAGCGCGAGCGCCAGGACCAGCGTTTCGTTCCGGCCAGGACCCTCGCCGAGAAGCAGGAGGCGGCGGCCGCACGCGAACGCGCCGACGCCGTCAGCCGCGCCGGGCCGCAGAACAACGACGAGCGTACGCGCGCCGCGCAAGGCGAACCGCGGTTCGCGAACCGCGTCGGCTATTTCGACGGCACGACGATCATGTTCGTCGACCTCGTCGATGCACGCACGCAGCGTGAATTGCTGCGGATATTCGGTCCGTCGGCACCACCCAAGGGCGATCCGAAGGAACCCGAGGACGTCAGCCGCGCCTATCGGCAGGCCGGACGCCGCAGCAGCGGGTCCAGCCGTCTCGAGGCCTGAACCCGCCGGCGACGCGCCGGGGTCACGCGCGCGTATCGACGCTTCCACCCGGTGTCGCCGCAGCGGCTTTCGCAACGACGACCAGGGCCGGGCGCAGGATCCGGCCATGCAGCGTATATCCGGCCTGGACGACCTGGGTGACGGTGCCCGGGGGATGGTCGGCGCTTTCGGCCTGGGCGATCGCCTGATGCAGATTGTGGTCGAAAGCCTGGCCGTACGGATGCACCCGCTTGATCCCGTTGCGATCCAGGATCGCCATGAACTCTCGCTCGGTCAGCTCGACGCCTTGTGCGAACTGGTCGAGCCGGGCGTCCGAGCTGCGCGCCTCGGCAGGCAGCGTCTCCAGTGCCCGGCGCAGATTGTCGACGACGGCGGTCAGCTCGCGCGCGAAGCCCGAAAGCGCGTATTTCTCGCGATCCTCGGCCTCGCGCTGGACGCGACGCCGGGTGTTCTCCGCTTCGGCGAGGGCACGCAGCGCCTGATCCCTGGCGCCCGCCGCTTCGCTTTCGGCGGCGGCGACCCGGGCCTCGAGTTCGGAGATGCGGATCGCCGGATCGGCGTGAATCGGCTGGGCCGCGTCGGCCGTCGCGCCGGCAGGCTGGGCGGCCCCGGCGGTCGAGGGATCGTGGGACATGCGTGTTCGAACTCCTGTATTGGCCGGATGCGGGATCAGTCGAGCAGGCGGCCGATGACCCGGGCAGTGTAGTCGACCATGGGGATGACCCGCGCGTAATTCAATCGTTGCGGACCGATCACGCCGATTGCGCCGACGATCTGCGAGCGGCCGTTGCGATAGGGCGCGATGACCATCGAGCAGCCGGCGAGGTCGAACAGCGCGTTGTCCGCGCCGATGAAGATGCGCACCCCGTCCGCACCCTGCGCGGCCTCCAGCAGCTTCACCAGCGTTTCGCGCGTCTCCAGCGCCTCGAACAGCATGCGGATCCGCTCGAGATCCTCGAGCGCGTTGACGTCCTCCAGCAACCTGGCCTGACCGCGCACGATCAGCGTACCGCCGCGCGCGTCGCCGGACCACGTGGCAAGCCCCGCCTCCACGACCTTGCGCGCCAGTTCGTCGAGCACCGCCCGATGTTCGGCAAGCTCGTGCAGGATGTCGGTGCGCGCCTCGCCCAGCGTGCGCCCGGCAAGGCGCGCGCTCAGGAAATTGCTCGCCTGGACCAGCTGCGAAGGGGTCAGGCCTGCCGGCACCTCGATCAGCCGGTTCTCCACCAATCCGCTGTTGGTGACCAGGACCACCAGGGCGCGGCCTGGACCGAGATTGATGAATTCGACATGCTTGAGCGCATCGTCGCCCTTGGGCGCGATCACAAGGCTGGCGCAGCGCGACAGGCCCGCGACCGCGGCCGATGCCTCCTGCAGCGCCTGGGGCAGCGAGCGGCCGGCGGCGGCGCATTGGGCGTCGATCGCCGCGCGTTCCTCCTCGCCCAGCGCCCCGATCTCCATCAGGCCGTCGACGAACAGGCGCAGCCCGATCGCGGTCGGCAGCCGGCCGGCCGAGCTGTGCGGGGCATAGAGCAGTCCCAGGTCCTGCAGGTCCGCCATCACGTTGCGGATCGTCGCGGGCGACAGCGACGTGCCCAGCCGGCGCGACAGGGTCCGCGATCCGACGGGTTCGCCGGTCGCCACATAGGCCTCGACGATCTCGCGGAAGACCTCGCGGCTGCGCTCGTCGAGCGCGGCGATCGTCGCCGTTGGCCGATCCGGGTGCACCAACCCGCCCGTCTTGACCATACTCATGGACATCAATCTAGGGACGCGCCGACGGAGCGTCAACGAGCCCCCCTCGGGTGTCAGGGCTCCGAGTCCAGGTTAACGGCTCTTGGGCATGAGGATGTTGGCGAGGACTTCGGGGTTCCAGCCGGCGATCTTCCTGGTGGTCTTGATGGACTTTTTCCCTTTAGCGAGGCGGATCGCGTTGATGGCGAAGTGGCGGACGACGGCCATGTTGTTTGCGCCGTGGCCTGTGTGCAGGCGAGAGCGATCCTCGCCGAAGACAGTGTCGAGGACCCAGTGGAGGCTGTTCTCGATGCCCCAGTGGCCGCGAACGGCGCCGGCGCAGCGTGGGGCGTCGAGGGCAGCAGAGGAGATGTAGTATCGCCTGGTAAGGCTGAGCTTTCCGGCCTGCTCGACGTGCGACTCGACCATCGCGATGGCGCGCAAGCCGGGGAAGCGCGGTTCGCCGGGATGGCGGCGGTCGGTGCCCAGCCAGTCGACCTCTTGGCTGACGACACAGCGGCGGGTCTCGATCCGGCCATGACCTTTGTCGACCTCGACATGCGCCTGAGTGACGGCCAAGGGGTCGTCGAAGTAGCGGACGATCTCGTCATGGAGGGTTGGCTGGTTGGCTTTGACGGCGAGCAGATAGTCAGCGTTCCGCTTGGTGATGGCGGTGGCGATGCTGGGGTTGCAGGCGATGGCATCGATGGTGACAAGCGCGCCGTCGAGGGACATGCGATCGAGCAGTTCGGGAATGACGGCGCATTCATTGCTTTTGGCGTCGACCGCCTGCTGGGCCAGCACCAGGCGCTCGTTGGAGGCCCAGACGGAGACGAGGTGCAGCGCGCCGTGCCCGCCGCTACGATCGTGGCTACGCCGCGAGGTCTTGCCATCGATGGCGATCAGCGCCGGGGCATCGGGGCGCAGCGACAGGGCCCAGTCGGTGAAGCACGCCTGAAACAGTGTCGGGTCGATGCGGTTCATCACCGCCCGCAGCCAGTCGGCGCATGGCGTGCCGAAATGAAACTCGCTGAAACGCCGCAGAAATCCTATATGCGACACGCCCCACGCCGCGATCTCGTCGTAGTCCTCACAGTCGGCGATGGTCGCAGCCACGACCATGAACAGGACTTCATCGAGCGGGTAGCGCACTTTCTCTGGTACGCGCGGGTCCTCGATCGCCCCAAAGTGATCCAGTAGCGCACGAAGCCGAGACGGGCGGAACGCGGCGTCGACCTCTGGATCCATCGAAAGTCACTCCTCGATCGGGGGTGACCGCCTATGAATCACAAGGATGCCGAAGCCGGTACGGTTTTCTCAGAAAATTAACCCGACCTCGGGGCCGTGCCTCGGGTGTTCGCAGTTGCGGGTCCATGCCGATGCTATGGACTTTGGCACCCGCCCCCACTAAGCGTGGCGCGCGTCCGTTCCGCATCTTTCCGACAT
>JBIKLI010000273.1:0-6050 GCA_044359885.1 Alphaproteobacteria bacterium | reverse complement strand
GCCTGCACGGCGGCCAGCCGGGCCGCGGTCCGGCCCATTGCGCGTGGCGCCGCGGCCGGATCGCCGTCTTCGTGGTTCGCGACGGTGCTCATCCGCGGCCCGCCGGGCGGCGCGCGAGCGCGATCATGGCAAGACAGGCAGCCGCGGCGCCACCGCCCTTGTCGAGTTCGTCCGCGCGCGCGCGGCGCCATGCCTGCGCCTCGTTCTCGACGGTCAGGATTCCGTTGCCGATGGCAAGACGGCGTACGACACCGAGATCGACCAGGGCGCGGGCGCTTTCGCCCGCGACGATGTCGTAATGGGTCGTCTCGCCGCGGATCACGCAGCCGAGCGCGACGAAGCCGTCGAATCGGCGGCCGCTGCGGGCGGGTCGCGCCGAGAGCAGCGCGATGGCGGCGGGAATCTCGAGCGCGCCTGGCACGGCGACACGCTCCCAGCTGGCGCCGGCGGCCGTCAGCGCGGCCATCGCGCCCTGTGCGAGGGCCTCCGAGATGTCCTCGTAGAAGCGGGCCTCGACGATCGCCACATGCGGCGGCTTGCCGGGGATGCGCCGGGGCTCATCCGGCGAGCGGGGTGGGCGGACGGTTTTCGACGACACGCAGACCATATCCTTCCAGCGCGACGATCGATCGACGCGCGCGCGACAGCAATATCATGCTGCGCACGCCCAGATCGCGCAGTATCTGCGCGCCGATGCCGTAGTCCCGAAGTTCGGACGACCGGCGGGTCCCGGAGACGGCCGGGGCGCCGGTCCGCTGGCGCACGCGATCGCTGAGGCTTGTGGCGCGGGGTTCGCGGATCAGCACCACCACCCCGCGGCCGATTGCCCCGATCTCGGCCATCGCGGCGTGCAGGATGTCGGCCCGGCCCGCGGCGCGGTCGCCGAGCACGTCGTCGAGGACGTTGAGCGCGTGGACGCGCACGGTCACGGGATCGTCTCCGTCCACCTGTCCCTTCACCAGGGCGACATGCTCGGCATACGAGGCGGTGTTCACGTAGACGATCATCCGCCACGTGCCGCCGAAGCGGCTGTCGAGTTCGGTCTCGATCCGCCGTTCGACCGTCTTCTCCGTGCGCCGGCGATGGGCGATCAGATCGGCGATCGCGCCGATCTTGAGTCCGTGCAGCTGCGCGAAGGCGATCAGATCCGGCAGCCGGGCCATCGTCCCGTCGTCGTTCATGATCTCGCAGATCACGCCGGCGGGGATCAGGCCCGCGAGCCGGGCGATGTCGACGGCCGCCTCGGTATGTCCGGCGCGCTCCAGCACCCCGCCGTCGCGGGCGACGAGCGGAAACACGTGTCCGGGCGTGACGAGATCGTCGCGGCCGCGCGACGGGTCGATCGCCACCTGGATCGTGCGGGCGCGGTCGGCGGCCGAAATGCCCGTCGTCACGCCTTCGCGGGCCTCGATCGATACGGTGAAGGCGGTCTGATGGCGCGTCCCGTTCTCCCGCGCCATCGGCTCCAGGCCCAGCGACTCGCAGCGCTGCCGGGTCATCGACAGGCAGATCAGGCCGCGCCCGTAGCGCGCCATGAAATTGATCGCCGCGGGGGTCGCCATCTGAGCGGGTATGTAGAGATCGCCCTCGTTCTCGCGATCCTCGTCGTCGACGAGGATCACCATCCGGCCCTCGCGGCATTCCGCGACGATCTCCTCGACGGTGGAAATGGCCGCCGCTGGGCCCGCGCGGCGCGCCGGGCGTTCGACGGGGTCGCGGGAAGCCTGGGTCATCGGAGGGTCTCCTGCAGGCGCGCGACATAGCGGGCGAGCATGTCGACTTCGACATTGACGCGACGGCCCGGCGCCATGTCGCCCAGCGTCGTCCAGCGTTGGGTGTGCGGAATGATGTTGACCCCGATCCGCGTCGTGCCGTCGGCGTCGTCGGCGACGCCGTTGACCGTCAGCGAAACGCCGTCGACGGCGATGGATCCCTTGACCGCGACGAAACGCCCGAGCGCGCGGGGGATCGCGAAGGTGAGGCGCAGGCTGCCGCTCTCCGGCGTCCGGGACACGAGCTGGCCGGTCGCGTCCACATGCCCGTAGACGAGATGGCCGCCGAGTTCGTCGCCCAACCGCAGCGAGCGCTCCAGGTTCACGCGGCGACCGACATCCCAGGATCCGAGAGTGGTGAGCGCCAGGGTCTCGCGCGAGGCCTGGAAGGACAGACGGCCCGGACCCCGCGCGACCACGGTCAGGCAACACCCGTCGCAGGCGACCGAGGCGCCCTCGGGGATCGTCCCGGTGTCCCAGGCGGTGGCGATGTCGATGCCGAGATCGGCGGTGGCTCCGCCCGGCGCGAGGACGTCGACGGTTCCGATATCGGTGACGAGGCCGGTGAACATCAGATGGGCTGGCTTTCGTTGACGTGATCGCGAGCCCATAGCTCCGCCACGTCGCCGCCGCAAGTCTCGGTGCCGACCAGCCTGAAACGCGGTGCCGCGGACAGTGCCGCCAGCCCAAGCGCGCCGATGGCCGGGATCCCGTCGCCGCCGATGGCGAGGCCACCGGTGAAGCGCAGGATCTCGTCCGCCAGCCCGGCCGCGATCAGACTCGCGGCCACGCGGCCCCCGCCCTCGCACAGGATGCGCGTGACGCCACGGGCGGCAGCAATGCCGAGGCAGTCGGCCAGATCGAGCGTGCCGTCCCGTTCCGCCGCCTCCACCACCTCGACCCCTCGCTCGCGCAGCGCCGCCCGCCGGGCCGGGTCCGCGGCGGCCCCGGCGAAGACCAGAGCCGGTGCGCGCGCCAGGCGTGCCGAAAGCGGCATCCTGAGATTCCGGTCGAGGACGATCGGCAGCGGCCGGGTCTCCGCCAGTCCCGGCAGGCGGCAGGTCAGCTCGGGGTCGTCGGCCAGAACCGTGCCGATCCCGACCATGACCGCGTCATGGGTCGCGCGCAGGACGTGGCCGCGGGTGCGTGCCGCCGTCCCCGTGATCCAGCGGCTGTCGCCGGCAGCGGTCGCGATCCGGCCGTCCAGGCTGCCGGCAAGCTTCAGGGTCACGAAGGGGCGCGGTCGCTTCGAGAACCGAAGCAGGAACCCCGCGTTGAGCCGAGCGGCCGCGGCGGCCTCGACCCCCGTCTCGACCTCGATCCCTGCCGCCCTGAGCCGCGCGAAGCCCCTGCCGGCGGTCCGAGGGTCGGGATCCTGGAGCGCGGCGACCACCCGCGCGACGCCGGCCTCGATCAGGGCATCGGCGCAGGGGCCGGCCCGGCCGCGATGGGCGCAGGGTTCCAGCGTGACATAGGCGGTCGCGCCACGCGCCGAGGCGCCGGCACGCTCGAGCGCTGCCGCCTCCGCATGGGGCCGGCCGCCCGGCGCGGTCCAGCCGCGCCCCACCACCCTGCCCGCGCGAACGAGCACGCAGCCGACGGACGGGTTCGGCCAGGTGCGTCCCAGATTTCGGGCGGCAAGGGACAGAGCCGCGCGCATATGCGCGGCATCGTCGTCGGCGCGGCTCATCGCGGCGGCTCAGTCCTTGTCGGAATAGCCCAGGCGCCCGACGAAATCCTCGAAATCCTTGGCCTCGCGGAAATTCTTGTACACGGACGCGAAGCGGACATAGGCCACGGGGTCGAGCGAGGCCAGCGCATCCATCACCATCTCGCCGACGACCTGGGAGGGGATCTCGCTTTCGCCGAGGCTCTCCAGGCGGCGCACGATGCCATTGACGATCCGGTCGATCCGTTCCGGTTCGACCGGTCGCTTGCGCAGCGCCAGGGTGATGGATCGCATGATCTTCTCGCGGTCGAAGGGCTGCTTGACGCCGCCCTTCTTGACGATGGTCAGCTCGCGCAGCTGGACCCGCTCGAAGGTGGTGAAGCGCGATCCGCAGGCTGGACAGAACCGGCGCCGCCGGATCGAGGCGCCGTCCTCGGTCGGCCTCGAATCCTTCACCTGGGTGTCGTCGTGGCCGCAGAACGGACAGCGCATGGCAGGTTCCCCCTCGTTCGGATTCCTCTATCGGCCCGGATAGATCGGGAAGCGAGCGCAGAGGGCCCTGACCCGGTCGCGGACCGCGCGCTCGACCTGGATGTCGCCGTCCGGATTGCGGGCGAGCGCGACGAGCACGTCGTCGATCATTCCGCCGATCGCCTCGAACTCCGCCTCACCGAAACCGCGCGTCGTCCCGGCAGGCGTCCCCAGGCGGATGCCCGAAGTCAGGGTCGGCTTCTGTGTGTCGAACGGGATCCCGTTCTTGTTGCAAGTGATGCCGGCGCGCTCGAGCGACGCTTCCGCGGCCTTGCCGGTCAGGTTCTTTTCGCGCAGGTCGACCAGCATCAGATGGGTGTCGGTGCCGCCGGACACGATCGCGGCGCCGCGCGCCACGAGAGAGGCCGCCAGGGCCCGGGCATTCTCGACGATCTGCGCGGCGTAGGCGCGGAAGGCGGGCGTCAGCGCCTCGCCGAAGGCGGCGGCCTTGGCGGCCACCACATGCATCAGCGGACCGCCCTGCAGCCCCGGGAACACGGCCGAGTTGATCTTCTTGCCCAGTTCCTCGTCGTTGGAAAGGATCATGCCGCCGCGCGGGCCGCGCAGCGTCTTGTGGGTGGTCGTCGTGACGACATGGGCATGCGGCAAGGGGCTGGGATGGGCGCCGCCGGCGACGAGGCCGGCGAAATGCGCCATGTCGACCAGCAGCCGGGCGCCGACCGAGTCGGCGATCGCCCGGAAGCGCGCGAAATCGATGATCCGCGGGTAGGCCGAGCCGCCGGCGATGATCAGCTTCGGCCGGTGTTCCTCGGCAAGCCTCGCCACCTCGTCGAAATCGATGAGGTGATCGTCGCGCCGGACGCCGTACTGGACCGCGCGGAACCATTTGCCCGACTGGTTGGCCGAAGCGCCGTGGGTGAGATGACCGCCTGCGGCCAGCGACATGCCGAGGATCGTGTCGCCGGGCTGCAGCAGCGCGAGGAACACCGCCTGGTTGGCCTGGGCCCCCGAATGGGGCTGCACGTTGGCGAAGGCGCAGCCAAAGAGGCGACGCGCACGCTCGATCGCCAGTTGCTCCGCGACGTCGACGAACTCGCAGCCGCCGTAGTAGCGCCGCCCGGGATAGCCCTCGGCGTATTTGTTGGTCAGCACCGACCCCTGCGCCTCGAGCACGGCGCGGCTGACGATGTTCTCCGACGCGATCAGCTCGATCTGATCCTGCTGGCGGAACAATTCGGCGCCGATCGCCGCATGCAGTGCGGGGTCCGTGCTGGAAAGTGGGGCGTCGAAGAAGCCGGGCGCGACGTGAAAATCCGTCATGTCGACCTCGATCCGTTGGACGATGTCATGGCGTGGCGCCGCCGCCGAGCTTGGCCACGCGTCGCGCGTGGCGGCCGCCGGCGAAGGCGGTCGAAAGAAACGCATCGAGGCAGTCCCGCGCCACCTCGATGCCGGTCGTTCGCGCCCCGAGCGCGAGGACATTGGCATCGTTGTGCTCGCGCGCGAGCCGGGCCGATGTGGCATCGTGGCAGAGCGCGGCCCGGACATGTCGATGCCGATTGGCCGCGATCGCGATCCCGATCCCGGAACCGCAGATCAGGACGCCCCGCTCCGCCCGGCCATCGGCCAATGCGGCGGCGAGCGCGTCGGCGACGTCGGGATAGTCGACGCTGGCGGTGCCGTGGGTACCGAGGTCGATCACCGTCAGGCCGCGCGCGTGCAGCATCTCGGCCAACCCGGCCTTGAGGCCGAGTCCGGCATGGTCGCAGGCGATCGCGATCGCAGCGTTGGTCATGGCGCGTCCGGTCATCAGGATGGTGATAGGATGGATACCACAGGTCGCGGCGCCGCGACAACGCATCGCTATCCGTCGTGGGTCGACGCGGCACCGCCCCGTTCCGAAGCCAGGAGGACCGAATTGACTGACATATCTCCCACGACCGCGACGGCCACGCAGATCCTGCGCATGGCCAGCGACATCGTCGCCGCCTTCGTGTCCCACAACACGGTGCCGCCCGCCCAGCTGCCGGAGCTGATCCGCAGCGTCCACGCGGCACTGTCTGGGACCGAAGCGCCGCCGGCGGCGGCCGCGGCCGGACTGGTGCCGGCCGTTCCCG
>JBIKLI010000272.1:0-6058 GCA_044359885.1 Alphaproteobacteria bacterium | reverse complement strand
TCACCCCTGCGGTCGAGGTCGATCTCTGTGGTCATGCCACGCTCGCGACGGCGCTGGTCATGCGCGATCGGCTGGGGCTGTGGACCGGCCGGGTCGCCTTCGAGACGCGCAGCGGGACCCTGGAGGTAAGCGAGGAGGAGGGGCGGCTGGTCCTCGATTTCCCCGCGCAGGTGCCAGCGGCCTGCGCCGCGCCGCCCGGGCTCGAGGCCGCGCTGGGGGCCGCACCGGCCGAAACCCTGCGCATGATCGATCTGGTCTGCGTCTTCGGCGACGCGGCCGCGATCCGCGCGCTGCAGCCCGACTTCAAGGCGCTCGCGACCATCGATGCGCGCGGCGTCGTCGTCACGGCGCCGGGCGACCCGGGCGACTGCGACTTCGTCTCGCGGTTCTTCGCGCCGCGCGGCGGCATCGACGAGGATCCGGTGACCGGTTCGGCGCATTGCAAGCTGATCCCCTATTGGTCGCGGCGGCTCGGGCGCCAGCGTCTGTTCGCGCGCCAGGTCTCGCGGCGCGGCGGCGAGTTGTGGTGCGAGGATCGTGGCGCGCGGGTGCGCATCGCCGGCCATGGCGTGATCTATCTCGACGGAAGCGTCGAAATCTGACGCCATGGACAGCCAGTTGGCGGCGCTGGCGGTCTTCGCCTTCGTCACGTCGGTCACGCCAGGCCCCAACAACGTGATGCTGACCGCCTCCGGCGCCAATTTCGGCTTTCGCCGGACCTTGCCGCACATGCTCGGGATCGCCTTCGGTTTTCCCGCCATGCTGGTCGCGGTGGGGCTTGGCGCCGCCGGCTTTCTCCAGGCCTCGGCCGGGTTGCATACGGCGCTCAAATGGATCGGGGCCGCCTATCTGCTCTGGCTGGCGCTGGCGATCGCGCGGGCCGCACCTCCGGATCGCAGCGACGGACGCGACGGGGGCCGGCCTTTGACGTTCCTCGCCGCGGCCCTGTTCCAGTGGGTCAATCCCAAGGCCTGGGTGATGCTCGCCGGCGCGCTTCCGACCTTCACGACGGTCGGCGGCACGCTCTGGCTCGAGATCGCGGTCATGGCGGCTTGCTTCGGGCTCGCCTGCCTGCCGTCCTGCGCGCTGTGGTGCGGTTTCGGGGTCGCCATCGGGCGCTGGCTGGAATCGCCGCGCGCGCTTCGCCGCTTCAATCTCGCGATGGCGGTGCTGCTTGCCGGTTCGGTGGTCGTTCTGTTCGTCTGATCGCCGCAAGAACCGGGTCGTCCGGTCGCCGGCCCGGCCATATCCTCGGCATCGTCGGCCACGCCAGCGAGGTGCCCCATGCCCAGCGACTATGCCCGGATCGAAAAGGCGCTCGCCCATCTGCTCGCCAACGCCGCCGCCCAGCCGGATCTCGACGAGTTGGCATCGGCTTGCGGCCTGTCGAGTTTCCATTTCCAGCGGCTTTTCACCCGCTGGGTCGGGATCAGTCCCAAGCAGTTCCTGCGCCATGTGACCCTCGGCTATGCGAAGGACTGCCTGCAACGTTCGGCGAGCGTCCTCGACGCGGCCTATGCGAGCGGGCTTTCGGGGCCGTCGCGGCTCCATGATCTGTTCGTCGCGCACGAGGCTGTCACCCCGGGCGAGTTCAGTCGCCGGGGCGAGGGGCTGGAGATCGTCCATGGCTGGGCGAACTCGCCCTTCGGCGATGTGCTGATCCTGGCGACGCCGCGCGGCATCTGCGGACTCGCCTTCGAACTGGCGGCGGGTCGCGACGCGACCCTCGCCGACATGGTGCGGCGCTGGCCGTGCGCGCGGCACGTGGCGGACGACCGGCGCATGGCGGCGCTCGCGAACCGGATCTTCGCGCCCGCGCCGGGCGACCGGCTGCAGCTTCAGCTCCACGGCACGCCATTCCAGATCAAGGTCTGGGAGGCGCTGCTGCGCATTCCGCCCGGCGCGCTCGCGTCCTATGGCCGAGTGGCCAGGGCGGCTTTCGGCCATGCGCGCGGCGTCCGCGCGGTGGGGGCTGCCGTGGGCGACAATCCGATCAGCTATCTCATTCCCTGTCACCGCGTGGTACGCGCGAGCGGCGCCCTCAACGACTATCACTGGGGGCGCGCCCGCAAGCTCGCGCTCATCGGATGGGAGGCCATCCGCGTCCCGGGGACGGATGCGGCGATTGCGGAGGAAGACGGTTTTCGGGTCTAGTCGGGTCCGGGTCTTTCGGAGGAACTCATGGCGACCAACGCGTACAAGATCTCGGTCATCCCTGGCGACGGCATCGGCAAGGAGGTCGTGCCCGAGGGGATCCGCGTGCTCGACACGGTGGCCGCGAAATACGGGCTCAGCTTCGAATACGCGCATCTCGACTGGAGCTGCGAACAGTACAAGGCGACGGGGCGCATCATGCCGGCCGACGGCATCGATCGTCTGCGCGACAGCAACGCGATCTTCCTTGGCGCCGTCGGCTTTCCAGGCGTGCCGGATCACATCTCGCTCTGGGGAATGCTGATCCCGATCCGTCGTGCCTTCCGGCAATTCGCGAATGTGCGGCCGGTTCGTCTGCTGGCGGGAATCGACTGCCCGCTGAAAAACCGGGCGCCGGGCGAGATCGACATGGTCATCGTGCGCGAGAACACCGAAGGCGAATACTCCGAGATCGGCGGCCGTCTCTATCGCGGCCAACCCGAAGAAGTGGTCGTGCAGGAGGCGATCTTCACGCGACAGGGAGTCGACCGCGTGATGCGTCACGCCTTCGACATCGCCAAGGCCCGGCCGCGCCGGAAGGTCACCTCGGCGACGAAGTCCAACGGCATCATCCATACGATGCCGTTCTGGGACGAGCGCTTCGCGGAAATCCGCAAGGACTATCCCGGCATCGAGACGGACCAGTTCCACATCGACATCCTGTGCGCGCATTTCGTCCAGCATCCCGACTGGTTCGACGTGGTCGTCGCCTCGAACCTGTTCGGCGACATACTCACCGATCTCGGTCCGGCGGTGGTCGGCGGCATCGGCATCGCGCCATCGGGCAATCTCAACCCGTCGGGCGAGTTCCCGTCGATGTTCGAGCCTGTCCATGGATCGGCGCCGGACATCGCCGGAAAGGGCATCGCCAATCCGATCGGGCAGATCTGGTCGGCGGCGATGATGCTCGAGCATCTCGGCCACAAGGACGCCGCGCAGGCGGTGATGCGGGCGATCGAGGACGTGCTGGCCAATGGCGGTCCGCGGACCCGCGATCTGGGCGGCAAGGCCTCGACGGTCGAGGTCGGCAAGGCGATCGCCGCCGCGATCGGATGACCGCCGACCCGGGCGCGCCGCGGCGCAATCTCTTCCTTGACGATCTCTCGGTCGGAGACCGCTTCGAAAGCAAGGGAATGACGCTGACCGAAGCCGACATCGTCGGCTTCGCACGGGAATGGGATCCGCAGCCGTTCCATATCGACGCGGAGGCCGCGGGTCGGAGCCATTTCGGTGGCCTGATCGCCAGCGGCTTCCAGACGCTCGCGGCGGCGTTTCGGATGTTCTACCAGACCGGGGCGATCGTGGACGCCAACATGGGTGGTCCCGGGATCGACGAGTTGCGCTGGCTGCTGCCCGTGCGTCCCGGGGACACGCTGCGCGTGACCGCTGAGGTGAGGGAGATCGTTCCCTCGCGATCCAAGCCTGATCGCGGCCTGTTACGTTTGGGCTTCACGGCCGCCAACCAGCGCGGAGAGACGGTGATGACGGCGACGCTGATGATCATGATGCGCCGCCGCCGCGGCGACGCACCGGGCTATTGAAGAAGAACGGCCCGCGGACGATGTCCGCGGGCCGCAATTTCCGGCCGGAAACCCCGGATCGGCGGGGTCAGTTCTTGAAGAACCAGGTCTCCGGATGCGCGCCGCCCGGCGTGCGGCAATGCTGGGCGATGCAGTTGCGCGACGGGATGTTGCCCAGCCGGTTGCTGATCAGACGTACCCCCATGAAGGCCGAGGACTGGCCGACCGTTCCGATGCCGTATTGCTGGTCGATCACGATCCGCCAGATTTCCTGCGCGGTCTTGATCCGCTCCTCGGTCTTCTGGCCCGCCGCCGACCGGTACAGTTCGAGGGCCCTCAGCAGTTCCGGATCCTCGGGCTTGCGCCCCTGCGTGCCATTGGAGGAGTACCATTTGCCGAATTCCGGCCCCATATAGGCTTCAGACGGAGGCGCCTCGACGGGGATCGCGAGCCGCGGGTAGAGGTAGAGCAGTTCGGTGCCGCCGTTGCTCCAGACCTTGATCTGGTGTTCGTTGTTGAAGGTGCGCGTCACCGCCAGCGTTCGCTCGGTGTCGCGCACATCGGCCTGGATCCCGACCTTGGCCCATTGGTCGGCGACCATTTCCGAGATCTTCGGCCAGGGCAGGAAGGCCTGGACCGCCTGGATCTGCAGACGCAGGCGCTGGCCGTTGTCGGTCCGCACCCGGAAGCCCTGGGCGTCCCGGCGCGTCAGCCCGATGCGATCCAGCATCTCGTTCGCCTGCTTCTGGTCGAAGGTCGACCATTTCTCGCGCCAGCCCGGGCCGGGGAAGTACGGCATGGCCTCGCCCGGCGCGACCGAGCCGGGAACCGCGACGCCCAGCCAGAACGCCTCGTTGAGCTGCTTGCGGTCGAGCGCCAGCGACAGCGCCCGCCGGAAATCGACGTTGCGTATCCATTTCGCGATCTCGGGATCCGCGTCGTAGCTCAGGTTGAAGAAAAAGGCGGCATCCGAGCCGTTGAGCGCGAGGTCGAGCTGGACGCTGTAGCGACCACGCGTCCGGTTCTCCAGGATGACCGGCAGCTTGCCGATGTCGATATGGCGCTCCTGCAGGTCGTACTCGCCGGCCATGGCGCGCAGGTTCAGCACCTCCAGGTTCTCGGCCAGCGTCATCACGACGCCATCGAAATAGGGCAGCTGGTTGCCGGCCGTGTCGACCGCCCAGTAGAACGGATTGCGTTCCATGACCCAGGTCGGGCGGTTGATCGGCTGCACGGTCTTGAAAGGCCCGAGCACCGGCAGTTCCGGATTGAGGGTCCAGTCCTTCTTGAAGTGGAAGCGTGCGAGCCAGTTGTCGAAGCCTTCGGCGCGGGCAGCCGCGTTCGCGGCCTCGACGCCGCCCTGCACGTATTTGGGCAGGAACTGCTTGAGATAATGCGCCGGCGCGTAGGCGCCATGGCTGCGCATGCCCGACTGCCGAACCGCCTGGCCGCCGCCGATCAGCGTGTCGCCAGCCATCAGGTCTTCGAACAGGAAGTACGGCACGTCGAACTCGAAATTCACCGTGAAATCGTCGACCTTGCTCATCCGCCCGGGGCGGCCCTGGGGCGACATGTCGGGGATCGGCGTCGGCACGATGTCCTTGTTGCCGTACATGTCTTCGAACCAGAAGATGAAATCGTCGGCGGTCATCGGCGCGCCATCGGACCAGCGCAGGCCGCGGCGCAGATGCAGCGTGAAGGTCTTCCCGTCGTCGCTCATCTTCCAGCCTTTGGCGAGCGACGGGTTCGGGACGGCGCCGGTGTGGTCGACCAGGATCGGCCGGTCCGAGGCGTTGATGCGATTGCCGTTCTCGCTGTCGCCAGGGCCCGTGAATCCGCGGCGCCAGATGCCGCCGTAACGGCCGATCTCATGGACCGGCTTGATGACCATCAGATCCTGCGGCAGCCGATCCTTCACCGGGGGCAGCTTGCCCTGGCGGACGAGTTCCGCGAGTTGCGGCGCCTCGTTGAACGTCGTCGGCCATTGCGCCGGATCCGTGATGATCGTGATGCCTTCGGGCGTTCCCACCAGTCCTGATTGGGCCAGCGCGCCCTGTGCGCGCGCCTCCGTGCCATGCAGGGCCGTGAAGACCAGTGCGGTGCCGAGTGCCAAGCGTGTCAGCACCGACCAACGAAGCTTCATCCTTGCCTCCTTGCCAGATCGTGGACCGGATCCGCGTCCCCGGACCCGCGAGCGAGACAATACGGACCTCGCGCCCGGCGACATAGTGTAAATGTCTCCTTCCGGTCCTTGACCTTTCCTTGGTGTGGTCATCTGCCGGCCTGCATGGATGGAATCCCAACGCCGTCACGCCCGCGGCAGCGATCCCGCCGGAGACGGCTGC
>JBIKLI010000271.1:0-6091 GCA_044359885.1 Alphaproteobacteria bacterium | reverse complement strand
GCGCGTCGATGCCGGTGGCGGCGGTCAGCGACGCCGGCAACTCCAGGGTCAGCTCGGGATCGAGGACCACGGCGTCCGCCTTGATGGCGTCGCCCCAGAGCCAGATCTTGGCGCGGTCGGCGCGCGACAGGACCGCGGTGCGGGTCGCCTCCGAACCGGTGCCGGCGGTGGTCGGTACGCAGATCGAGGCGAGGCGTCGCGCGGGGAAGGGAGTCGCGCAGAGCTCGTAGGCCGATGCGGGCGCCGCGGCACCGGCGATGGCGGCGACGGTCTTGCCCAGGTCCAGCGCCGAACCGCCGCCGAGCGACACCACCACCCGGACATCGCCGCTCCGCGCCAATCCGGCCGCGGCATCCGCCTGGGCCAAGGTCGGGTCGGCGGTGAAGCCGGTGAAGACGACCACGCCGAGCCCGGCGGCGCGCAGACCGCCAGCCACCTCGTCGATCAGGCCGAACGGCGCGAGGCCCGGATCCGCGACCAGCAGCACCGCATCGCGATCGCCGGCATGGGACGCCGCCAGCTCGCCGATCCGCTTCCGGGCACCGGCGCCGACCATGACCCGCGGCACAGGCGCAAGTTCGTGCACCATCCACCCCTCCTCGCCGACACAACAGGGCTATAGAACCTCGCGGCGGCGGCGGTCGAGCGCTTTTCATCGGCGCGGAATTCCGCTAGATGCCGCCGGCCATGGAACCGATCGAAAGCCCCTGCCGGCGGGTCTGCGTCCTCGACCCGGTGACCGATCTCTGTATCGGATGCGGCCGCACGCGCGCCGAGATCGCCGCGTGGCGGAACCTCGCGCCGGACCAGCGCCGCGCCGTGATGGCGCATCTCCCGGACCGGCTGCGCGACATGACCCGACGCGACGTGCGCGGCGGGCGGCTCTCGCGCCGCGCCGGCCGCCACGGCTGACGGCCGTACCGCGCCGGTTCCCGCGCGGCCCGGTTTGGCCCTAAGCTCTCCACCGCGTATCGCGGAGGAAACCAAGCCCATGAAGTCCCACGTCCAGGCCGTCGTCGTCGGCGGCGGCGTCGTCGGCGCCAGCGTCCTCTACCATCTGACGAAGCTGGGCTGGCGCGACGTGATGCTCGTCGAACGCTCGGAGCTGACATCCGGCTCGACCTGGCACGCGGCCGGGGGCATGCACACCATCAACGGCGACCCCAACGTCGCCAAGCTGCAGCAATACACCATCAATCTCTACAAGGAGATCGAGGCGATCTCCGGGGTGTCCTGCGGCGTCCACATCACCGGCGGCCTGATGCTCGCCGGCACCAGGACACGCTTCGACTGGCTGAAGATGGTCCGCGCCCGCGGCCGCTATCTGGGCATGGACCTGGAATTCGTCGATCTGGCGGAAGCCAAGCGGCTGTTCCCGCTGATGGACCCGCAATACTTCGTCGGCGCGCTCTACGATCCGATCGAGGGCCATGTCGATCCCTGGGGCGTCACCAACGCCTACGCCAAGGCGGCGACGATCCAGGGCGCGACGGTCGAGCGCCACAACCGCGTCATCGACACCGTGCCGCGCGCGGATGGCGGATGGGACGTGGTCACCGAGAAAGGGACCGTCCACGCCGAGCATCTGGTCAATGCCGGCGGTCTCTGGGCCCGCGAGGTCGGACGCATGGTCGGTCTGGAACTGCCGATCCTGGCGATGGAGCACCAGTACATCATCTCGGAAGATATCCCCGAGGTCGCCGCCTCCGAGACGGAGATGCTGCATATCGTCGATTCCGACGGCGAGATCTACATGCGCCAGGAGGGCAAGGGCATGCTGATGGGCACGTACGAGCGTGCCGGCGTGCCGTGGTCCGAGCGCGAGACGCCCTGGAGCTTCGGGCATGAACTGCTGAACAACGACATCGACCGCATCGCGCCGTCGCTGGAAGTCGGGTTCCGTCACTATCCGGCGATCGAGAAAGCCGGGATCAGGAAGATCATCAACGGCCCCTTCACCTTCGCCCCGGACGGAAACCCCGTCATCGGCCCGGTCCGCGGCCTGCGGAACTACTGGGTGGCCTGCGGCGTCATGGCCGGTTTCAGCCAGGGGGGCGGCGTCGGCCTGTCGCTGGCGCGGTGGATGATCGAGGGCGACCCCGGCGCCGACATCTGGGGCATGGACGTCGCGCGCTTCGGCGACTGGGCGACGATGGCCTACACCAACGCCAAGGTTCGCGAGAACTACTCGCGCCGCTTCCGCATCCGCTTCCCGAACGAGGAACTGACCGCGGCGCGGCCGCTCAAGACGACGCCGATCTACGACAGGCTGAAGTCGGCCAACGCGGCGTTCGGCGATTACTGGGGCCTGGAGCACGCGTTGTGGTTCGCGCCGCCCGGCAGCGAACCGGTGGAAGAGATCACCTTCCGTCGCTCCAACGCCCATCCGCATGTCGCCGCCGAGGTGATGGCCACCCGGACGGGGGTCGGCCTGATCGAGATCTCGAACTACGGCAAGTTCGAGGTCGAGGGGCCTGGCGCCGAGGCCTGGCTGTCGCGGCTGATGGCCAACCGCATGCCGGCGACCGGACGCATCGTGCTCAGCCCGATGCTCAACGACCGCGGCAGGCTGGTCGGCGACTTCACCATCGCCCGGCTGGCGGCCGATCGTTTCTTCCTTGTCGGCACGATGGCGGCGGAGCGTTTCTATCAGCGCTGGTTCGAGCGTCACCTGCCCGATCGCGGCGTGGCGGTGCGGGCCTGCGCGAACGCCTGGACGGGGCTGTCGCTCGCCGGGCCGGGATCGCGCGCGCTGCTGCAGAAACTGGTGCGCGAGGATCTCGCCGCGTTCCCGTTCCTGTCCTTCCGGCGGATGGACATCGGCATGGCGCCGGCCATGGTCGGGCGCATCTCGTTCACCGGCGATCTCGGCTTCGAGATCTGGATGGCGCCGGAATACCAGCGCTACGCCTACGACCTGATCGCCGACGCCGGGCGCGACGCGGGCCTCGCGCATTTCGGCGGACGCGCGCTGAACGCGATGCGGCTGGAGAAGGGGTTCGGCAGCTGGGCGCGCGAGTACCGTCCGCTGTATTCGCCGGTCGAGGCCGGTCTGGCCCGCTTCGTCGCCTGGGACAAGCCGGACTTCGTCGGCCGCGCCGCGGCGCTGGAGGAACGCGCCGGCGGCGGGCGCCTGCGCCTCTGCGCCTTCAAGGTCGATGCCGGCGACGCCGACGCGATCGGCGACGAGCCGATCTGGCACGAGGGCAAACCGGTGGGATGGGTGACCTCGGGAGGATACGGGCATTTCGTCGGCACCTCGCTGGCGCTGGGCTATGTGCCGCGCGAAGCCGCCGCCGCGACCGACGGCTTCGAGATCGAGATCATCGGCGAGCGCCGGCCGGCCACGCGCCTCGCCGCACCGCTCTTCGATCCGGCCGGCGCGAGGATGCGCGCGTGACGGCCGCACGCCGCGGGCGGCGCGAGCGCCCGTCCGCCGCGGGGGCGGAAGACGGCGGCACCTTGCTCGCCCAGCCAAGGCTCGGCTTCGCGCCTGTCCCCGCGGTCTCCGCCGACGAGCTGGAAGCGATCCATGCCGCGTCGCTTTCCATCCTGGAGGAGATCGGGATGGACGTGCTCGACGCGGAGGCCCGCGAGATCCTGCGCGGCGCCGGCGCGACGCTGGCGCCGCAAGGCCCTCGCGTACGCTTCGACCGGGGCGTCGTCGAAGCCGCGATCGGCAAGGCTCCGCCCCGTTTCGTCCTGCATGCCCGATCCCCGGCGCGCAGCGTCGAGATCGGCGGCAACGCCGTCGCCTTCGGATCGGTCGCGAGCGCGCCCAACGTCGCCGACCGCGCGCGCGGCCGGCGGCCGGGCAACCGAGCCGATTTCGACGACCTCGTGCGCTTGGCGCAGAGCCTGCCCGCGGTGCACGTCATCGCGGGCTATCCGGTCGAACCGGCGGACATCCATGCCTCCGTCCGGCATCTCGACGCGCTGTTCGACATGCTGACGCTTTCGGACAAGCCGATCCACGCCTACAGCCTCGGCCGCCAGCGCATCCTCGACGGCATCGAGATGGCGCGCATCGCCCGCGGGATCGACCGCGCGACGCTGGAGCGCGAGCCGTCGCTGTTCACGATCATCAACACGTCGTCGCCGCTGCGGCTGGACGAGCCGATGGCCCAGGGCGTGATCGAGATGGCGCGCGCCAACCAGGCGGTCTGCGTGACGCCGTTCACTCTCGCCGGCGCGATGGCCCCGGTCACGATCGCCGGCGCCGTGGCGCAGCAGAACGCCGAGGCGCTCGCCGGACTGGTCCTGGCGCAGGCGGTGCGTCCAGGGTCGCCTTTCATCTATGGCGGCTTCACCTCCAACGTCGACATGAAGTCGGGCGCGCCGGCCTTCGGTACGCCGGAATACATGAAGGCGGCGCTGCTGGGCGGACAACTGGCGCGGCGCTACCGCCTGCCCTACCGGTCGTCGAACGCCTGCGCCGCCAACACGCTCGATGCGCAGGCGGCCTATGAGAGCGTGTTCTCGCTCTGGGGCGCGATCATGGGCGGCACCAACCTGCTGATGCACGGCGCCGGCTGGATGGAGGGCGGGCTGCAGGCCAGCTTCGAAAAGATGATCCTGGACGCCGACCTGCTCGGCATGGTCGCCGCCTTCCTGCGCCCGGTCGGCGTCGCGCCGGAGGACCTCGCGCTCGACGCCATCCGCGAGGTCGGGCCCGGCGGACATTTCTTCGGCTGCGCGCATACCCAGGCCCGCTACCGCACCGCCTTCTTCGCGCCGATGCTGTCGGACTGGCGCAACCACGAGACATGGCGCGAGGCCGGCGCGCCGACCGCCTACGACGCCGCCCACCGCATCTACCGCGAAAAGCTGGCCGCGTTCGCGCCGCCCCCGATCGATCCCGGCGTGCACGAGGAACTCGTCGCCTTCGTCGTGCGGCGCAAGGAACAGGGCGGGGTCAGGACCGACTTCTGAACCATGATCCCGCATGTCGACATCGCGCCGCTCTTCGGCCCGGCCTGCCCGGCGCGCGATGCCGTTGACCAGGCGATACGGCGGGCGGCCGCCGATCCGGGGTTCCTCACGGTGGGCGGCCATGGCGGCTTTCCGCCCCACGACGCAGAGACACGCGCCCGGCTGCTGTCGGTCTTCGCGCTCTCCGCCGCCCAGACCCGCCCGCTGTGGCGTCGCAAGTTCGAGCCTGCGCATGCCAATGTCTATCGCGGCTGGTTCCCGCTTCAGCATGGCGAGCGCACCCACAAGGAGGGCATCGACATCGGCCCGGACATCGTCCGGCCGGTCGCCGGCGACGGCGATCCGCTGCGCGAACCGACGCCGCTGCCGTCCGAAGCGGCGCTGCCCGGATGGCGCGCGACGGCGGCCGCCTACTATCTCGCCATGGAAGGTCTCGGCCATGCCCTCATGCGCGCGGTCGCCCGCGGGCTCGGGCTGCGCGAGACGCATTTCGACGCCGCCTTCGCCGGCGGCATCTCGACGCTGCGCCTGATCCGCTATCCCGCCCGCGCGCGAGAGACACTGGCCGGCATCGCCGGGATCGCAGCCGAGGGAGACGGCAATGGCCGCCACCTGATCGGCGCCCAGCATGCCGATTCCGGCTTCGTGACGATCCTCGCCCAAGACGGCGTCGCAGGTCTGCAGGCGCTGGCACCGGATGGCGCCTGGCTTGACGTCCCGCCCGTCGCCGGCAGCCTCGCGATCAATTTCGGCCGTCTGCTCGAGCGGTGGACCGGCGGCCGGATCCGCGCCACCGAGCATCGCGTTGTCGGGAATTTCGCCGAGCGGCGCTCGATCCCGTTCTTCTACGAGCCGGCGGCCGACGCGCGCATCGCGCCCTTGCCGCTCGCCTTCTGTCCCCAGTTCGAGCCCTTTGCCTACGGCGACCATCTCTGGTCGTCGATGACCCGCTTCGTGGAGTTCCGCGGCCTGGAACACGCGCGGCGCCCAACCGGAGTGCGTGCCGCATGACCATCGCCACCGAGAACCAGCCGCGGCGCGGACGCGGCGCCGAACGCCGGCCGCGCGACCGCCGGGCCGGCATCCTGGCGCGCCAGTCGCCATGGGCGCAGCCGACGAACCCGTACCGGCCGTTCGAGATCTTGTCGGCCGACGAACT
>JBIKLI010000495.1:0-2600 GCA_044359885.1 Alphaproteobacteria bacterium | reverse complement strand
CGACCGCCGCCGCCGATGCCGGCGTGCAGCCGATCCTCGGCTGCCAGGTCTGGGTCCGGCATGAAGGCGAGGCGATGCGACAGGCCAAGGCGCCGCAGCCGGCCCAGCTGGTGCTTCTGGTCCAGGCCCCCGCGGGCTACGGCAATCTGGTGCGGCTGGTCAGCGAGGCCTATCTGGAGACGCCGCCCGGCGAGACCCCGCAGACGCGCCTCGACCGGATCTGCGCGCTGTCCGAGGGTCTGATCGTGCTGACGGGCGGCACCGCCGGACCGGTCGGCCGCGCGCTGCTGGAAGGGCGGCCGGCGGTGGCCGAGGCGACGCTGCGGCGCCTGGGCGAGGCCTTTGCCGGGCGCGCCTATGTCGAACTGCAGCGCCATGGCCTCCCCGAGGAGGACCGCATCGAGGAGGAACTGGTCGAACTCGCCTATCGCCTCGGCCTGCCCCTGGTCGCCACCAACGACTGCCACTTCGCCACCGCCGACGTCTACGACGCCCATGACGCGCTGCTGTGCATCGCCGAAGGCGCCTATGTCGCGCAGGACGAACGCCGCCGGCTGACCGTCGAACACAGGTTCAAGACCGCAGCGGAGATGCGCGCGCTGTTCGCCGATCTGCCCGAGGCCTGCGACAACACGCTGACGATCGCGCGGCGCTGCGGCTTCATGCTCGAGCCCGTGCGCAAGCCGTCGCTGCCGACGCCGCCCAAGGCGCGCGCGACCGGGGTCGAGGCGACGTTCCGCGAGCAGGCGACGCGCGGGCTGGAGGCGCGGCTGGCAGGCAGCGTCTGGTCCGCGGACATGGACGAGGCCGCACGGATCGCCGCCGCCGCGCCGTATCGCGAGCGCCTCGCCTACGAGCTCGGCATGATCGTCAAGATGGGGTTCGACGGCTACTTCCTGATCGTCGCCGACTTCATCCAATGGGCAAAGGCGCAGGGCATCCCCGTGGGCCCCGGGCGCGGTTCGGGCGCCGGATCGCTGGTCGCCTGGGCGTTGACGATCACCGATCTGGATCCGCTGCGCTTCGGCCTGCTCTTCGAGCGGTTCCTCAATCCCGAGCGCGTGTCGATGCCCGATTTCGACATCGACTTCTGCCAGGACCGCCGCGACGAGGTGATCCGCTACGTGCAGCGCGAATACGGCGCCGACCGCGTCGCGCAGATCATCACCTTCGGCAAGCTGCAGGCGCGGGCCGTGGTGCGCGACTGCGGCCGCGTTCTGGGCATGCCCTATGGCCAGGTCGACCGGATCTGCAAGCTGATCCCGCAGAACCCCGCGAACCCGGTCTCGCTGCGCCAGGCGATCGACGGCGAGGCGGTGCTCCGGGCGATGATGGAGGAGGATGCGGCGGTCGCGCGGCTGATGGACATCGCGCTCAAGCTTGAGGGGCTGTACCGTCACGCCTCGACCCATGCCGCGGGCGTCGTGATCGGCGACCGGCCGCTGGTCGAGATGGTGCCGCTCTACCGCGATCCGCGCGCGCCGCTGCCGGCGACCCAGTTCAACATGAAATGGGTCGAGCAGGCGGGGCTGGTGAAGTTCGACTTCCTCGGGCTGAAGACGCTGACGGTGGTGCAGCGCGCCTGCGACCTGGTGGCGTCCGGCCTGGGCGTGCGGATCGACCCGGCGGCGATCCCGCTCGACGATGCCGGGACCTACGCGATGCTGACCCGCGGCGAGACCGCCGGGGTGTTCCAGCTCGAAAGCGCCGGAATGCGCGATGCCGTGCGCGGCATGCGCCCGGACCGCCTCGAGGACCTGATCGCGCTGGTGGCGCTCTACCGTCCGGGGCCGATGGAGAACATCCCGCGCTACAACGCCTGCAAGCACGGCAAGGAGAAGCCCGACTACCTGCATCCGACGCTGGAGCCGATCCTGAAGGAGACCTTCGGCGTCATGGTCTACCAGGAGCAGGTGATGCAGATCGCGCAGGTGATGTGCGGCTACTCGCTGGGGCAGGCCGATCTGCTGCGCCGCGCGATGGGCAAGAAGGACAAGTCGCAGATGGAGGCGCTGCGCAAGTCGTTCGTCGAGGGCGCTGTCGCGCGCGGGGTCGACGAGGGCAAGGCGAGCAACATCTTCGACCTGGTCGACAAGTTCGCGGGCTACGCCTTCAACAAGAGCCACGCGGCCGCCTACGCGCTGGTCAGCTACCAGACGGCCTGGCTCAAGGCCAACCATCCCGTCGAGTTCATGGCCGCGTCCATGAGCTTCGAACTGGCGAATACCGACAAGCTTGCGGCTTTCCGGCAGGAGCTCGACCGGCTGGGCATCGCGCTGCTGCCGCCCGACGTGAACCGGTCGGCGGCCGCCTTCTCGGTCGAACGCGCCCCGGAGGGCGGCAAGGGCGCCGTGCGCTACGCGCTGGCGGCGGTGAAGGGCGTCGGCCAGACGGCGATGGAGTGGCTGGTGGCGGAGCGCGACGCCAACGGGCCCTTCGCGGATCTCGGCGATTTCGCGCGCCGGGTCGACCCGCGCCAGATCAACAAGCGCATGCTGGAGCAATTGGTGAAGGCCGGCGCGTTCGACGCGCTCGAGTCCAATCGCGCCCGCGCCTTCGCGGCCATCGAACTGATCCTGGCCGAGGCGAACGCCGAGGCC
>JBIKLI010000419.1:0-3489 GCA_044359885.1 Alphaproteobacteria bacterium | reverse complement strand
GCGCGCGCGCGCCCTCCTACGGGGGCCGGCCCGCCCCCCCCCCGCCCCCCGACGCGCGCAGTTCGAACCAGTCCAGCCTGTTCGGCGGGCCGGGCGGCCGGCCGCCGCTGCGCGCGGCGAGCGTGCCGGAATGGCCGCTCGATCAGCGCCTGCGGGGCGAGTTCGAGGCGATCGGCTTCTATCTTTCGGCGCATCCGCTGGACTCCTACGCGCTCGCCATGCGGCGGCTGGGGGTCGTGCGCGCGGCGGATCTGCCGCGACGGCTGCGTCAGGGCGGATCGGCGCGGGTCAAGCTGGCCGGCACCGTGATCGGCAGACAGGAGCGGACTTCGCGCAACGGCAACCGCTTCGCCTTCCTGCAGTGCTCCGATGCCAGCGGAGTCTTCGAGGCGACCCTGTTCTCCGAGATCCTCGCGACGACGCGCGAGATCCTGACGGTCGGCCGGGCGGTGCTGGTCACCGCCGAGGCGCGTCTCGAGGAAGGGGCGATCAAGCTGCTGGCCCAGGCGATCCAGCCGCTGGACGTCGCCGCCGCCGCGACCGCCGCGGGCATGCGCATCGTGGTGGCCGACGAGGCGGCGCTTCCCGGGTTGCGCGACGTGTTCGTGGCCGAGCGGCGGGGGCGGGGCCGCATCGTCTTCGATCTCCGGCTGGGCGAGGAGGAGGTGGCGGAGGTCCAGTTGCCGGGCGGTTTCGCCGTGTCCGCGGAACTGCGCGCGCGGCTCGCCGCGGTGCCGGGCGTGCTCGAGGTCGCCGAGACCTGACGCGCGCGGCCCGCCGTCAGCCTTCGATGCGGATGGGCATCGGCCGCACGACGAACTCCCGCACGGTCTCGATCTCGGTGTCGTTCACCGAGATGCATCCGGCCGTCCAGTTCCAGGACATGCCGTGGCTCGCCACCAGGTCGGTCGGCGGCCAGCCGCCATGCCCATGGATTCCGATCTCGTCGCCCAGCGCCTCGCGCGACAGGCCGCGCCGGCGGCCCGCGGCGACGTCGCGGACGTTGGGATAGTCGATCGCGTGGAACCATTTCCAGCGCGCGGAACGGCGTGCCGGGAAGACCGTGTAGTCGCCGACCGGGGTCCTGGCGTCGTCGCGGATCTGCTTGTGCCCATGTTCCCGGCCGAAGGCGGCGCGGAAGACATGGACCGGCTGGTCGTCCAGCAACAAGATCAGGATGTTGTCGCTGCGCCGGGCGAAGAGGCGCGCGTTCGCCGGCGCGCCCGCGGCGGCGCCAGACACGTGGAGGGCGGCGGCTGCGCCCAGGAGGAGACGCCGTCGTAGCATGACCGAAGTCATGGTGGCGCGGATCTCGGCGCAAGACAATCCATTCCGTGTCCGGCCATGCCTGTCGTCGAGCCAATCCGGGCCCGTCGTGCCGCCGGGCGGGGACCGGCGCGGCGCCCACGCCCGCGGCGGCAGGCCTCTTGCGCCGGTGGCGGCGACTGGCTAGAACCCGCCACGTCGCGGCGGGGTGGTCCTGCCGGACGCAACCCTCACGCGGATCTCGCGGTGCGGCGCCCCTGGCGCCCGTCGCTTCCGGTGCCCGGCCTTTCCGGGTGCAAAATCCGCGGCGGATCAACCGGAGAAGGACACGACCCATGGCCATGCCATCGTTCTCGATGCGCCAGTTGCTCGAAGCAGGCGTCCATTTCGGGCACCAGACGCGGCGCTGGAACCCGAAGATGCAACCCTATCTGTTCGGGGTCCGCAACAACGTCCACATCATCGACCTGCAGCAGACCGTGCCGCTCCTGGGCCAGGCCCTGGAAGCCGTGCGCGAAGTGACCGCCCAGGGCGGGCGGGTGCTGTTCGTCGGGACCAAGCGCCAGGCGCAGGATCCGATCGCGGCCGCGGCGCAGCGCTGCGGCCAGTATTTCGTCAACCATCGCTGGCTGGGCGGCATGCTCACCAACTGGAAGACGATCTCCAACTCGATCCGGCGCCTGCGCGAACTGGACGAGCGCCTGGGCGGTGACGTCAAGGGCCTCACCAAGAAGGAAACCCTGAACCTGACCCGCGAGCGCGACAAGCTCGAGCGGGCCCTGGGCGGCATCAAGGAGATGGGCGGTCTTCCCGACCTGCTGTTCATCATCGACACCAACAAGGAATCGATCGCCGTCGAGGAAGCGCGCCGGCTGAACGTGCCGGTGGTCGGGATCCTGGACTCGAACAGCGATCCCAGCGGGATCAGCTTCCCGATTCCCGGCAACGACGACTCACTGCGCGCGATCCAGCTGTATTGCGACCTCGTCGCGGGCGCGGTGCTGGAAGGGCTGCAGGCCGAGATGGTCGCCTCGGGGATCGATGTCGGGGCGCAGGAAAGCGCTCCGGTCGAGGCTGCGGTCGCGGCCGAGGCCGAGGCCGAGGCGGCGCCGGCCGGCGAGGAGGCCGCGGTGCCCGCGGCAGGCGGCGAGGAGATCGTGGCGGCTGCGGTTGCGGACGTGCCGCCCGCGCCGCCGGCGAAGCCGGCCTCGTCGCGCGCCGGCAAGCGCACGCCGCGCGCCTGACGCATCGCAACCCTGGCGCGATGCGCCGGGACCGACAATCCGGAAAGGACGTTCGACATGGCCGAGATCACGGCGAGCCTCGTCAAGGAGCTTCGCGAGAAGACCGGCGCTGGCATGATGGACTGCAAGAAGGCCCTCACCGAGACCGCGGGCGATCTCGAGGCGGCGGTCGACTGGCTGCGCAAGAAGGGCTTGGCGGCGGCGGCGAAGAAGGCCGGCCGCGTGGCCGCCGAAGGTCTGGTGGCCGTGGCGGCGTCCGGACCGCGCGGGGCGGTCGTCGAGGTCAACGCCGAGACCGACTTCGTTGCCCGCAACGACCAGTTCCAGTCGCTGGCGCGTGCCGCGGCCGAGGCGGCGCTGACGGTGGGCGATTCGCTTGACGCGATCCGCGCCGCCCCGATCGCGGGCGGCGGCAGCGTCGGCGACCGGTTGACGACCCTGGTGGCGACGATCGGCGAGAACATGAGCCTGCGCCGTTCCGCGGTCCTCGCCGTTCCGGCCGGCGTCGTCGCCAGCTATGTCCACAACGCTGTCTCGCCGGGCCTGGGCAAGATCGGGGTCCTCGTCGCGCTCGAATCCGCGGGCGACCCGGAGCGGCTGCTGGCGCTCGGCAAGCAGATCGCCATGCATGTCGCCGCGGCGAACCCGTCGGCGCTCGATATCGGCAGCGTCGATCCCGCGGCGCTGGATCGCGAGCGCGCGATCCTTTCCGAACAGGCCGCCGCGTCGGGCAAGCCGGCGCAGGTTATCGAGAAGATGGTCGAAGGGCGCCTGCGGAAGTTCTACGAGGAGACGGTGCTGCTCGAGCAACTCTACGTCGTCGACGGCGAGAGCCGGGTCAAGGACGTGGTCGCCAAGGCGGCCAAGGAGATGGGCTCGGGCGTGAAGCTCGCGGGCTTCCTGCGTTACGCTCTCGGCGAGGGAGTCGAGAAGAAGCAGGAAGACTTCGCGGCCGAGGTCGCCGCGCAGCTCAAGCGCG
>JBIKLI010000270.1:0-6101 GCA_044359885.1 Alphaproteobacteria bacterium | reverse complement strand
AGCTGCCGGCGAGGACGGCGCCCGGTCCGGGCACGTGCGGCAGGTCGTCCGCGGCCTGATTGTCCGCCAGCAGGCCGCGGCGGCGCCATGCCGCCGGCAGGCCGCGCGCGACGCCGGAACCGCCGGTGACCAGTGCGTGGTCGGCGGCGGCCTCGCCGATTTCCCGCAGATGGCGGTCCGAGACGGCGTCGACGATGGCAAGACCGGTTCCTGCGGCGGCGAGCGAGGCGAACCGCGCGGCGATGCGCCCCGCACCGGCGTCGACCTCGGCGTATGCGACCAGCCCGACCTCGCGCCGGGCCTGGCGGCGCAGCACGCGCACCAGGCTGGGGTCGCGCATCGGCGTCAGCGGATGATCGCGCATCGGCGAGTCCGACAGAAGCACGTCGCCGACGAAGAGATGCCCCTGGAACACCGCGCGTCCGGTTTCGGGGAAGGCCGGGCAGGCGAGGGCCAGCGGTGCGCCGAGACGATCCAGCAGGGCGTCGGCTACCGGGCCGATATTGCCCTCGTCGGTCGAATCGAAGGTCGAGCAGTACTTGAAGAAGAACCGCCGGGCGCCTGCGTCGCGCAGCCAGTCCAGCGCCGCAAGCGACTGCGCGACCGCGTCGCCGGCCGGGATGGTACGCGATTTCAGCGCGACCACGATCGCGTCGGCGTCCGGGACCGCGAACCCGGCCGGGGGGATGCCCACGGTCTGGACCGTGCGCATTCCCTCGCGCACCAGCGTGTTGCACAGGTCGGTCGCGCCAGTCAGATCGTCGGCGATGGCGCCGAGCAGGCAGGCGGTGGAGGTCATCCGTTCGGGCTCCGTGGTTTGGCGTGGTGCGACAGCGCCGGGCGCTTTGGGGTCGCCTGTTCGTGGCGAGCCCTGGTAAGTTGTGACGCCGAAGGCGGCATCGCCGCAAACGGAACTTCGCGCCGCGGTCGCGGCGCCGGGAAGCGGGGATGCCGATGAATGTCGCTGTGTTCGGTCTGGGCTCGATGGGGATGGGGGTCGCGGCGTCGCTGCTGCGCGGCGGCCATGCCGTCGCCGGTTTCGATGTCCGCGCCGACGCGCGTGACCGGCTGGAGGCGCTTGGCGGGGTTGCCCACCCATCGCCGGCCGATGCCGCCGTAGGAGCGGATGTCGCCATCACGCTGGTGGTCAACGCCGCGCAGGTCGACGACGTCCTTTTCGGGACAGCGGGGGCGGCGGCGGCGATGCGCCGCGGCGCCGTCGTCGTCCAGAGCGCGACGGTCCCGCCCGATTACCCCTCGCGGCTTGGTGCGCGGCTTTCCGCGCTCGGGCTGCACCTGATCGACGCGCCGGTCTCGGGCGGAGCGGCGGGGGCACAGGCGGGCAAGCTGACCTTGATGGCCTCGGGCGCGCCCGAGGCCTTCGCCGCATGCGAGCGGGTCTTCGCGACGATCGCCGCCAAGGTCTACCGCCTGGGCGATGCGCCGGGCGCGGGGTCGCAGGTCAAGCTGATCAACCAGTTGCTCGCCGGGGCCCATATCGCCGTCGCGGCCGAGGCGATGGCGCTGGCGATCCGGCTTGGCGCGGATCCGCGCGCCGTCTACGAGGTGATCACCAACAGCGCCGGCGGTTCGTGGATGTTCCAGAACCGCATGGCCCACGTCCTCGACAACGACTACACCCCGCGCTCGGCGGTCGACATCTTCGTCAAGGATCTCGGCATCGTCCTGGACACGGCGCGCCAGAACCGGTTCCCGACGCCGATGGCGGCGAGCGCCCATCAGCTGTTCACGATGGCGGCCGCGCGTGGCCTCGGCGCCGAGGACGACGCCGCCGTCATCAAGGTCTTCCAGGCCCTCGCCGGCATCGACCTGCCGTCGGGCGAGCCGAAGGCCTGAGCGCGCGACGCCCATCCACGCCGACCCGGAGATCCGCCCCATGCCTCGCTTCGCCGCCAATCTGTCGATGATGTACCAGGAGGTCGGCTTTCTCGACCGCTTCGCCGCCGCCGCGAAGGACGGCTTCCGCGCCGTCGAGTTCATGTTCCCCTATGCCCATCCGGCCGCGGAGGTCGCCGCGCGTCTGCGGTCCGCAGGTCTGGAGAACGTCCTGTTCAATCTGCCGCCGGGTGATTTCGAGCGCGGCGAGCGCGGCCTCGCGGCATTGCCGGGGCGCGAGGCCGAATTCGCGGCCTCGATCGGAACGGCGCTCGAATACGCCGAGGCGCTGGGCTGTCCGCGGCTGCATGTCATGGCCGGCATTCCCGGCGCCGGTGCCGATCGCGAACGCTGCCGCGCCACCTATGTTTCCAATCTGCGGCTCGCCGCGTCGCGCGCGGCCGCGGCCGGGCGCGACGTGCTGATCGAACCGATCAACACCCGCGACATCCCCGGCTATTTCCTCAACCGGCAGGACGACGCCCAGGCGATCCGCGCCGAAGTCGGCGCGCCGAACCTGAAGGTCCAGTTCGATCTCTACCACTGCCAGATCGTCGAGGGCGATCTGGCGGTGAAGCTGAAGCGCGACCTGGCGCATATCGGGCATGTCCAGATCGCCGGCGTGCCCGAACGCCACGAACCCGACCGTGGCGAGGTGAACTATCCCTTCTTGTTCGCGCATCTCGATGCCATCGGCTATGCCGGCTGGATCGGCTGCGAGTATCGTCCGCGCGCCGGGACCAGCGCAGGACTGGGATGGATCCGACCCTACCTGACCTGATCCGGCCGGGGCGCCGTCGCCAGCCTCTCCGGCGGCGACCTGTTCACGCGCCGATATGCGCGGCGACGGCGCGCCGCGCGGCCTCGTCCAGATGCAGGCCGGCCTTGGTCCGGCGCCACAGGACGTCGTCGGCCGTGCGGGCCCATTCCTCCTGCCGCAGCCATTCGATCTCGCGCGCATAGAGGCCGGCGCCGAAATGGCGGCCCAGATCGCCGGGGCCGCGCGCGTCGCCGACGATCCCCGCGAGCCGGGAGCCATGGCGTCGCGCGAGGTCGTGGAGATGCGCTGGATCCAGCCACGGCAGCCGCGCGCGCCACATGGCCAGGAACGAGCCGAAATCGGCGTCCGGGAGGTCGCCGCCGGGCAGCGGCGTGCGCGAGGTCCACGCGGCGCCCATCGCCGGAAAGAACGACCCCAGCTTTTCCAGCGCGTGCTCCGCCAGCCGGCGATAGGTCGTGATCTTGCCGCCGAAGACGGACAGGACGGGTGGCCGTCCGGGTCCCGACTGAAGGTCGAGAACGTAGTCGCGCGTCACGGACGAAGCGTCGGCGGCCCCGTCGTCGTAGAGCGGCCGCACCCCGGCGTAGCTCCACACGACGTCGGCCGGTGTCACCGGCTTCGCGAGATAGCGGCTGGCGGCGCGACACAGATAGGCGGTCTCCGCGGGGTCGATCGCGACCGGACCCGGCTGCGGCCCGACGGTGACGTCGGTCGTGCCGATCAGCGTGAACGCGCGCTCGTAGGGAATGACGAACACGACCCGGCGGTCGTCGTTCTGCAGGATGAAGGCGTGGGGCTCGTCGTGGAGCCGGCGGACCACGATGTGGCTGCCCTTGACCAGCCGCAGCGTCGCCGCGCGGTTGACCCCGAGCGCTGCGCCCAGCACTTCGCCGGCCCAGGGGCCGGCGGCGTTGACGATCGCACGGGCGGTCGCGGTCTGCCGGGTCCCGTCGGGCCCCACCAGCGTGGCGCGCCAGACGTCGCCTGCGGGCTCGGCGCGCTGCACGACGGTGCGCGTGGCGATCCGCGCGCCGCGCGCAGACGCGTCGCAGGCGTTGAGCACGACGAGGCGCGCGTCGTCGACCCAGCAATCCGAGT
Source organism: Alphaproteobacteria bacterium (assembly GCA_044359885.1). Lineage (GTDB taxonomy): Bacteria > Pseudomonadota > Alphaproteobacteria > CACIAM-22H2 > CACIAM-22H2 > CAIOSQ01. Next base: position 2,326 of record JBIKLI010000270.1, on the reverse strand, counting down.
AGAGGAAGCCGCGCGCGAATTCCGGCCTCAGCGCCGAACCGCGCAGATCGATCGCGCGCGAGCGCGGCAGGCGCGAAGGCGGTCCGCCGGGCGTCCAGCCGAGCCGGTCATAGAGGAAGAGCCCCGCCCGCAGCATCCAGGCGGGGCGCGAGCCCGGTCCCATGGGCAGCACGAAGCCCAGCGGCCAGATGATGTGCGGCGCGTTGCGCAGCAGAATGTCGCGTTCGCCCAGCGCCTCGCGGACCAGCCGGAACGCGTAATGCTCGAGATAGCGCAGGCCGCCATGGATCAGCTTGCTCGACGCAGACGACGTCGCCGCGGCCAGATCGGCCCGCTCCGCCAGCATGACGCGCAACCCGCGTCCGGCGGCGTCGCGCGCGATGCCCGCACCGTTGGCGCCGCCGCCGATGATGAGCAGGTCGTAGGGTGCGTTCTCGGTCATCGTGACGCCACCCGGTTCGCGGGCTTGAGGGACCGGGCGAGGGGCGGGGGGTCCGCCCGGCGATGCGGGCGGACCCTCCCTTGAAGCTGGCTCCCCGGGTCTGATTCGAACAGACGACCAGCCGGTTAACAGCCGGCTGCTCTACCGCTGAGCTACCGGGGATCAGGACTGCGGCGGCTTATAACAACACGGCGGGCGCCGCGCCAAGCCTTCCTGCAACCAAGCCGCCATGGAGGCCCGGGGCGGAATCGAACCGCCGCGTAGGGGATTTGCAGTCCCCTGCATTACCACTTTGCTACCGGGCCCGTGGCGACGGGCGGGGAGGTATAGGGGCGCCGCCGCCAGGGGTCAACAGCGGCGCTTGCCCGGCAACATGGTCACGATCGTGACCGATGGCCGGAATTGTATGGAATCGGCGCGCGGAGTATACGTGACGACTGAAACCAGGATTGCGGCAGCCCCTTGCGATGACCGAAGAATCGACCCGCCGGCTCAACATGGTCGAAAGCCAGTTGCGCACCAACAAGGTGACGGACACCCGGCTGGTGCGCGCGATGGCCGAGATCCAGCGCACGGCCTTCCTGCCGACCCGCCTTGCCGGGGTCGCCTATGTCGACGAGGACATCCCGCTCGGCAACGGACGTTTTGCGATGGAGCCCATGGTCTTCGCCCGCCTCGTCCAGGCCGCTTCGATCCAGCCCGCCGACGTGGCGCTGGAGATCGGCGCCGGCTGCGGCTACGGCACCGCGATCCTGGCTCGCCTCGCGAGCACGGTCGTGGCCCTCGAATCCGACGGCGAACTCGCGGCACGGGCAGGGACGGTGCTGTCGGGGCTGGGGATCGACAACGCCGTCGTGGTCGGCGGCAGCCTCGTCGACGGACATCCGGCGCAGGCGCCCTATGACGTGGTGGTGTTCGGCGGCGCGGTGGCCGAGGTCCCGGCCGCCATCGCCGCTCAGGTGGCGCCCGGCGGCCGGCTGGTCGCCGTCCTCCGGCCGGACCAAGGTCCCGGGCGCGCCTGGCTCTGGACCCGCCATGCCTCCGGCCTCGCCGGACGCATGCTCTTCGACGCCAACATCCCGCTGCTGCCCGGCTTCGAGCCGGCGCAGCACTTCGTCTTCTGAACCGGATCTGCGCCATGGATAGCCCCCTGCCGATCCAGATCGACGTCGAGGAACTCGCGCGTTGGCGCCTCTCGGGCGTTCCCCACGTCCTGGTCGACGTTCGGGAGCCGTGGGAGACCGGGATCTGCCTGATCGCGGGCAGTCTCGCGATCCCGCTCGGTCAACTGCCGCAGCGCGCGGCGGAGATCCCGGCCGGTGCGCCCGTCGTGGTGGTCTGCCATCATGGCGGCCGCTCGATGCAGGCGGTCGGCTGGCTGCGGCGCAGCGGGCGCGACGATGCCACGAATCTCGCCGGCGGGGTCGATGCCTGGGCGCGCCGGATCGATCCTTCAATGGCAGTCTATTGATCGGCAGGATGAACATGCTCGTTTCTCGCAAGACTGGCCGCAAGGTCGCGTTGGCAGCGACGGTCGCTTCCATCGCCCTCGCGGCCGCCGCTGCCGGCGCCCAGACGATCGACGAGACGCTCGCAGCCGCGTATCGCAGCAACCCCCTGCTGCAGGCCGAACGCGCGCGCCAGCGTGCGACCGACGAGTCGATCGCCCAGGCGCTCTCCGGGTGGCGGCCGACGGTCAGCGTGTCGAGCGACATCGGCCGCGCCCGCGACTGGAACACGACGACCGACACGGTCCGCGGGACGGTGACCGAGACCACGCGGATGCGTTCGCCCGCAACCGTGGCCGGCACGGTGCGCCAGCCGCTCTATCGCGGCGGCCGCACGGTGGCCGAGACCAGCCGGGCGGAGAACAACATCCAGCGT
>JBIKLI010000269.1:0-6116 GCA_044359885.1 Alphaproteobacteria bacterium | reverse complement strand
CCAGCGGCGTCATCGTGCCGTTCGACACCCCGCCAAGATGATAGAGCGACGGCGTCGCCGCGAAGGCGGCCGGCTGCTTCAGGCGGAAATTCTGGTCCAGCTCGGACTGGACGTTGCCGCACTCGGCCATCGCCGAGGTCACCGCCTTCCAGGCGTCGAAGGCCGCGGTCAGGGTGCGCAGCGGCACCTCGTTGCGGAACGCGCAGGCGGCCTGCGCGCCGCCCGCCAGCATCGTGGCCAGCGCGGCGCCGGCGAGGATCTTCGCGATCATGTGTCCGTTCTCCCTGTTCGTTGCGGTGGTCACGCCGCCATCCGCTTGCCCGTCCGCGGGTCGAAGAGATGGCAGGTCTCGGGTCGCACGCGCAGGGCGATCGGATCGCCGATGCGCGCGCGGAACTGCTTGGGGGCCTTGGCCGCGACCAGCGTCGCCCCGATGCGCAGCGTCACCTGGGTGGAGTCGCCAAGCATCTCGACGCTGTAGACCGGCGCGGCGATCTGGCCGTCGGCAGCGACCTCCGCATCCTCGGCGCGGAAGCCCAGCGTGGCGCGGCCGGACGCGACGCGGGGCATGCCGTCGACGCGCACCGACGGCGCGCGGAAGCTGCCGTCGGCGATCTCGCCGTCGATCAGGTTCATGGCCGGCGAGCCGATGAAGCCGGCGACGAAGACGTTCGCGGGCCGGTCGTAGATCTCGCCCGGGGCGCCGACCTGCTGGATCTCGCCGCGATCCATGACGACGACCCGGTCGGCGAGCGTCATCGCCTCGATCTGGTCGTGGGTGACGTACACGGTCGTCACCGCCAGCGCGTGCTGAAGATTCTTGATCTGGGCCCGGGTCGAGACCCGGAGCTTGGCGTCGAGATTGGACAGCGGTTCGTCCATCAGGAACACCGCGGGTTCGCGCACGATCGCCCGCGCGAGCGCGACGCGCTGGCGCTGGCCGCCGGACAGTTCGCGCGGCCGCCGGTCGAGCAGGGCGCCGAGTTCGACCATGTCGGCCGCGCGGCGTACCATCGCGTCGTGGCGGGCGCGGTCGATGCGGCGGACCTTCAGCGGGAAGCGTATGTTCTCGTAGACGCTCATCGTCGGATAGAGCCCGTAGTTCTGGAACACCATCGCGACGTCGCGGTCCTTGGGCTCCAGGTCGTTGACCACCCGGCCGCCGATCAGGATCCGCCCGGCGGTCGGATCCTCGAGCCCGGCGATCATGCGCATCGTCGTGGTCTTGCCGCAGCCCGAAGGCCCGAGCAGCACGACGAATTCGCGGTCGGAAATGGCAAGATCGATGCCGCGCACGGCGACGACGTCGCCCCAGCGCTTGGTCACTCCTTCCAGCGCGACCGCGACCATCCGAGATCCCGTGCTCCCGTCACGTTGCCCGCTCCGGCGGGGAATTTGGCAGAGCTTGAATACGTATGCAACCGCGCTCCGGCGGCATGGTTCGCGACGCGTCGCTTCCGCGCGCGGCTCAGCGCGAAGCGGCGATGGGCCGGGTCGCCTCGGCCAGCCAGGCGGCCGCGCCGGGATCGAGCAGGGGACCGACCGCCTCGCGCACCCGCGCGTGATAGGCGTCGAGCCACGCGATCTCCGCGGGCGTCATCAGCGCCGGTTCGATCAGGGCGCGATCGATCGCGCACAGCGTCAGCGTCTCGAAGCCCAGCATCGGACGTTCGGCGCCCGGGAGGTCGATGGCGCGGACGGCGATCAGGTTCTCGATGCGGATACCGTAGGCGCCGGTGCGGTAGTAGCCGGGCTCGTTCGAGACGATCATGCCGGGCTCCAGGGCCACCGTGTTCGGCATCTTCGAGATCCGATGCGGCCCTTCGTGGACGGAAAGATAGCTGCCGACGCCATGGCCGGTGCCATGATCGAAATCGAGGCCCGCCTCCCAGAGCGGGCGGCGCGCGAGGACGTCCAGCTGCGAGCCCGTCGTGCCGCGCGGGAACCGCGCCGTGGCCAGGGCGATATGGCCCTTGAGCACGCGGGTGAAGCGGTCGCGATGCTCGGCGTCCGGCGCACCGACGGCCATCGTGCGGGTCACGTCGGTGGTGCCGTCGAGATACTGCGCGCCCGAATCGAGCAGGAAGAGTTCGCCCGGGGCGAGTCGCCGGTTGGTCGCCGGCGTCGAGCGGTAATGGACGATCGCCCCGTTCGGGCCGGCGCCGGAGATGGTGTCGAAGCTGGTGTCGCGGAAATGCTCCCCGGCCCGGCGCAGCTCCAGCAGCCGCTCGGCGACCGTCAGCTCGTCGAGCCCGCCCGACGGCGCCGTCGCCGCGAACCAGGCGAGGAAGCGCGCCAGCGCCACCGCGTCGCGCAGATGCGCCGCCCGCGCCCCGGCGAGCTCGCCGTCGTTCTTGCGCGCCTTCGGCAGCGCGCAGGGATCCTGGCCGCGCTGGATCTGGGCGCCGGCCCGGGCCAGCCTGTCCTGGATCCAGACCGAGGCGGTCGCGGCGTCGAGATGCACGCGCGTCCTGGATTCGCCCAGGCGGTCGAGCGCCGCCGCGAAGGCCACGGGCGGCTGGATGCGCACGGGATTGCCCAGCTGCCCCGCAAGGCCGGGGGAGAGCTTCAGCGGCTCCACGAACCAGTCGACCTCGCCCCGCGCGTCGAGGATCGCGTAGGACAGCGGCAGCGGCGTATGCGGCACGTCGGCGCCGCGCACGTTGAGCAGCCAGGCGATGGACGCGGGATCGGAGATGACGGCCGCGCCGATCCCGTCGCGGCCGAGGGCTTCGGCGATCTCCAGCCGCTTGGCGGCGCTGGAACGGCCGGCAAAACGCTCGGGATGCGCGACGATCGGCGCGATGGGCGCGGGCGGCTTGCGCAGCCAGGCGATGTCGACCGGATCGTCGTCGAGCGCCACGAGTTCGGCCCCCGCCCGTTCCGCGCCGGCGCGCAGCCGGGCCAGGCCCTCGGGCGTATGCAACCTGGCATCGAAGCCGATCCGGCCGCCGCGCGGCGCATGCGCCGCCAGCCAGTCGCCGGGCGGCGACTCGGTGAGGTGCCGATACTCGAAGACGCCGCCATCGACCTGGCTTTGCACCTGCAGCGTGTAGCGCCCGTCGACGAAGATCGCCGCGCGATCGGCGAGCACGATGGCGAGACCGGCGGAGCCGGTAAAGCCGGTCAGCCAGTACAGGCGCTCGGCATAGGGGGCGACATATTCGCCCTGATGCTCGTCGCCCCGGGGACACAGGAACCCGGAAAGCTCGCGCCGGGCGAGTTCGGCGCGCAGCCGCCCGACCCGGCCCGGCTCCCAGCCCGGCAAGCCATGAGATTCCGGCATATCTTTGGCAACGCGTGCCTGTAGCGCCACCAGGGCCGCACGCTGTGCCGGCGCCAGGGATCCGCCGGCCAGCTTCAGCCAGGCCTCGCTGTCCTCGGCCATCGGCGCGGCGGCGACGCCGGCCAGCAGCGCCCCCAATTGCCCGCCGCTCATCCCCGTCCCCAGAGATATGGCAATATCTTGGCAGGCTTGGTGCAAATCGGCGGCAGCCTCGCCGCGGCTGGTCTGATCGACGGACATCGCTGGCCCCTGCTCCCGGCTCATGGATCGCGCTGGACGGGAAGCCTAGGCGAGGGCCGGGGACGCCGCAATCCCCGGGGTGGACCCGCGGGAGAACGCTGTCCCGGCCCACTTCGAGCCATTCATAAATTGCAATGCTGCGGCGCAGCATCGCCTCTCCTTGTTTCTCCACCCGTCCCTATTTTCCCGGCATCGAAAGCGGCCGGCGGCGAGTGCCCCCGGGGCAGGCCGAGGCCGCATTCCGGAGAAGACCGAGATGTTGACCTATTCCGAAACCGAACTGCTGCGCCTGGCGCAGATCCGTACCGACATCGCCGCGCAGCAGCGCCTCGCGACGCTGGCCGAAGCGCAGCGCATGGCCGCGCAGGCGCGGGCAGAGGCCGTCGCCGACGGCCTGCGCACCGCCGGCCGGGCCATCGGGCGCTTGATCGCCCGCCTCGCCGCGTGGCGCCGCTACCGGGCCGCCCTGTCCGAACTCCGGGCGCTCGACCCGCGCCTGCTCGACGATATCGGCATCTCGCGGGCGGAAATCCCCCGCGTCGCCGCCGGTCTCTGGGCACCGGAACCGGCGGTGGCCACGCCCGCGCCGGCCGACCGCCAGCCCGGCAACGACAACGCGCGCCAGGCGGCGGCCTGAGGCCATCCCTCCCCCTCCCGGCTTCGGCCGGACGCGGGCGCGCGGCGGCGGCTCCCCACCGGGGAGCCGCCGCAACCTTTTCCAGCCCAGGCTTTTCCAGCCCAGGCTTTTCCAGCCCAGGGCTTCAGCCGGGCGCCCCGCCTGGCCGGCGCCGGAACTCCAGCGTGTGCCAGCCCATGATCGCGCGCCGGCCGACGAAGGCGAGCCGCTGGCCGCGATAGGCCGCCACGACCTCGCGCTCCTGATCGGCCAGCAGCCCCGACAGGACGAGGCGACCGCCGGGGGCCAGAGCCCGCGACAGGCGCGGTGCCAGCCGTACCAGGGGCCCGGCCAGGATGTTCGCGACGGCGAAATCGAACCCGCCGCGCCGCGGCAGCCGCGCGAAGCCATCCGAGACCAGGACGCGCACCTGGCGCGCCACGCCGTTCAGTTTCAGGTTCTCGGCCGCGACCCGGACCGAATCCCGATCGATGTCGCTGGCCAGCACGTCCGGAACGCCGGCACGCGCCAGGGCGATGGCGAGGATCGCCGAGCCGCAGCCCAGATCGAGGGCGCGGCGCGGCACCCGGCGCCGGGCCGCCGCCGCGATGGCCAGCAGGCAGCCTTGCGTGGTCGCGTGCTCGCCCGATCCGAAGGCGATGCCGGCATCGAGTTCGATCCGCCAGGCCCCGGGCGGCGACGGCCCCTCGACATGGCTGCCGCGGACATGGAAACGACCGATCGACAGCGGCGGGAAGCTGCGCTGGTTCTCGGCCACCCAGTCGACATCGGGCACGGGCGAAGCGACCACCAGCGGCGGCGATCGACCGATCGACGCGGCCGCGGCGGCGAGACAGGCCTCGATCGTCCGGGGTTCGGTGTCGGCCGGAAAGATCGCATCGACCTGCCATGGCCCGCCCGGGGCGGTCTCGAAGGCGGCGATCGACTGCGCCACGGGTTCGAGCGCCAGCCCGAAGGCGCGCTCGGCGATCGGGTCGACGACGAGACGGATCTGCCAGGGACGCGTCATGGCGCTGTCATGCCTTGCGGACGAAGCTGTCCATCACCTTCTTGCGGCCGGTCGGGAATTCGACCTCGAGCTTGCCGGCCTCGATCCCGCGCACCGAACCATAGCCGAATTTTTCGTGGAAGACGCGATCGCCGACCGCGATGCCGGACGGTGCGACACGCCTCGGCACGGAAAGCTCCGGCGCCGGCAGGGGCGCGGGACGGCGCGCCGGGGCGGCAGGCGCTGACACCCATTGGGGCGTCTGGTCGAAACCGTCGTCGCGATCGCGGCGGCGTCCGCCGGCCCACAGCCCCGGCTGGACGACGCGCTCGACATGATCGTCCGGCAATTCGTCGACGAAGCGCGAGGGGATCGCGGATTGCCACAGATTGTGGATGCGCCGGTTCGCCGCGAAGCTGACATAGGCGCGGCGCCGCGCCCGCGTCAGCCCGACATGGGCCAGCCGCCGCTCCTCTTCCAGAGCCGCCGCCCCCTTTTCGTCGAGCGCGCGCGGATGGGGGAACAGCCCCTCCTCCCAGCCGGGCAGGAACACGACGTCGAACTCGAGGCCCTTGGCGCTGTGCAGGGTCATCAGGCTGACCATGTCGCCGGGCGCCGCCTCGGCATTCTCCATGACCAGCGAGACATGCTCGAGGAAGCCGCGCAGCGTGTCGAACTGCTCCAGCGCCGAGACGAATTCCTTGAGGTTCTCCAGCCGTCCGGGCGCCTCGGGCGAACGATCGTCGCGCCACATGCCGGTGTAGCCCGACTCGTCCAGCACGATCCCCATCACGTCGGCGTGGGACTGGGTCGCGAGGGCGGCACGCCAGCGGCCGAGATCGTCGAGGAAACGCCGCAGCCCGGCCCGCGCCGGGCCGCGGATCTCGTCGGTCTCGACCAGACGCGCGGCCGCCTGCGCCAGGGCGATGCCTTCGGCCCGCGCCAGCCGGTGCATCGACTGGATC
>JBIKLI010000268.1:0-6127 GCA_044359885.1 Alphaproteobacteria bacterium | reverse complement strand
GAAGTCGTCCGCGGTCATGATGCCGCTCGAGGACAGCTGCGCGATATGGCAATGGCTGTCGATCCCGCCCGGCAGGACCCATCGGCCGGCGGCGTCGATCTCGCGCGCACCGGCGTCGAGACCGGAGCCGATCGCGGCGATCCGCCCGTCGCGAATGCCGATATCCGCCATGTAGGTTTCGCTGGCGGTGGCGACCTTGCCGCCGCGGATGACCAGATCGTATGACGCCATTTGGCCGGACCTCGGTTGTCGGGACACGCAAAAGCCCTGGCGCCCCCCGGCGCCGGACGGCAAGATAAGAGAGTACAAATCACGCCAGTTCAAGACCAGCCAATCGAGGATCGCGCCATGACCCGCCTGCTCGACGAAAGCGCCAAGGGCGTCTACATCATCGCTGCCACCCCTTTCGCCGACAACGGCGCGCTCGACCTCGAGTCGACCGACCGCATGACCGACTACTACATGCGCGTGGGCTGCGACGGCATGACGATCCTCGGCGTGATGGGCGAGGCGCCGAAGCTGTCGCCCGAGGAATCCGTCCAGTTCGCCGATCGCGTGCTCAGGCGCGTGGCGGGGCGGATCCCGGTGATCGTGGGCGTCTCGGCGCCCGGCATGACCGTCATGAAGTCGCTGACCGACAAGGTCATGGAGATGGGCGCTGCCGGCGTCATGGTCGCGCCCAATGCCGGGCTCAAGACCGACGAGGCGATCGAGACCTACTACGCCGCGGTCGTGCGGACCCTGGGCGCCAGCGTGCCGATCGTGCTGCAGGATTATCCGGCGCTGACCGGCGTCAACATGTCGATCGGCTGCGTCAACCGGCTGCTGAAGGCCCATGACAGCATCAAGGTCCTCAAGCACGAGGACATTCCGGGTCATCGCAAGCTGACCAAGGTACGGGCCGCCGAGGCCTCGGGCGACCGCAAGCGGCGGGTCTCGATCCTGGTCGGCAACACCGCGCTCTACCTGCCGCAGGAACTGCGTCGGGGCGCCGACGGCGCCAACACCGGCTTCGCCTATCCGGAAATGCTGGTCGAGGTCTGCCGCAAGCATTTCGCGGGCGATCCCGAGGGCGCGGAGGATCTCTACGATCTCTACCTGCCGGTCGTGCGCCACGAGCAGCAGCCGGGAATCGGCCTGTCGATCCGCAAGGAGATCCTGCGCCGCCGCGGCGTCATCGCCTCGGCCCATGTCCGCGCCCCCGGCGTGACGATGGACGCGGACGATCACAAGGAACTCGACGCGCTGATCCAGCGGCTGGAGCGCAAGCTGGCGGAGCGCGGCGTCGCCGCCAAGGCCGCCGAGTAGCGCCGCGGCGGGGTCGTTGGCGGCGCCGGGCCTCTGCCGGGACTGCCTGCGTCGTATCGACGACGACGCGCCGGCGCGCTGTCCGGCCTGCCTGTCGCCGCGCCTGCTGCGCCATCCGGAACTGTTCGGGCTGGCGCTCGCGCATATCGACTGCGACGCGTTCTACGCCTCGGTCGAGAAGCGCGACGACCCTTCGCTGGCCGATCTGCCGCTGATCGTCGGCGGCGGCCAGCGCGGCGTCGTGACGACGGCCTGCTACATCGCTCGACGCTTCGGCGTCCGCTCGGCGATGCCGATGTTCAAGGCGCTGGCCCTGTGCCCCCAGGCCACGGTCATCCGCCCGGACATGGCGAAATACGCCGCGGTCAGCCGGCAGGTGCGCGAGATCTTCCTGGAGGCGACGCCGGTCGTCGAACCGGTGTCGCTGGACGAGGCCTATCTCGATCTGTCCGGAACCGCCGCGCTGCACCGGGCGCCGCCGGCCATCGTGCTCGCCCGCGTCGCGCGGCGCATCGAGACCGAACTGGGGATCACCGTCTCGGTCGGGCTCAGCCACAACAAGCTGCTGGCAAAGCTCGCCTCGGAGCTGGACAAGCCGCGCGGGTTCGGGGTCGTCGGAATCGCCGAGACCGTCCCCTTTCTCGCCGCCAAGCCGGTGCGCGCGCTGCCCGGCGTCGGTCCGAAGGCCGCGGCGCGGCTGGCGGAAGACGGGATCGGCCAGATCGCGCAGCTCCAGGCGCTCGGTGCGGCGGGGCTGCGCGGACGGTATGGGCGCTGGGGCGAGCGCCTCGCCGAAATCGCCTTCGGTCGCGATGCAAGGATGGTCGAGCCGTCGCGCGAGGCCAAGGGCATCTCCTGCGAAACCACCTTCGAGAGCGACATCGCCGACGGCGCGGCGCTCGAGGCCCGGCTCTGGCCCCTGGCCGAAACTCTGGCGCGGCGGCTGCGCGCGGCCGACAGCCATGCCGCCAGCGTCGTGCTCAAGCTGAAGACCGCGCGTTTCCGGTTATTGACCCGTCGCCGGACCCTGGCGCGGCCGACCCAGCTGGCGACCGAGCTGTTCCAGGCGGGACGCGCGCTGCTCGCGCCCGAGACCGGCATCGAGCGCTACCGGCTGATCGGGATCGGCGCCGGCGAACTGGTGCCTGCCGCCGCCGCGGCGGCCACCGGCGATCTGTTCGACCAGGGGTTCCGGCGCGACGCGAAGCTGGAGCAGGCGGTGGAAGAGATCCGGGCCCGGTTCGGCGACGCGGCGATCGCCACGGGACGCGGGCTGCGCGGCAAGCCCCGCTGAGGCCAAGGAAAAGCGGCGCGCCGTCGAGGGATCCGGCTATGGTGTCGCACCGAGACCGGAGGAGACCATGGCGCTGATCACCTATCTGACCCGCATCCAGTTCGATTTCGGTGCGGTCAGGCTGTTGCCCGACGAGATGAAGCTGGCCGGCATCGCCCGGCCGCTGCTGGTCACGGACAAGGGCGTGGCCGCGGCGGGGATCGCCGGTCGTGTCGCCGCGGCGATGTCGCCGGCGCCGGTCGGCGTGTTCGACGCGACGCCCTCGAACCCGACCGAGCGCGCCACCAAGGCCGCGCTCGAAATCTATCGCGCCCAGGGCTGCGACGGGGTCGTCGCGGTGGGCGGCGGCTCGTCGATGGATCTGGCCAAGGCGGTCGCGTTGATGGCGACCCATCCGGGCGAACTGGCGCAATACATGGCGATCGAAGGCGGCGTGGCGCGGATCACGGCCAGGGTCGCGCCGGTGATCGCGGTGCCGACAACCGCCGGCACCGGCAGCGAAGTCGGTCGGGGCGCGGTGGTGATTCTGGAGGACGGGCGCAAGCTCGCCCTGATCAGCCCGCATCTGATCCCGCGCCTCGCGCTCTGCGATCCGGAACTCACCCTCGGGCTGCCGCCGGGCCTCACCGCCGCGACGGGCATGGACGCGCTCGCGCATTGCGTCGAGACCTTCCTGGCACCGGCCGTCAATCCGCCGGCCGAGGCGATCGCGCTCGACGGCGCGATGCGCATCGCCGGCCATCTGGAGCGCGCGGTGCGCGACGGCGCCGACCGGGAGGCCCGCTGGAACATGATGATGGCCTCGATGGAGGGCGCGATGGCGTTCCAGAAGGGGCTTGGAGCGGTCCATGCGCTGTCCCATCCGCTGGGCGCGATCCAGCCGCTCAATCCGCATCACGGGACGCTCAACGCCGTGGTGATGCCCGCGGTGCTGCGCTTCAACGCCGGCGTCAACGGCATCGGCTGGAAATACGACCGGCTGCGCCAGGCGATGGGGCTGGCGGCGGGGGCCGATCTTGCCGACCATGTCGCCAGGCTCAACGCGCGGCTCGGGTTGCCCGCGGGGCTGCGCGCGATGGGCGTCGACGAGGCGATGTTCGCGCAGGTGATCCCGCATGCCCTCAAGGATCACACCGCGGCCACCAATCCGCGTCCGCTGACCGAGGAGTCGGTGGCCGCCCTGCTGCGGGAGGCGATGTGAGCGCCGCGGCGGGTCCGCGCCGCCCCTGGCGCTCCCGGGTCGCGATCGACGGCATCGACCGCACGCCGCATCGCGCCTTCCTGCGCGCCATGGGGCTGTCGGACGAGGATCTCGCGCGGCCGATGGTCGGCGTGGTGTCCACCCATGGCGAGACGACGCCGTGTTCGCTGACGCTCGGGCCGCAGGCCGCGGAGGCGAAATCCGGCGTGCGCGAAGCAGGCGGTACGCCGCGCGAATTCACGACGATCTCCGTCTCGGACGGCATCTCCATGAACCATCTGGGGATGCGCTTCAGCCTGATCAGCCGCGAATTGATCGCCGATTCGATCGAGGCGGTGATGCGCGGCCATGCCTATGACGCGCTGGTCGGCTTCGGCGGCTGCGACAAGACGTTGCCCGGCATCATGATGGGCATGATCCGCTGCAACGCGCCGTCCGTCTTCGTCTATGGCGGCTCGGCGCTGCCGGGGCGCTGGCGGGGGAGGGACGTGACCGCGCTCGATTCCTACGAGGGCGTGGGCGCGGTCATGACCGGGCGGATGACCCGCGAGGAACTCGACGAGCTCGAGCGCGCCTGCCTGCCGACGATCGGGTCCTGCGCGGGGCAGTTCACGGCGAACACGATGGCGATGGTCTCGGAAGCCATGGGTATGGCCCCCGTGGGCTCGGCGATGCTGCCGGGCGTCGATGCGCAGCGTCCGGCCGTCGCGCGCGCCGCCGGCCGCGCGGTGATGCGCATCCTTCGCGACGGAGGTCCGCTGCCGCGCGACCTGGTCACACGCAAGAGCCTGGAAAATGCCTGCGCCGTGGTCGCCGCGACGGGCGGGTCGACCAATGCCGGGCTGCATCTGCCGGCCCTGGCGCACGAGGCGGGGATCCGCTTCACGCTCGACGACGTCGCCGAAATCTTCCGGCGCACGCCGCTGCTGGCCGATCTGAAGCCGGGCGGGCGATTCGTGGCGCGCGACGTCCATGCGATCGGCGGGGTGTCGGTCGTGCTGCGGGCCCTGCTCGAGGCAGGCTGTCTCCATGCCGATTGTCCCACGATCGACGGCCGGACGATCGGCGAGGTGGCGCGCGCCGCCAAGGCTCCGGACGGCGAAGTCGTGCGGGCGGCGGCGAACCCGATCTCGCCCACGGGCGGCGTGGTCGTGCTCAAGGGCAGCCTCTGTCCCGAGGGGGCGTTGCTCAAGGTCGCGGGACTGACGTCGCTGATCTTCGAGGGCCCGGCCCGCGTCTTCGAAAGCGAGGAGGAGGCGGTCGCGGTGGTGCGCGCGCGCGGCTACGCGGCCGGCAGCGTCCTGGTCGTGCGCAACGAGGGTCCCAAGGGCGGCCCGGGCATGCGGGAGATGCTGGGGCTGACGGCGCTGATCTATGGCCAGGGAATGGGCGAGCAGGTTGCACTGCTCACGGATGGCCGGTTCTCCGGCGCCACCCGCGGCATGTGCATCGGCTATGCGGGGCCCGAGGCCGCCGCGGGCGGGCCTATCGCGCTGCTGCGCGACGGCGACCTGATCCGGATCGACGCCGCGGCGGGGCGCATCGACGTCCTGCTGCCGGAGACCGAACTGGCGGCACGGGGCACGGCGTGGCGGGCGCGGCCGCGCGAGCGTCTGGCGGGACTTCTGGAAAAATACGCCGCCGGGGTCGGCCCCGCGTATCTGGGCGCCGTCACCCATTCGGGCGCCGTCGACTGGCCGGTCGAACCGCCGCCGGAGGCTTGATCATTGGCGGGCGCGACGGTTCAATCGCGTGATTTTCCCAAGGGAGGCTTCGCAATGAAGAAACTGCTCCAACTCGCCCTGGCCGGCGTGGCGCTTGTCTGGGCCGGCACGGCGGCCGCGCAGACCACGACGCTCAGGATCGGCAACTGGCTGCCGGGCCATCACCTGATCCCGCGCGGCATCATCGAGCCTTGGGCGCGGGCGATCGAACGCGAGTCCAACGGCTCGCTCAAGCTCGAGCTGATGCCCTCGGCGATCGGTCGCCCGCCCGAGTATTTCGACTTCGTCGTCAACGGCGTGGTCGATATCGGCTACGGCGTCTCCGGGCACAATACAGGGCGCTTCCCGATGACCCAGGTCATGGACTTGCCGTTCATGTCGCCCGATCCCTGGGCTGGTGCGGCGGCCGCCTGGGCCACCTATGAGCGCTATGGCTCTCGCTACAACGAGCATAGAGGCGTCAAGGTGCTCGGCCTGTGGGTCCATTCCGAGCCCTTCATCTTCATGCGGGCCGCCCCGTTCACCAGCCTCGACGACCTGAGGGGCAAGAAGATCCGCGTCGGCGGCAACGTGACCGGCCGGATCATGCAGGCGCTCGGC
>JBIKLI010000031.1:0-20583 GCA_044359885.1 Alphaproteobacteria bacterium | reverse complement strand
GATGCGCGCTTTGATGGTCTGGCCGGATTGATGCATGCTGATCCGGCTTGTTCGCGAGGAGGATGGCGATGACGAGGAATTTCGCGGCGGCGCTCGCGGGCGCAGCCTTCCTGGCGGCGGGTGCCGCGGCGACGGCGCAGGACAGGATCAGCATCGGCACCGACTGGCGCGCCCAGGCGGAACATGGCTGCTTCTACCAGGCGCAGGCCGCCGGCATCTATCGCGCCCACGGGCTGGACGTCGCGATCCGCCAGGGCGGACCGAACGTCAACCATCGCCAGCTGATGATCAACGGCGCGCTCGACTTCAACATGGGCTCGAACGCCTACGGAGCGCTGAACTTCGTGCGCGAAGGCATTCCGATGGTGGCGGTCGCCGCCATCTTCCAGAAGCTGCCGGCGGTGCTGATCGCCCATCCTGGCGTCGGCAACGACAGCCTGCCTGCGCTCAAGGGCAAGCCGATCCTGATCTCGACCGACGCGCGCGCCACGTGGTGGCTGTTCCTGAAGCAGAAATTCGGCTTCACCGACGACCAGATCCGGCCCTACACGTTCAACCCCGCGCCGTTCCTCGCCGACCGCAACATGGTCCAGCAGGGCTATCTCTCCTCGGAGCCGTACTCGATCGAGAAACAGGCGGGGTTCAAGCCGGTGGTCATGCTGATCGCCGATTCCGGCTTCGCCGCCTATTCGACGCTGATCGAGACCTCGGAGCGCCTGGTGCGCGAGAAGCCGGATCTGGTGCAGCGCTTCGTCGACGCCTCGATCAAGGGCTGCTACGCCTATCACTACGGCGATCCCTCGGCCGCCAACGCGCTGATCAAGCGCGACAACCCGGAGATGACGGACGACCTGCTGGCCCATGGCCGCGCGATCCTCAACCAGTACGGGATCCTCGATTCCGGCGACGCGAAGGAACTCGGCATCGGCGCGATGACCGAGGCGCGCTGGAAGGAGTTCTTCGATTCGACCGTCGCGGCCGGCGTCTATCCGGCCTCGCTCGACTGGCGCAAGGCTTTCAACACCCGCTTCGTCAACAAGCGGACGGGAATGTGAAGGCGCCGCCGCTCGTCGCGCTCGGCGGCGTCGGCAAGCGCTTCGCGAACGGCGTCGCCGCCCTGGACGGCCTCGATCTGGAGATCGGGCCGCACGACTTCGTCAGCCTGCTCGGGCCGTCGGGCTGCGGCAAGTCGACGGCGCTGCGGCTGATCGCAGGTCTCGCCGCGCCCAGCGCGGGGCGCATCGTCTGGGACGAGGCGGCGGCCGCGGCGGCCCGCGCGCCGGGCGGCATCGGGTTCGTCTTCCAGGAGCCGACGCTGATGCCCTGGTCGAGCGCGCTCGGCAACGCGATGCTGCCGCTGCGGCTGGCGGGCGTGCCGCGCGCCGAGGCCGCGGCGCGCGCCGCCGCCGCGCTCGACGCGGTCGGACTGGCGGGGTTCGAGCGCGCGGTGCCGCGCGAGCTGTCGGGCGGCATGCGCATGCGCGTGTCGATCGCGCGCGCGCTGGTCACCCGGCCGCGTCTGCTGCTGATGGACGAGCCCTTCGCGGCGCTGGACGAGATCACGCGCTGGAAGCTCAACGACGACCTTCTGGCCCTGTGGTCGGTGCAGCGTTTCGCCTCGGTCTTCGTGACCCATTCGGTCTTCGAATCGGTCTATCTGAGCGAGCGGGTCGTGGTGATGGGGCCGCGGCCGGGCCGCGCGGTGGCCGAACATCGCCTCGCCGAGCCGGCGCCGCGCGCGGCCGGTTACCGCACCTCGGCGCGCTACGCCGCGCAATGCCGCACTGTCTCCGACCTTCTCGCCGCGGCGACCGGGGGCGGCGCGCGATGAACGGGGCCTCGCGCCTGGCGCGCATCGCCGCGCCGGCATTGCTGGGCGTGCTGGTCCTGGCGCTGTGGGAGGCGATGGTCGCGCTCCAGGGCATTCCGCCTTATGTCCTGCCCGGGCCGGTGCGCATCGCGCGCACCATTGTCGCGGAGTGGAGCGGGCTCCAGGCGGCGCTGCTGGTCACGCTGCGCATCACCGCGATGGCCATCGCCGCGGCCGTGCTGCTGGGCGTGGCGCTGGCGATCCTTTTCGCCCAGTCGCGCTGGCTGGCGCGCGCGCTGTTCCCCTACGCTGTCGTGCTGCAGGTGACGCCGGTGGTGGCGATCGCGCCGCTGGTGATCATCTGGGCGAAGGACGCGACGCTGGCGCTGCTGATCTGCGCCTGGCTGGTCGCCTTCTTCCCGATCCTGTCGAACACCGCGACCGGGCTCGACGCCGCCGACCGCAATCTGGCCGACCTGTTCCGGCTCTACGGCGCCTCGCGCTGGCAGACGCTGTGGCGGCTGCGGCTGCCCGCCGCACTGCCCTATTTCTTCGCCGGGCTGCGCGTTTCGGGTGGGCTTGCGCTGATCGGCGCGGTGGTCGCGGAATTCGTCGCCGGCACGGGCGGCACGGGATCGGGCCTCGCCTATGTGATCCTGGAATCGGGCTACCGGCTGCAGATCCCGAAGATGTTCGCGGCGCTGACGCTGATCTCCGCGGCGGGCATCGCGATCTTCGCGCTGCTGGGGCTCGCCGCGCGTCTGGCGCTGCGCCGCTGGCACGAGACCGCCGGCGCGGGCGAGGGCTGACCCGGGTGGCCGCGCCTCAGCGCGGCAGCGGCGCCAGGAAGGCGGCGACGCCGGCGACGGCCTCGGCGATCCCGACGCGCTCGACCGCCACGCCGGGCGGGAAGGCGCCCTTGAGCCGCGAGGGCAGGCGCGAATCCAGCATCACGAAGACGCCGCGGTCGCCGGCGCGGCGGACCAGCCGGCCGAAGGCCTGCTTGAGCTTGAGCCTTGTCAGCGTGTCGTCGTAGGCGCTGCCGCCCATCGCGGCCTTTCGCGCCTTGTGCAGGATGGTCGGGCGCGGCCAGGGTACGCGGTCGAAGACGATCAGCCGCAGGCTGCGGCCGGGCACGTCGACGCCGTCGCGCACCGCATCGGTGCCGAGCAGGCAGGCGTCTTCCTCGGCGCGGAAGATGTCGATCAGCGTGCCGGTGTCGAGCGCGTCGACATGCTGGGCGTAGAGCGGCAGCCCCGCGGCCTCGAGATCGCGCGCGATCAGCCCGTGGACGCGGCGCAGCCGGCTGATCGCCGTGAACAGGCCCAGCGCCCCGCCGCCGCTGGCCAGGAACAGCGCGCGCACGGCACTGGCGATGCGCGCGGGATCGTCGCGGCCCAGGTCGGTGACGACATAGACCCGGGTCTGGGCGGGATAGTCGAAGGGCGAGGGCACGGTGGCGCGGACCGCCGAGGGCAGATGCGCCGCCCCGCTGCGTGCCGCGGCGATCGCCCAGGCGGTCTCGGGGTCGCCGCCGCCGTCGGTCAGCGTCGCCGAGGTGACCAGCGCGCCCTGGGCCGGGCGCAGCACCGCGGCGGCCAGCGGCTCGGTGGGGTCGAGCCAGCGGCGCTGGTAGGCGACGTCGCGGTCGCGGCCGTCGTCGCGCTCGACCTCGAACCAGTCGACGAAGCGCGACGGCGTCTCCTCGGCAAGGCTGCGCAGCATCGCGCGCCACGCCAGGACCTGGCCCTCCAGCCGGCGTTCGAGCCCGCGGATCGCCGCCTCGATGCGTCCGCGCGCGGCGGTGTCGAGATCCTTGGCCTCGCGCTCCAGCTTGGCGTGCAGCGCCGCGACCAGCTGGCGCATCGGCCGCGCCAGCGCCTCGAGTGCCCCGTCGAGCTCGGCCGCGGCCTCGCCCAGACCTTCGACCAGCGGCCGTGTGCCGGCTTCCAGCGAGAAGCCGTCCCCGGCGTCCTTGGCGCGCGCATAGACCTGCTGGCGCACGGCGGCGAGGAACACCTCGGCCGGCCCGACGGCGCTGGCCGGCCGCAGGCGCTTCTCCCAGCCGGCGGCGGGCAGGGCGCGCGCCGCCTCCTCGATGGCGCCGATCAGCGCGGCGGCCTCGTCCTCGCCGGCGACCAGGTCGCCGATGCGCCGCGCGAGGCCGCGCGCGCGGCTTCGCCGCGACCCGCCCTCCGCGCCCATCAGCCAGCGCCGCAGTTCCATCGTCTCGTCGCCCGACAGCGTCGCCGCGAAGGCCGAGTCCGAGGCGTCGAACAGGTGATGACCCTCGTCGAAGACGTAGCGTGCCGGCAGATGGCGCTCGTCGAGCCCTCCGGTCGCCGCCTGCACCAGCACGAGCGCATGGTTGGCGACGACGATGTCGGCACGGCGCGCGCGCCGGATCGTCTTCTCGATCAGGCAGCGCCGGTAATGCGGGCACGCCGAATGGATGCACTCGCCCCTCTGGTCGGCAAGCCCGCGCGTGCGGCCGGGGCCCAGCAGGTCGGCGAGCCAGGCGGGGAAGTCGCCGCCGACCATGTCGCCGTCGCGCGAGGCTTCGGCCCAGCGCACCACCAGACCCAGCGCCACCGCCTCGTGCGCGCGCAGCGCCAGGCTCTGCACGGCCTCCTCGAGATTGAGCAGGCAGAGATAGTTCTCCCGGCCCTTGCGCAGCACCACGCGCCGCCGCTTGATCTCGGGGTCGGCATGGAGCCGGTCGAGCTCGCGATCGATCTGGTGCTGCAGGTTGCGGGTGTAGGTCGAGACCCAGACCGGGGCGCCGTTCTTCTCCGCCCAGAGCGTGGCCGGGGCCAGATAGCCCAGGGTCTTGCCGACCCCGGTCCCGGCTTCGGCCATCACCAGACGCGGCTCGCCTTCATGGGCGCGCGGCGCGAAGGCGAAGCTGACCGCCGAGGCATAGTCCGCCTGCTGCGGCCGCGCCTCGGCCCCGGGCCCCAGCATCCGCACCAGCCGCGCGCGCGCCTCGACCGGCTCGACCGGTCGGTCGCCCGGCGCCGGATCGGGCGCGAACTCGGCCCATTCGCCCAGCCGGTTCCAGACCGCGAGCGCGCGGGCATCCTCCGGCCGCGGGGCTGGATCGGCGGCGAGCGCCGCGAGCACGGCCCGGCCCCAGCGCCAGCCGCTGCGGGCCATCAGCCGGGCGAGTGCGGCCAGGGTTCCGTCCGCGCGCAGCGCCGGCGCCGCCAGTTCGTCCAGCAGCCCGGCCGCGATTCCTGGCAGGCAGGCGGCCTCCGCCTCAAGGCCGTGGGGAGCCGGCAGGCCCAGCGCCAGGGCCATCCCCGCCGGTGTCGGCAGGCAGAACTGCGCCGGCCGCACGAAGGCGAAGAGTTCGAGCAGGTCGAAGGCCGGGAAGGGCTCGACGCCGAGCCGCCTGGCTGTGGCGCGCAGATGCACGACCAGGGGCGCCGTCCGCGTGAGCCTGTCGGCGGCCTGCGCCGCGTCCATCGTCGCCAGCGCGCCGTCCGGCGCGCACCAGGCCGCGCGGCCGGCGCGGGCGGCGAGCGCCGGCGGCGCGTCGGGGTCGATGTCGGTCGCGATGGGCGGCTGCATGCTCGGGTAGGGCAGATTAACCCCTGACGCAGGCGCGCGGGCGGCGATCTTGGGCCGGCGACATGGCGCATCGGGCGCAAGCCCGTCCCCGCAAGATGGTTGAAATTGTCCTGGACCTGGGCATGTCTAGGCCCGGCATGGAAAACCTGTTCGCCGACCTGTTCGCGCCCCTCACCGGTTTCGTCGAGACGCATGCGGCCCTGGCCGGGCCGATCGTCTTCGCGATCTGCTTCCTCGAATCGCTCGCCATCGTCAGCGCGATCGTCCCTGCGACCTTGATGCTGATCGGCATCGGCGGCCTCGCCACCGCCGGGCTGCTGGACCTGGGCACGCTCTCGGCCTGGGGCATCGTCGGTGCCGGCCTGGGCTTCTGGATCAGCTACGAGGGCGGGCGGCGCTACGCCCGGGAGATCGAGTCGCTGCCCTGGCTGGCGCGGCGACCCGAACTGGTGTCGCGCGGCCATCGTTTCTTCGAGCGCTGGGGCGTCATGGCGGTGTTCGTCGGCCGGTTCATCGGCCCGGCGCGGGTGGTGGTGCCGCTGCTGGCCGGCACGATGGGGGTCGACGCGCGTCGCTTCCACATCGCCAACTGGGTGTCGGCCGTGATCTGGGCGCCGCTGCTGCTGGCGCCGACGGCGATCGCGGCCTGGCTGACCCAGCGGCTGGACGAGATGCCGCCGGCGTTGCGCAGCACCGTGTCGCTGGCGATTCTCTTCGCCATCTTCTTCGCCTGGCGCGCGCTGCGCCGGCGCGACTGAGCGCGCCGGGCATGACGGCGGCCGAGGAGCGTCTGGCGCGCGATCCGCTGCGCAACATCGTCCTGCTCAAGCATCTGCAGGCCTATCCCGGCCATGCGCGGCTTCACCATGTCGCCGACGGCGCGCGCGACGGGTTCCTGGTGGTGCTCGACGCGGCCGCCACGTCCTGGGACCGGCGGACCTATCCGGCGGCGCGGTTCGTCGTGCTGGTCGCCAGCGACGGACCCGACCTGACCCGGGCGCTGCTTGGCCATGTGCCGCGCGGCACCGGGCTGGTCTTCAAGCTGGACGGCGAGGCCGACCGCGAGGCGGTGGCCGAGACCTTCGCGCTCGAGCGGCGCATGCAGATCCTGTCGTTCACGGCGCCGCCCGCGGAACTCGCCGGCCTCGCCGCCGATCCGGATGTCCGCATCGGTCCGGTGCCCGGGGAGGCGGCATTCGCGCTCTTCGCCGCGCAGGACCATGCCCGCGACTGGCTGGCGCCGATGCTTGCCGACGGGCGCGCCTTCGCCTGCGTGGCCGGGCCGGCCGCGTCACCGCTCGCGGTGTGCTTCGCCTACGAGAACTGGTCGCGCGTGTGGGAGATCGGCGGCGTGTTCACGCCCGAGGCCGCGCGCCGCCAGGGTCACGGCGCGCGCGCGGTGCGCGCCGTGCTGGGCGAGCTGGGACGGCACGGGCGTTTCCCGCGCTATCAGGTCCACGAGCGCAATCTCGCCTCGATCCGGCTGGCGCAGGCGGCGGGGCTGCGGCCGTTCCTGCGTCTGACGCATTACGCGCATACGCCCTGACGGGCGGCGCTCAGCGCGCGGTGCCGCGGTCGAACACCGCGCCGCCGCGCGTGCGCAGATCCTTGGGTGCGGTCGCCCGCTTGAGGAAGGCGCCGTCATGCGCCGCATCGGAGAAGCGCAGGCCCGCGGCGCGGATCGCATCGTCCGGCACCTTGTCCAGCTTCGTGTAGCGCGGGTGGTGATGCTCGCGATACGGATCGTTGCGCGCGGCGTTGTAGCAGCAGATCAGCGTCCAGCGCCGGTCGGGAGAGCGGTTCTGGTCCGAGCGATGCAGCGTGTTGCAGTGGAAGAAGAGTCCGTCGCCCGGTTCCATCTCGGCGTAGACGGTCTCCAGCCTGGCCTTGGCCTGCTCGACGCGGGCGAGATCGGCGCCGACCTGCTGGCCTTCGAGCAGGCCGTGGTCGATGCGTCCCATCGCGTGCGAGCCGCGCAGCACCTGCAGGCAGCCATTGGCGCGCGTCGTGCGGTCGAGCGCGATCATGCACGACGCCATCAGCGGGAACAGGCAGCCGTTGTTGTACCAGTAGCCGTAGTCCTGGTGCCATTCCCAGGCGCCGCCCTCGTGCGGTTCCTTGGCGGTCAGCTTGGAATGATAGTGATAGACCTCGCCGCCGAGCAGGTCCTCCATCGTGTCGACCATCCGCGCCGCGCGCGCGGCCATGCCGTAGACGCTGTCGCCGGGGTGGTTCCAGGTGACCATCTTGGTCGCCGCGCCGGTGGCGTCGTGGCGATTGTAGAAATGCGCGGCGATCGCCGGATCCTTCTCCATCGCCTCGCGCAGCAGCCGCGTCTCCTCGGCGTCGAACAGGCCGCGCGCGAAGACATAGCCGTCGCGCTCGAAATCGGCGCGCTGCGCCGGGGTCAGGATGGTCGGCATCGCTCGCGCCTCCTTGCGCTTGCGTTCAGGCGGGTCGCTTCGTCCCGGCGGCGGCGGCTTCGATCCGCGCGTAGTCGTCCTCGGTGCGCGCGCGCGCCTCGGTCGACTTGTATTCGACGCCCTTGAGCAGCGCCACCAGGGCCGCGTTGAAGGGTGTCGGGATGCCCCGCGCGGCTCCCAGCGCGACGAGCCGGCCGTTCAGCGCGTCGATCTCCGTGCGCTTGCCGGCCTGGACGTGCTGCAGCATCGAGGGACGGCTGAACTTGCTCCAGCAATGCGCCTTCACCGTGGCGCGGATGTCGGGATCGGTCAGCGCGATTCCCTCCGCGGCGACGACGGCCAGCAATTCGTCCATGATCCGGTCCTGGAACTGGTCCATCGCCGGCAGCCGCGCGATCTCGCCGAGCCGCAGGCCGGTCGTCGCGCAGAGCGCATTGACCGAGCAGTTGAGCGCGAACTTGGTCCAGATCAGCGCCATGATCTGCGGATGGACCTGGACGCGGAACCCGGCCGTCTCCAGCTCCGCGGCCAGCGCCGCGGTGCGCGCGCTGCCGCCGCCGCCGATCTCGCCGACCGAGGTCATGCCCATGTGGGTGAGGACCGCGTGGGCAGGTCCCTGCATGGCGGCCGAACACATGCTGGAGCCGGCCGCGACCCGCGCGGCGCCCAGCACCTCGACCAGCGCCTCGACATTGCCCAGTCCGTTCTGCAGCGTGATCGCGAACCCGTCGGGCGCCAGCGCCGCCTTCGCGGTCTCGGCCGCGGCGCGCGTGCTGCCGGCGTCGGTCCAGACCATCGCCAGATCGGCGCCCAGCCCGGCCGGCGGATTGGTCGTCGCCGGGATCCGGCGCACATGCGTGCCCAGGACGCCGTCCAGGCGCATGCCGCGCGCGTTGATGGCGTCGACGTTGTCGCTCCAGACGTCGACGAAGGTGACGTCGTGCCCGATGCGCGACAGCAGCGTCCCATAGGCGCCGCCCATCGCGCCGGCGCCGATTACGCAGATCTTCATGGCGTCGCTCCCATGGCCGTTTTCCCGGATGGCCGAAGTCTCCGGTGGCCCATGGTGGGTCCATCGCGGGTCCGTTGTCCAATGCCCGCTGTCATGCGTCCCGGCGGGCTCCCGGCGCCGCCGCGGCGGCCTCGCTTGACCGCGGGACGGCTTGGTTCTAGAACCCGCCACGTTCGAGGGATCTCCAGCACCCTTGGGCCGTCCCGCACGACAGGACCGGCAGATGCCGGCCTCGGAGGCGGGAGGGCTGCCCCGGTCAGCGCGTCGCGCCCGCCGGGGTCGCTGGCGTTTGGGCGGTCTCAAGGTCGCGAAGGAAGCGGTTCCGGTCCGATGTTCGAGAATCTCAGCCAGCGCCTCGGCAAGGTCTTCGACCGGCTGCGCGGACGCGGCGCCCTCTCCGAGGGCGACGTGGACGAGGCGCTGCGCGAGGTGCGCCTGGCGCTGCTCGAGGCCGATGTCGCGCTGTCCGTCGTCAAGACCTTCATCGCCGGCGTCAGGCTGCGGGCCATCGGCCAGGAGGTGATCCGTTCGGTCACGCCGGGCCAGATGGTGGTCAAGATCGTCCATGACCATCTGGTCGAGACGCTGGGCGCCACCGCCGCCGAGATCAACCTGCGCGCCGTGCCGCCGGTGCCGGTGCTGATGCTGGGACTGCAGGGGTCCGGCAAGACGACGACCACCGCCAAGCTGGGCCTGCGCCTGACCCAGAAGGACCGCAAGAAGGTCCTGATGGCCTCGCTGGACACGAGGCGCCCGGCCGCCCAGGAGCAGCTGCGCGTGCTGGGCGAACAGACCGGTGTCGCCACGCTCGACATCGTCGCGGGGCAGGGACCGGTCGAGATCGCGCGGCGCGCGATGGAGCGCGGACGGCTGGAAGGCTTCGACGTCGTCCTGCTCGACACCGCCGGCCGCCTGTCGATCGACGACGACCTGATGGCCGAGGCGGCGGCGATCCGCGACGAGGTCAAGCCCGCCGAGAGCCTGCTGGTGGTCGACGCGATGACCGGCCAGGACGCGGTCACCGTCGCCACCAACTTCAACGAGAAGATCGGCGTCACCGGCATCGTCATGACCCGCGTCGACGGCGACGCGCGCGGCGGCGCCGCCCTGTCGATGCGCGCGGTCACCGGGCGCCCGATCAAGTTCATCGGCCTCGGCGAGAAGGTCGACGCGATCGACGTCTTCCATCCCGACCGCGTCGCGGGCCGGATCCTGGGCATGGGCGACATCGTCGGCCTGGTCGAGAAGGCCGCCGAGACGGTCGAGAAGGAAGAAGCCGAGAAGCTCGCGCGCAAGGTCCAGAAGGGCGAATTCGACCTCGACGACATGGCCTCCCAGCTGCGCCAGCTGCGCAAGATGGGCGGCCTCGGCGGCGTCATGGGCATGCTGCCCGGGATCCAGAAGGTCAAGTCGCAGCTGGATGCCGCCCGCGTCGACGACCGCATGGTCCGCCGCCAGGAGGCGATCATCGGCTCGATGACGAAGGCCGAGCGCCGCGACGTGCGGCTGCTCAACGCCAATCGCCGCCGCCGCATCGCCGCCGGGTCCGGGACCAGCGTCGAGGACGTGAACCGGCTGGTGAAGCAGTACATGGAGATGAGCCGGATGATGAAGCAGGTGTCCAAGCTTGGGCAGAAGGGCCTGATGCGCACGGGCATCGCCAATCTGTTCCGGCGCTGAACGCGCAACCCCTCCCAGACTGAAACGAACCACCGCAGAAGGACGACGACGACAGATGGCCCTCAAGATCCGCATGTCCCGCGCCGGGACCAAGCACCGCCCGTTCTACAAGATCGTGGTCGCAGACAGCCGCAAGGCCCGCGACGGCGCCTTCGTCGAGCGCATCGGGTCCTACAACCCGATGCTCGAGAAGGGCCACAAGGACCGCGTGGTCATGGATGTCGAGCGCGTGAAGCACTGGCTTGCCAGGGGTGCGACGCCGTCCGACCGCATCGCGATCTTCCTGCACCACGCGGGGCTCGGCCCCAAGCCGGCCCATCGCGAGACGCCGAAGAAATCCGCGCCCAAGGCCAAGGCCCAGGAGCGCATGAAGGCGGCGGCCGAGGCCGCGGCGAAGGCGGCGGAAGCCGCGGCCCAGGGCTGATCCGGGGCGCGGACGGAGCGGATCCTTGAGCGAGCGGCGAGTCATGCTCGGCGTGATCACGGGCGCCCATGGCGTGCGCGGCGAGGTGAAGGTCAAGTCCTTCACCGCCGATCCGCGCGCCATCGCGCGTTACGGCGCGCTTGCCGACGCGACCGGGACGCGCAGCTTCGTCCTCAAGCCGCGCGGCAGCGCGCGCGGCCTGGTCATCGCCGCGATCGACGGCGTCGGTACCCGCGAGGCCGCGGAGGCGCTGAAAGGCGTCGAACTGCACGTGGCCCGCGACCGGTTGCCCCGGCCGCGGCGCGGCGAGGTCTATATCGCCGACCTCGTCGGACTGGCCGCGGTCACCCCCGACGGCACCGCCATCGGGCGCGTCGCGCGCGTCCTCAATTACGGCGCGGGCGACGTGCTCGAAATCGAGCGCCCCGGCGCGGAGGCGCTCCTGCTGCCCTTCGCGGCGCCGATGGTCGGGGACGTCGAGCCGGCCCAGGGCCGCGTGATCGTCTCGCCGCCGGCCGAGATCGAGGCGCGCGGCGACGACGACGATGACGCCGCCGCCGACGACGCCGCCAAGCGGGCGGACGCGCCATGACCTGGACCGCCCATGTTCTGACCATCCTGCCGGAGATGTTCCCAGGGCCGCTGGGGCATTCGCTGGCGGGGCGCGCCGCGGCGCTGGGCCTGTGGCGGCTCGACGTGGTCGACATCCGCGGCTTCGCGTGCGACAGGCATCGCAGCGTCGACGACACGCCTTTCGGGGGCGGTCCGGGCATGGTGATGCGCCCGGACGTGGTCGATGCGGCGCTCGCGGCGGCGCCGCAGGACCTGCCGGCCTTCTATCTCAGCCCGCGGGGACGGCGGATCGACCAGCCGCTGGTCCGCGATCTGGCCGCCGGTCCGGGCTGCGTCCTGCTCTGCGGCCGGTTCGAGGGCGTGGACCAGCGCGTCATCGACGCACGTGGCCTGGAGGAACTGAGCCTCGGCGATTTCGTGCTCTCCGGCGGCGAGCCGGCGGCGATCGCCCTGGTCGATGCCTGCGTGCGGCTGCTGCCGGGCGTCATGGGCGAATCCGCCTCGGCCGAGGAGGAGAGCTTCGCCGAGGGATTGCTCGAATACCCCCATTACACGCGTCCCGCCGTCTGGGCCGGGCGCGCCGTGCCGGAGGTCCTCGCCTCCGGCCACCATGCCAGGATCCGCGCGTGGCGACGCGCCGAAGCCGAACGGCTGACGCGCGAGCGCCGGCCGGATCTCTGGAACCGATATGTCGCGGCGGCCGCCTCCGGCGGCCGCGCGGTATGAACGCGATCAGGAAAGGACGAACCGACATGAACACGCTGCAGAATTTCGAGAAGGAGCAGATCGAGAAGCTGGGCCGCACGGTGCCGGAGTTCGGCCCGGGCGACACGCTGCGGGTCAACGTCAAGGTCATCGAGGGCACGCGCGAGCGCGTCCAGGCCTACGAGGGCGTCTGCATCGCGCGCAAGAGCGCGGGGCTGTCCTCGAACTTCACGGTGCGCAAGATCTCCTTCGGCGAGGGCGTCGAGCGCGTCTTCCCGCTCTACAGCCCGCGCATCGACTCGATCGAGGTGATCCGTCGCGGCGACGTTCGTCGCGCCAAGCTCTATTATCTGCGCGGCCGCCGCGGCAAGGGTGCGCGCATCGTCGAGAAGACGACCCAGACGCAGACCCAGGCCCAGGCCCAGGCCGCCGCGCCGGCCAGCGAGGGCTGAGATCCGCGACCGGCCTGCGGCGGCGCGGGGTCAGCCCCCGCGTTCGCCGCGCAGCGCCTCGACCTGCGCGCGCAGCGCGTCGATCTCGGCCTTGAGCGCATCGATCTTCTCGTCGACCGGATCGCAGGGGCGGATCGGCAGGCCGTAGCCGGCGCTGGCGCCGGCCTCGCCGCGCGCGATGGGATGGGCCGGGATGCCGATCGCCGTGGCCCCGTCCGGCACGTCCGACACCACGACGGCGTTGGCACCGACCTTGGCGCCGGCGCCGACGGTGATCGGCCCCAGCACCTGCGCGCCGGCGCCGATCGTGGCGCCGTCGAGGATGTCGGGGTGGCGCTTGCCTGGATTGCCGGACAGTCCGCCCAGCGTCACGCCGTGATAGATGGTGACGTCGTCGCCGACGGTCGCCGTCTCGCCGATAACCACGCCCATGCCGTGGTCGATGAACAGGCGCCGGCCCAGCCTGGCCCCGGGATGGATCTCGACGCCCGTCGCGAACCGGCCGAGATGCGAAACGAAGCGCGCGACACCCTTGAGGCCGAACCCCCAGAGCCGGTGGGCCAGGCGGTGGACGAGGACGGCGTGCAGCCCGGGATAGGAGAACAGGGTCTCTGCCCAGCCGGGTCGCGCCGGGTCGCGCGCGCGGATGGCACGGGCGATCTCGAGCATCTCCATGTCGCGCCACGACCGGCCGGTCGAGGGCGTGGAACCTGTGGTGCCGGCGGAGGACATCGCGCATCTCCTTTCGCTGCAACCCCAGGCTAGATGGGGATCGGCCGGCCCAAAGGCGAGAACTTCTGCGGCCAGGCCTAGTTTTTCTTGGGTTCGCCGGGCGCAGCGTCGCGCGCACCTTGCGCTTCGGCAAGGATCCAGTCGCGGAACAGGGCCACCTTGCGCTGCGGCGCCTTGGCCGGGGGACAGACGAAATAGTAGCCGAACGCCACCGGCTGGCTGACGTCGAACAGCCGCACGAGCCGTCCGGCGCGCAGATCCTCGGCGGCCAGCCGCGACTTGGCCAGCGCCGCGCCGCGCCCGGCGATCGCCGCCTCGAGAACCAGGCTCGCCTGGTTGAAGTGCAGCCCGCGTGCGGCGTCGATCCCGGCGATGCCTGCGGCCTTCAGCCACATCCGCCAAGTGGGGCAGCTGGCGTCCTGCTCGGGGCTGTCGTCGTGCAGCAGCGTCAGGTCGCGCAGCAGATCGGCCGGTCCTGCGGCGCCGTCGCGCCGCAGGCTGGGGCTGCAGACCGGCACGACGCTCTCGTCGAGCAGCTTTTCGACCACGAGGCCCGGATACTGGCCGAGACCGTAGCGGATCGCGCAGTCGACGCCGTCGTCGGCGAAGGTCACGAGGTTCATCGAGGCGGTGACGCGCACGTCGATGTCCGGATGCAGCGCCTGGAAGCGCTCCAGCCGCGGCACCAGCCACTTCGCCGCGAAGGACGGCGCCATGGAAACGGTAAGCACCCCGGTGTCGTCCAGCGTCTCGAGACGCGCGAGCGCTTCGTGGATCTGCGCGAAGGCCTCGCCCAGGCCCGGCAGCAGCGCCTGGCCCTCGTCGGTCAGCAGCAGGTTCCGGTTGGTGCGCCGGAACAGCACGTGGCCCAGATGGTCCTCCAGCAGCTTGACCTGCTGGCTGACCGCGGCGGGGGTCACGAACAGCTCCTCGGCGGCGCGCGAGAAGCTCAGATGGCGCGCGGCGGCGACGAAGGCGCGCAGCGCGTTGAGCGGCGGCAGGCGTCCAAGGGGCCGGTTCATCGTCTTTCTATGGGATAGCGCGGCGGCGAATGCAAATGCCCTGCAGGGCGAAATTGTGATCCGGAGCGGGTTTCCCTATTCTCCGGCCGTCTTCCACCGCTCCCGCCGAAAGCGCCGACCATGACCAAGCCGCGCACGCTGTTCGACAAGATCTGGGCCGCACATCTCGTCCATGTCCAGGACGACGGCACCTGCCTGATCTACATCGACCGTCATCTGGTCCACGAGGTGACCAGTCCGCAGGCCTTCGAGGGGTTGCGTGCCACCGGACGCAAGGTGCGCCGGCCCGACCTGACCATCGCGGTCGCCGACCACAACGTGCCGACCACCGATCGTTCCAAGGGCATCGCCGATCCCGAGAGCCGTACCCAGGTCGAGACGCTGGAGCAGAACGTTCGCGAGTTCGGCGTGCCCTATTACGCCATGGACGACGTGCGCCAGGGCATCGTCCACATCATCGGGCCCGAGCAGGGCATGACCCTGCCGGGGATGACGATCGTGTGCGGCGACAGCCATACCTCGACCCACGGCGCCTTCGGGGCGCTGGCTTTCGGCATCGGCACGTCCGAAGTCGAGCATGTGCTCGCGACCCAGACGCTGATCCAGAAGCCGGCGAAGAACATGCGCATCACCGTCGACGGCGCGCTGCCGGCCGGCGTCACGGCGAAGGACATCGTGCTGGCGATCATCGGGCGGATCGGCACGGCGGGCGGTACGGGACACGTGATCGAATATGCCGGCTCGGCGATACGCGGCCTGTCGATGGAAGGCCGCATGACCGTCTGCAACATGTCGATCGAGGCCGGTGCGCGCGCCGGGCTGATCGCCCCCGACGAAACCACCTACGCCTATGTCCGGGGTCGGCCGCATGCTCCGAAGGCCGGTCAGTGGGAGGCGGCGCTGGCCTACTGGCGGTCGCTGCCCAGCGATCCGGGCGCGGTCTACGACAAGGAGATCGCGATCGACGCGGCCAGCCTGGTGCCGCATGTCACCTGGGGGACCTCGCCGCAGGACGTGGCGCCGATCACGGGCAGCGTCCCGGACCCGGCCCGCGAGAGCGATCCGGCCAGGCGCGCGGCGATCGAGCGGTCCCTTGCCTATATGGGCCTGGTGCCCGGCACGAAGCTGACCGATGTGCGCATCGACAAGGTCTTCATCGGCAGCTGCACCAACGGCCGGATCGAGGATCTGCGCGCCGCGGCGCGCATCGCCCGCGGCCGCAAGGTCGCGGCGCATGTGCAGGCGCTGGTCGTGCCGGGCTCGGGGCTGGTCAAGGAACAGGCGGAGCAGGAGGGGCTCGACCGCGTCTTCCTCGACGCCGGCTTCGAGTGGCGCGAGCCGGGCTGCTCGATGTGCCTCGCCATGAACGCCGACCGGCTGGAGCCTGGCGAGCGCTGCGGCTCGACCTCCAACCGCAACTTCGAGGGTCGCCAGGGGCGCGGCGGCCGCACCCATCTGATGAGCCCCGAGATGGCCGCCGCCTCCGCCCTGGCCGGGACCATCGCCGATCCGCGCGCGGCCTGAACCCCGGGAGACCGATCATGCAGAAATTCGACAAGCTGACCGGCGTCGCCGCGCCGCTGGCGATGATCAACGTCGACACCGACATGATCATCCCCAAGCAGCATCTGAAGACGATCAAGCGAACGGGCCTCGGCAAGGCGTTGTTCGACGAGATGCGCTACGAGGCGGACGGCACGGAGAAGCCGGACTTCGTCCTCAACCAGCCCGCCTATCGCAAGGCGCAGATCCTGGTCGCGGGCGCCAATTTCGGCTGCGGTTCCAGCCGCGAGCATGCTCCCTGGGCGCTGCTCGATTTCGGCATCCGCTGCATCATCGCGCCCAGCTTCGCGGACATCTTCCACAACAACTGCTTCAAGAACGGGATCCTGCCGGTCGCGCTGCCGCAGGAGACGGTCGACAAGCTGATGGAAGACGCCCGCAAGGGCGCCAATGCGCAGCTGACCATCGACCTTGAGAAGCAGGAAATCGTCCGTCCCGACGGCGAGACGATCAGGTTCCAGATCGACGGCTTCCGCCGCCATTGCCTGCTGAACGGGCTCGACGACATCGGGCTGACGATGCAGAAGGGCGGCGACATCGCCGGCTACGAGGCGCGCCAGAGCGCCGCCCAGCCCTGGCTGTCGATGGCGCCGGGCTGATCCGATCCCGGCGCGACCCGATCCACCACACCAGCGCAGGAACGACCGACATGGCCGCGAACAAGACGATGCTCTTCCTTCCCGGCGACGGGATCGGCCCCGAGGCGATGCGCGAGGTGCGCCGCGTGATCGACTGGTTCGACCGCCGTCGCGCCGTGCGGTTCGCGATCAAGGAAGGCCTGGTCGGCGGCGCCAGCATCGACGCCAAGGGCACGCCGATCACCGACGAGACCATGGCCGACGCGCTGTCGGCCGACGCCGTCCTGTTCGGCGCGGTCGGCGGTCCGAAATGGGACACCGGATCCTTCGACATGAAGCCGGAGCGGGCGATCCTGCGGCTGCGCAAGGAGATGGGGCTCTACGCCAATCTGCGCCCGGCGACGGTGTTCCCGGAACTGGCCGAGGCCTCGACGCTCAAGAAGGAGGTCATCGCCGGTCTCGACATCATGATCCTGCGCGAGCTCACGGGCGGCGTCTATTTCGGCGAGCCGCGCGGCATCGAGACGCTGCCCGACGGCACGAGGCGCGGCGTCGACACCCAGGTCTACACCACGCCGGAGATCGAGCGCATCGCGCGCGTGGCCTTCGAACTGGCGCGCAAGCGCTCCAACAAGGTCTGCTCGGTCGAGAAGGCCAACGTCATGCACACCGGCGTGCTGTGGCGCGAGACGGTGACCAGGCTGCACGCCGCCGCCTATCGCGACGTCGAGCTCGTCCACATGTACGCCGACAACTGCGCGATGCAGCTGGTGCGAAATCCAAAGCAGTTCGACGTCATCGTCACCGACAACCTGTTCGGCGACATGCTGTCGGACCTTGCCTCGATGCTGACCGGCTCGCTGGGCATGCTGCCCTCCGCCGCCCTGGGCGACCCCGACGCCACCGGCCGGCGCAAGGCGCTCTACGAGCCGATCCACGGCTCCGCCCCGGACATCGCCGGCAAGGATCTCGCCAATCCGCTCGCGACGATGCTGAGCTTCGCGATGCTGCTGCGCTATTCCTTCGATCTGCCCGACGATGCGGCGCTGATCGAGAACGCGGCGCGCGACGTGCTGGCAAGGGGGATCCGGACCGCCGACATCATGCAGTCGGGCTGCACCCGGGTGTCGACGACCGGGATGGGCGACGCGGTTCTGGCCGCGCTGGACCGGCTCGGCGCCTGAGCCGGCCCGGCGCGCGGCCTCAGGCCGCGCGCGCCCCGGCCGCGT
This sequence comes from Alphaproteobacteria bacterium, assembly GCA_044359885.1. Classification (GTDB taxonomy): domain Bacteria; phylum Pseudomonadota; class Alphaproteobacteria; order CACIAM-22H2; family CACIAM-22H2; genus CAIOSQ01. Next base: position 2,807 of record JBIKLI010000031.1, on the reverse strand, counting down.
CGCGGCCGTAGCTCCAGACCCAGGCGGGCGGGATGTTGCGCATCACGATGCCGCAGCGCCGTCCGCGCACCCCCAGGCGCGCCTCGGGCAGCGGCGAGACGAGCGAATAGGTGTATTGCAGCATCCGGCCGCCCGGGACCATGACGTCGAACCACGCGTCGACCATGCGCCGCTGCAGCGGCAGGGGCAGGGTGACCATCGGGATGCCGGAGATCACCGTGCGGACCTTGCCCGGCACCTCGGCCGGAAGCAGCGCGCGCAGCTGGGTGGCGTCGCCGTGGATGACGCGGGCACCGGGCAACTGGCGGCGCAGGAAGTCGCACAGGTCGCGGTCGATCTCGACGACGAAGAGCCGCTCGGAGGGGATGCCGGCCTCGAGCAAGGCCCGCGTCACCGTGCCTGTGCCCGCGCCAAGCTCCACGACATATTCATCGGGGCCGCAGGAGACGTTGCGGGCGACCAGGCGCCCCAGCCAGGGCGAGGACGGCAGAAGGGCGCCGACCTTGAGCGGATGGGCGAGCCAGCGGCGCAGGAAGAGGAGTTCCTCGCCGGTCCTGGGGGCAGGCGGATGGCCTTGATGCGGATGCGTCATCGATTTCTGTTCCCTTGTCGTCGCCGGTCCCGTAGTCACGCGCCGGTCCGGGAGCAGGATATGCGTCAGCCGCCGCGGGCTTGCGTGTCGCTTCGATGATCTATTTGTGAACGCCCGGCGGCGGCCGGGCATCGCGTTGCAGGGGACGAGGACCAGGATGGGCTATCGGATCGCAGTGGCCGGCGCGACCGGCAATGTGGGGCGCGAGATTCTCCAGGTCCTGGACGAGCGGCGATTCGCCGCGGATTCGATCGTGGCGCTCGCCTCCGACCGCTCCACCGGCGGCGAAGTCAGTTTCGGCGAGACGGATCTGCGCGTGCAGGGTCTGGACGATTTCGACTTCGCCGGCTGCGACATCGTGTTTTCGGCGATCACCGCGGAGGCGGCGCTTCGGCACATGCCCCGCGCTGCCGCCGCCGGTGCCGTGGTGATCGACAACAGCGACGCCTTCCGCATGGAACCGGACGTGCCCCTGGTGGTGCCCGAGGTGAACGGTGCCGCGCTGGCGCGATTCGCGAAGCGGCGGATCGTCGCCAGTCCGTCGGCCAGCGCGGCGATCTACGCCACCGCGCTGAAGCCGCTGCACGACATCGCGACGCTCCGGCGCGTGGTGATCTCGAGCTTCGAGGCCGTGTCGGGGGGCGGTCGCCCGGCGATGGACGAACTCTTCACCCAGACCCGCGCCGTCTATGTCAACCAGCCGATCGAGCGCGAGGAATTCCCCAAGCAGATCGCCTTCAACCTGATCCCCCATGTCGACGCCTTCATGCCCGACGGCTTCACCCGCGCCGAGTGGCGGCTGGGCGTCGAGACCCGCAAGATCCTGGGTCCCGACATCAAGGTGGTGGCGACCTGCGTCCAGGCGCCGGTCTTCGTCGGCAACGCCGCGTGCATCTATGCCGAGTTCGAGCGCGAGCTGGACGAGCCGACGGCGCGCCGCGCCTGGCGCGCCTGGCGCGACGGCGACGTCGTGGGCCTGGTCGATCACCGGGCCGACGAGGGCTACGTCACCCCGGTCGAGGTCGTCGGCGAGGACAAGGTCTATGTCAGCCGCGTACGCCGCGATCCCGGCGTGCCGCATGGCCTCGCCTTCTGGTGCGTCGGCGACAATCTGCGCAAGGGCGCGGCACTCAACATGGTCCAGATCGCCGAGGCGCTGGCCGAGGGACCGCTCGCGCAGGGTTGATCCGCGCCCCGTCCCTCAGGCGAAGGCCCGGACCAGCAGCGCGACGCCGAAAGCGACGATGGCGGCGCCAGCCATGCGATTCGCCCAGATCAGGCCGCGGCCCGCGAACCGGTCCCGCAGCAGGCTGGCCGCCGTGGCGACCGACAGCCACCAGGTCGTCGCGCCGATGAAGACCCCCGCCACCACCAGCGCGTCGCCGCCGTCCAGCCGCGTATCGGCGGCGATGCCGAAGGCGGCATAGACGCCGAGGAAGGAGAACACGGTGATCGGGTTGGCGAGGGTCAGCGCGAAGGCCGAGATCGCATCCCCCGCTCGCGCCCGCTCGCCGTCGGCGGCCGCCGGACCGGGCGGCGCCGTGGCCAGCGTCCGCACCCCGTAGGCGATCAGGAACAGGGCGCCGGCGAGCGTCAGCGCGGTGCGATGGGCGTCGAGGACGTCCATCGCCATCCCGAAGCCGAACGCGGCCAGCGCGGCGAAGGCCGTGTCGGCCGCGGCGGCGCCCAGCCCGGACACCACGCCCGCGCGCCAGCCGCGCGCGAGGCTGCGCGCGGCGCAGAGGATGTTGACCGGGCCGACCGGCGCGGCGACCAGCAGCCCCGCCGCGACGCCCTTGAGCAGCAGCCAGTCTCCCGGCTGCCCGGTCATGCGATCCGCCGGGCTGGGAAGCGTGGCGCGGGCGACACGAGATCGTCCTGGCCGTCGATGAGCAGCAATTCGCGCGCGCCTGCGGCCCGCGTCCGCACGAGCAGGGCATGGACGGCCGACGCGGCCTGCGACAGCGCGCCGCCGAGATCGCCGGTCGCCAGCAACCTTGCGAGGAAAATGGCGGCGAAACTGTCGCCAGTGCCGTTGACCGCGACGTCGACCCGCGGCGTGGTCGCGATGTCGGCGCCCTCGGCATGGACGCACAGCGTCGCGATGCCGCCGCCCGGCTCGGACAGCCCGGTGGCCACGACGACCCGCGTGCCGTCGCCGCGCAGGCGCCGCGCGGCGGCAAGCGCGGTGTCGACGCCGTCGACCGGCATGCCG
>JBIKLI010000267.1:0-6145 GCA_044359885.1 Alphaproteobacteria bacterium | reverse complement strand
GGCGCCGTGGTCGCGCTCGACCCGCTGTCCGGCAAGGTCCGCGCGATGGTCGGGGGCTGGAGCTTCGAGATCTCGCAGTTCAACCGCGCGACGCAGGCCCAGCGCCAGCCCGGGTCGGCTTTCAAGCCGCTGATCTATCTCGCCGCCCTGGAGGCCGGGTCGCCGCCCAACGCGATCGTGCTCGACGCGCCGATCGTGATCGACCAGGGGCCCGAATCGGAGCTGTGGAAGCCGGGCAACTATTCCGGGAACTTCTACGGGCCGACGCCGATGCGCGTCGGGGTCGAGCAGTCGCGCAATCTGATGACCGTCCGGCTGGCCATGGATGTCGGGCTGGACACGGTGGTGCGCAAGGCGCGCGATTTCGGCATCAACGAGCGGATGCCGCCGCTGCTGTCGGCGGCGCTGGGGTCGATCGAGACGACCGTGCTGCGCCTGACGGCGTCCTACGCGCCCTTCGTCAACGGCGGCTATCGCGTGGCGCCGACGCTGATCGAGCGGGTCCAGGACCGCGACGGCCGCACGATCCTGCGCGGCGACGCGCGCGCCTGCCCCGACTGCCAGGGCGGACAGGCCGGCGATCAGCTGCCACCGGCGCTGGCCGATCCGCGCCCGCGGGTCACCGACGAACTCAGCGCCTATCAGATGGCGTCGATCCTCGAAGGCGTGGTCGATCGCGGCACCGGGACGCGGGCGCGCGTCCCCGGTCATCTTCTGGGCGGCAAGACGGGCACCACCAACGACGCGGTCGATGCGTGGTTCATCGGCTTCTCGGCCGACCTCGTCGTCGGCGTCTGGATCGGCTTCGATACGCCGCGCAGCCTCGGCCCGCGCGAGACCGGGGGCGTCGCCGCCGTGCCGATCTTTCAGGAGATCATGGCGCATTGGCTGAAAGGCCGGCCATTGCTGCCTTTCCGGGTCCCCGATGCGATGGTGTTCGCCACCGTCGATGCCGCGACCGGGGCGCCGGCCACGAGCGGCAGGCTGGTGCTGGAGGCGTTCAAGCCGGGCCAGGAACCGGCCGACGGCGCTGCAGCCGGCCGTACGGCACCGCCGCGGGTCGCGCCGGGAACCGGGGCCGGGGGCGCCCGGCCGCTGCCGGCCCCTGCCGCCGGCGGTGCCTCGGGCATCTACTGAACGCTGGCGCCGCGCGCGCCAGCCTGTATAAACGCGGCCGCCAGGAGGGTGCCCGACGATGCGCGCCGAGATCCAGCAGATAGCCGACGAGATCAAGCAGTCGCTCGAACTGCTGAGGAGGTATCTTTGACTACGATGCCTCGCAGCGGCGTCTGGACGAACTGAACGCGCGCGCCAACGATCCGGCGCTGTGGAACGACGCCCGCGCGGCGCAGACCGTTCTGCGCGAGCGCGCGACCCTCGAGCGACAGTTGTCGCTGTACCGGACGCTCGCCAGCGACTACGACGACGCCGTCGGCCTGATCGAACTGGCGCAGGAAGAGAACGACGCGGCCGAACTCGCCGCTGCGGAGCAGGCCCTGCGCGACCTGCGCGGCGTGGCCGAGCAGCGGGCGGTGGAGGCGCTGCTGTCGGGCGAGGCGGACGCCAACGACGCCTATGTCGAGATCAAGCCGGGCGCCGGCGGCACCGAGAGCCAGGACTGGGCGCAGATGCTCGAACGGCTCTACGTGCGCTGGGCCGAGGACCACAAGTTCAAGGTCGAGATCGAGGAGGAGCAGGCGGGCGAGGAGGCCGGCATCAAGTCGGCGACGCTGCGTGTGAGCGGCGCCAACGCCTATGGCTGGCTCAAGACCGAGAGCGGCGTGCACCGGCTGGTGCGCATCTCGCCCTTCGATTCGAACGCGCGGCGCCAGACCTCGTTCGCGGCGGTCGGCGTTTTTCCGGTGGTCGACGATTCGATCGACATCCAGATCAACGAGGCCGACGTGCGCGTCGACGTCTATCGTGCGTCCGGCGCCGGCGGCCAGCACGTCAACAAGACCGAGAGCGCGGTGCGCCTGACCCATGTCCCGACGGGCATCGCCGTGGCGTGCCAGACCGAACGCTCGCAGCACAAGAACCGCGACCGCGCGTGGAAGATGCTGCGCGCGCGGCTATACGAGGTCGAGCTGCAGAAGCGCGAGGCCGCGGCCCAGGCGCTGCACGCCGCGAAGACCGACATCGGCTGGGGGCACCAGATCCGCAGCTACGTGCTGCAGCCCTACCAGATGGTCAAGGATCTGCGCACCGGTCATCAGACATCCGACACGCAGAGCGTGCTCGACGGCGACATCGATCCGTTCCTGCGCGCCTCGCTGATGAGCCGGCTCAAGGGCGCGCCGACCAAGGTCGAGGACATCGAGTGATCCCGGCCGCGCGCCCGGCGCGGCGCGCGGGTCAGCGGAAGGGCGGCTCGTCGAAGCTGCGCAGCTTGCGCGAATGCAGCCGCTCGACGCCGCCCGCGCGCAGCAGTTCCAGCGCCTGGATGCCGACCAGCAGATGCTGGTCGATCCGGTCGCGGTACATCCGGCTGGCCATGCCCGGCAGCTTGATCTCGCCGTGGAGCGGCTTGTCGGAGACGCAGAGCAGCGTCCCGTAGGGTACGCGGAACCGGAACCCGTTGGCGGCGACGGTCGCCGATTCCATGTCGACCGCGATCGCGCGGGTCTGGTTGAGGCGCTCGAACAGGCCAGCGTAGCGCAGTTCCCAGTTGCGGTCGTCGGTGGTGAACACGGTGCCGGTACGCATGCGCGTCTTCATGTCGCCGCCGGTCAGCCCGGTGACCTGCTCGACCGCCGCCTGCAGCGCCATCTGCACCTCGGCGATCGCGGGCAGGCTGACGTCGGGCGGCAGGTCGCGGTCGAGCACGTGGTCGTCGCGCACATAGGCATGGGCAAGGACGTAGTCGCCAAGGAACTGGCTGCGGCGCAGTCCCGCGCAGTGCCCGACCATCAGCCAGCAATGCGGCCGCAGGACCGCCAGATGGTCGGTGATCGTCTTGGCGTTGGACGGGCCGACGCCGATGTTGATCAGCGTGATGCCGTCGCCCTGCGGGCGGGTCAGGTGGTAGGCGGGCATCTGCGGCAGATGCGCGGGCGCGCTGCCCTCGGTCTCCAGATCCCCGTCGGCGCCGCGCCGCGTGGTGGCGCCGCCGGGCTCGACCAGGCTTGCATAGCCGCTTGCCGGATCGGCCAGCTTCTCGCGTGCGAGCACGCGGAAGGAATCGACGTAGCGCTGGTAGTTGGTGAGCAGGATGAAGCGCTGGATGTCGGCGGGATCGGTGGCGGTGTAGTGGCGCAGGCGCTGCAGCGAATAGTCGACGCGTTCGGCGGCGAACAGCGCCAGCGGCCTTGCATGGCCCGGCGGCGCGCGATGCGTGCCGTTGGCGATGCCGTCGTCGATGACCGACAGGTCGGGCAGCGCGAAGACCTGCTGCAGCGCGCGGACATCGGCCTCGGTGATCCCCGCGACCGCGCGCTCGACGACGAAGGGCAGCGGAATGCGCCGGGCACTGACGCCGACCAGGATCTCGACGCCGTGATGCGCCGCCAGAAGGCGGAACTGCTCGCGGTAATAGGCGGCGAAGAGATCGGGACGGGTCAGCGTGCCGCCATAGCTGCCGGGATCGAGCGCCACGCCGTAGGCGACGCGGGCATCGATGTTGAGCGCTGCCGCCGGCACGTCGATTCCGACATAGGGATAGAAGGCCGGCGGCGGGGCACCGTCGCGGATGCCGTCGGCGAAGGCGTCGAAGCGGCCACGCACCGACGCGGTCGCTGCCGCGTAGATGCGCGCGACCGCTTCCAGCGCGGCGTCGGGATCGCGATGGGCCGCCAGGTCGTGCGCTGCGGCATGCGCGCCGCCGCCGGGAACCGCCACGGATCAGAGCGCCCTGACGGCGGCGAGCACCGCCTCGACATGGCCTGGAACCTTCACCTTGCGCCAGATGCCGCGGATCACGCCCTTGGCGTCGATCAGGAACGTCGACCGCTCGATGCCCATGTACTTGCGGCCGTACATGCTCTTCTCGACCCAGGCGCCGTAGGCTTCGCAGACCTTGCCGTCCTCGTCGGCGCCCAGCCGGAACTTGAGCCCGTATTTCCCGGCGAACTTGTCGTGGCTGGCGACCGGGTCGCGGCTGATGCCCACGATCTCGGCCTTGACCTTGCCGAAATCCGGCAGCGCGTCGTTGAAGCCGCAGGCTTCCTTGGTGCAGCCCGAGGTGTCGTCCTTGGGATAGAAATAGACCACCACGTTGCGACCCTTGAAGGCCGACAGGCTGATCGGCTTGCCGCCGTCGCCGGCGAGGGAAAAGTCAGGGGCCTTGTCGCCGATTTCGAGTTGCGCCATCGCTCGTTCCTCCAGAAGACCGGTTGGGTCAGGCGCGCGCGGCACCGCCAGCGGGCGGGACCGGCGCGGGGATCAGCCGCTCGAAAACCGCGTGTGCCGCGGCGCAGGCGGTGTCGAGTTCGGATTCCAGGGCCGCGAAACTAGGCGCTCCGACCGCGCGTGCAAGCCCGGCCAGCAGCGCCGGCGGCTGCGCCGCCCTGTCGAGAGGGCCGTCGATCGCGGTGCGAAGGACCGACTGGACGGCGCTGGTCAGCGTCAACGCCCGGCGCAGCGCCTCGGCGTCCGCGGGCGCCAGCAGGCCGGCGGCGGCGATCGCCTGGAGGGCGCCGGCGGTCGAGGGGATCAGCAGCCCCGGATCGGCATGGGCGTGCAGCAGGATCGTCGTCTGGACCAGGAATTCGATGTCGATCAGGCCGCCGCGCCGGTTCTTGACGTCGAGCGGCGCCGCCGGCCCGCGCTCGCGCGCGATGCGCTGACGCATATCGGCGACGTCGGCCAGCAACCGGTCGCGCTCGCGCGGCCGCAGCAGCACCTCGCGGATGGCGGCCACGATACGCCCGCGCAGCGCCGGCGAGGCGACCACCACCCGCGCACGGGTCAGCGCCATGTGCTCCCATGTCCAGGCATCCTCGCGGTTGTAGCGCCGGAAGCCCGACAGCCCGGTGGCGATCGGTCCTTTCGTGCCGGAGGGGCGCAGCCGCGTGTCGATCTCGTAGAGCTGGCCTTCCGGCGTCATCGCCGTCACCGCGTTGACGAAGCGCGTCGCCAGACGCAGGTAGTACTGCGGCGCGGGCAGTTGCTTCTCGCCGTCGGAGGCGGCTTCGGCGGGCGCGTCGTAGAGCAGCAGCAGGTCGAGATCCGAGGTCGCCGTCATCTCCCGGCCGCCGAGCTTGCCCAGCGCCACGACCGCGAAGGCGCCGCCCTTCACCGTGCCGTGCTGGCGGCGGAACTCCCGCGCCACGGCCGGCGCCAGGGCCGCCAGCGTGGCGTCGGCGATGTCGGCCAGGGCCGCGCCGGCCCGCACGACGTCGATGCTGCCGCGCAGTTGCTGCACCCCGACCTGGAAGGCGCGCTCGTTGCGCCAGCGCCGGACGATGTCCAGTTCGTCCTGGAAGTCGCGCGCCTGGGCCAGCGCGGCGTCGAGCTCCGCCGCCGCGGCCGCGGCCGCCGGCGGGGGGCGCCCGATGCTCTCGGCCAGCACCAGATCGAGCAGCGCGGGGCGCGTGCTGAGCTGGTCGGCGAGCCGCGGCGCGCCGCCCATGATCTCGGCGACGAAGCCCAGCAACTGCGGATTGGCGTGGAACAGTGAGAACAGCTGGACGCCGGCCGGCAGGCGCGACATGAAGCGATCGAAGTTGATGAACGCCGCCTGCGGGTCGGCCGTCCGGCTCAGCGCACCGAGCAGCGCCGGCATCAGCTCGGTCAGCAATTCGCGCGCCCGGGCGCTGCGCATGCAGCGATAGCGGCCGTGATGCCATGCCCTGACCTGGCGGGTCACGGCCGGCGGATCGGCGAAGCCCATCCCGGCCAGGGTCTCGATCGTTCCGGGGTCGTCCTCGGCGCCGGTGAAGACAAGGTTGCCGCCGCGTTCGCCCAGGTCGGGGGCCTCCTCGAACAGGCCGGCATAGTGGCGCTCGACCCGCCGCAGGGCCGAAAGCAGCGTCTCGGAGAATTCGGCGCGATCGGCGTGGCCCAGGAAGGTCGCGAGATGGGCAAGCCCGGGTTCGTCCCCGGGCAATGTCTGGGTCTGGTGGTCGGCGATCATCTGCAGCCGGTGTTCCACCCGCCGCAGCAGGCCGTAGCACCGCGTGAGGTCGGCCACGGTCGCGCCTTCGGC
>JBIKLI010000030.1:0-20634 GCA_044359885.1 Alphaproteobacteria bacterium | reverse complement strand
GCAAGCGAGCGCGCCGGCGGGTCGATCGCCACCGCGACGGCGTCGCGGGTGATCGTCGTCGACGACTCGCCCGACGCACCGCGCTTCCTGCGGCTGGAGAATGGCGGCGTGGACGAAAACGCCGCCGCCGGCGTCGCCGCCGGGCGCGTGGTCGCCGCCGATCCCGATGCCGGGGCGCAGCTGGCCTATTCGCTGCTCGACGATGCCGGCGGACGCTTCGCGATCGGCGCCGACGGGGTTCTGCGCGTCGCGCCGGGCGCCAGCCTGGACCACGAGGCGAGCGCATCGCATGCCCTCGTGGTGCGCATCGCGGACCAGACCGGCCTGTCGGCGACGACGGCTCTTGCGATCGCCGTCGCCGACGTCGTCGGCGAGACCGCGACCGGGACGGCGGGGGCGGACACGCTGTCCGGCGGGCTCGGCGCCGACACGCTGTCCGGCGGCGGGGGCGACGACAGCCTGGCCGGCGGGTCCGGCAGCGACCTCTTCCTGCTGTCGACGACGTCGGCCATCGGCGGGACGGATACGCTGATCGATTTCGGTCCCGGCGACGGCGGCGACCGGATCGCGTTCGCCTTCGGTGCGCCCGGCGAGGCCGCGCAGGTGGATCTGCATGGCGCGGGCACGGCCTATGCCGAGGTCGCGGCGGGCGGCGCGATCGGGCCGGATGTCGGGTTCGCGGCGATCGTCACGCCGGCTGCGGCGCTGTCTGCGGCGGCGGCGCTGGATCTTGCCAATGGTCTTTCGAACGCGGCCGGACAGGGCTTCGTCGCCGGCGACTCCCTGCTGGTCGCCTTCGCCGACGGCAGGGATACGGCCATCTTCCGCGTGCGCGACGGCGACGATGCGGACATCGCCTTCGACGTCGCCGAGATGCTGGCCCTGCTGCGCGGCGTCGACGATGCCGCGCGACTGACCGCGCAGAACTTCGCCGACTTCGTCTAGGAACCGGGCGCGCGCAGCGCCCGCAGATGCGCCAGCAGCCCGGCGGTGCTGGCGTCGCGCGCCGGGCCGGGATCGGCGCCGGTGACCAGCGGCAGCAGGGCGGTCGCCATCTCCTTGCCCAGCTCGACGCCCCATTGGTCGAAAGCGTTGATGTCCAGGATCGCGGCCTCGACGAAGACGCGGTGCTCGTAGAGGGCGATCAGGCGGCCCAGCGTCGCCGGGTCGAGGCGCCGATAGGCCAGGGTCACCGACGGGCGGTTGCCGGGGAATCGGCGATGCGGCGGCAGGGCCGGATCGTCGCGCCCGCGCATCAGCGCCTCGGCCTGGGCGAGGCAATTCGCCACCAGCAGGGCGTGGTGATGGGCGAGGTCCGGCTCGTGGCCTTCGGCCGCGATCATGAACTCGCAGGGCACGACATCCGTGCCCTGGTGCAGCAGCTGGAAGAAGGCGTGCTGGCCGTTGGTGCCGGGCTCGCCCCAGACCACGGGCCCGGTCGGATGGCCGACCGGTTCGCCCGCCGCGGTCACGCGCTTGCCGTTGGACTCCATGTCGAGCTGCTGCAGGTAGGCCGGCAGCCGCGCCAGGCGCTGGTCGTAGGGCAGGACCGCGCGGGTCGGATGGGCGCAGATCACGCGGTGCCATATGCCGATGAGGCCCATGAGCATCGGCATGTTCGCTTCCGGCGGCGCCGTCAGGAAATGCCGGTCCATCGCGCGCGCGCCGGCTAGGAAATCCGCGAAGCCGCGCGGCCCGATCGCGATCATCAGCGGCAGCCCGATCGCCGACCACACCGAATAGCGCCCGCCGACCCAGTCGCGGAAGCCGAAGGTTCGTTCGGGCGGTATGCCGAATTCGGCGACCCGCGCGGCCGCGGTCGACACGGCCGCGAAATGTCGCTCCACCGCGTCCTCGCCCAGCGCCGCGACGATCCAGCGCCGGGCCGAGGCGGCGTTGGTCATCGTCTCGACGGTGGTGAACGTCTTCGAAGCGACCACGACCAGCGTGGTCGACGGGTTCAGCCGCGCGAGCGTGTCGTGCAGATGCGCGCCGTCGACATTCGACACGAAATGCACGCGCGGTCCGTCGTGATAGGGCGCCAGCGCCTGGGTCGCCATGGCCGGTCCCAGGTCGGAGCCGCCGATGCCGATGTTCACGACGTCGGTGAAGCGCCCGTAGCGCACCTCCTCGGCGAAGGCGGCGACGCGCGCGCGGGTCTCCAGCACCTCGGCCACCACGTCGGCGCCGCCGGTCGCGAAGACGTCCCCCGGCGCGGCGCGCAGCGCCATGTGCAGCACGGCGCGGTCCTCGCTGAGGTTGATGCGAGCGCCCGCCGCCATCGCGTCGCGCCTGGCCCCGACGCCGCGCAGCGCGGCGAGATGCAGCAGCGCGGCGCGCGCCGCATGCGTCAGCGCCGTGCGCGAGTAGTCGAGCCGCAGATCGTCCTGCGCCACGCCGAAGCCGGCGAAGCGGTGCGGATCGCCGTCGACCAGATCGGCGATCCGTCCGGTCTCGCGCGCGCGGATCGCGCGCAGCGCCGCCCATGCCGTGGCGGTCTCGTCTGCTGCCGTCATGATGCGTCCTCGTGCCAGGTGCGCCCGTCGCGCTCGATCAGCGCGATCGCCGCGGAAGGTCCCCAGCTGCCGGCCGTATAGGGCCGGGGGGCGTCGCCTTCGCGCGCCCAGGCGGCGAGGATCGGGTCGATCCAGGCCCAGGCGGCCTCGACCTCGTCGCGGCGCATGAACAGCGTCTGGTTGCCGCGCACGACATCCATCAGCAGGCGTTCATAGGCGTCGGGATGGCGGATGTCGAAGGCCTCGGCGAAGCTCATGTCCAGCGGCACGTGGCGCAGGCGCATGCCGCCAGGTCCGGGATCCTTGATCATCAGCCACAGCTTCACGCCCTCGTCGGGCTGCAGCCGGATCACCAGCCGGTTGGCGGCGATCGGCCCCGCCTGGCCGTCGAAGACGGAGTGGGGGATGGGGCGAAAGGCGACGACGATCTCTGAGACCCGCGACGCGAGGCGCTTGCCGGTGCGCAGATAGAAGGGCCGTCCCGCCCAGCGCCAGTTTGCGACCTGCGCCTTGAGCGCGACGAACGTCTCGGTCGTGCTGTCGTTCCGGCCCAGCTCCTCGGCATAGCCGCGCACCGCCGCCCCGTCGGCGGCGCCGGCGCGATACTGGCCGCGCACGGTGGCGGTGGCGATCGTGGCGTCGCCGATCGGCACCAGCGCCTCGAGCACCTTCAGCTTCTCGTCGCGCACCGCGTCGGCGGCGAGCGAGGTCGGCGGCTCCATCGCCACCAGGCAGAGCAGCTGCAGCAGATGGTTCTGGACCATGTCGCGCAGCGCGCCGGCGGTGTCGTAATAGCCGGCGCGGTCCTCGACGCCGAGCGTCTCGGCGACGGTGATCTGGACATGGTCGACATGGGCCGCGTTCCACAGCGGCTCGAAGAGCATGTTGGCGAAGCGCAGCGCCATCAGGTTCTGGACCGTCTCCTTGCCCAGATAATGGTCGATCCGGAAGATCTGGTGCTCGGCGAAGACCGCGCCGATCGCGTCGTTCACCGCCCGGGCGCTGGCGCCGTCCTTGCCCAGGGGCTTCTCCAGGACGACCCGGGTCGCCGCCGTGACGAGACCGTGGCGGGCGAGCCGCGCGCAGATCGGCGCGAACAACTCGGGCCCGACAGCCAGATAGAAGGCGCGAACCCGCCCCGGCGCGTCGCCGAGCCGTGCGGCCAGCTCCGCCCAGCCGGCCTCGCCGGCGGCGTCGAGCGCGACATAGTCGGTCCGCGCGACGAAGCGCGCCAGCGCCGCGGGCTCGAGATCCTGGGTCCGGACATGGCGTGCCAGCGCCGCGCGCACGAAGCCGGCATAGCCGCCATCGGGTTGCGGGCGGCGCGAGACCGCCACGATCCGCGCCTGCGCCGGGATCTGCCCGGCGCGGTCGCGGTGATAGAGCGCGGGCAACAGCTTGCGCGCGGCGAGGTCGCCGGTGCCGCCGAAGACCACGAGGTCGAAAGGGGAGACCTCGACGACGCGAACGGCCACGATGGTCCTTCCGGCATCTGCGCCGCGGCGCCCGATGCCCGCGTCCCGCGCGTAAGCAGGTATAGCCGGTCCCCCGTCGCGCTTGAAGCGGAGCGCTGCCGGCCAGCGCGTGGTCCATGATCGCATCGCCTTGGAAAGACCGCGATGCGTTTCCTGCCGGCGCCCGCTGCGCGAAGCGACGAAGCGCGGTTCCCGCGGTGCGCCCATCTGGGCCGCTTGGCTCCGTCGCGGACCTGCGGGGTCGCGCGACGCTCTGCGGCCTGGCGGCGGGCGGCGAGACCGGCGTGGCCCGCGCGATCGAGATCCTGCGCCAGGACATCGACCGCAACCTGGCGCTGCTCGGGATCAACGCGGTGGACGAACCCGGCCCGGGCATGCGCTTCCCCGCCTGAGCGTCGCCTTCACGGGTGGATCGGGCTGTCGCAGAAGCGCGGGCCTGCCGGCCGCCGCGTGATCTATGATCGTCCCGACGAGTCGAGGAGGAGATGCGATGGATCCGCCCAGCGCCCGTCCGGGGCCGCAGCCGCGCTACGCGGCCTGGACGCGGACGACGAATGCGATCACGCGCCACATGGTCGGGGTCCAGCCGCCGGGCAGCATCAATCTGGCGGGTGGCCTGCCCGCGCCGGAGATCTATCCGGTCGAGGCCGTCCGCGCGGCCACCCAGCGTGCGCTGGACCGCTTCGGCACGCGGGCGCTGGCCTATAGTCCGGTCGCCGGCATTCCCGAACTTCGCGCGGCGATCGCCCGCCGCCACTCGCGCCCCGGTCGCCGCCTGGGGCCCGAGAACGTCCTGATCACCTCGGGCGGTCTGCAGGCGCTGGACTTCATCGGTCGCGTCCTGGTCGAGGCCGGGGACACGATCCTCGCCCAGTTCCCGACCTATCTGGGCGCGATCGACGCATGGCGACCGCTCGGCGCGCGTTACGCCCATCTGGACTGGTGGGCGCCGCACGAGGTCCAGCGTTCGGCCGCGGCGGCGGCGAAATTCGTCTACAGCGTCCCCAATTTCTCCAATCCGACGGGTGCGCTGGTGCCGCTCGGGCAGCGCCGCGCCCTGCTGGAAGCCTGCCGCGCGGCGGGCGCGGTTCTGGTCGAGGACGATCCCTACGGCGCGCTCTACTTCGACGGGCCGCCGCTGCCGACGCTGTTCGACCTGGAAGCCGAGGATGGCGCGGACGGTCCCTATGCCGGCAACGTCGTGCATCTCGGCACGCTGTCCAAGTCGATCGGTCCAGGATTGCGCATCGGCTGGGCGATCGGCGAGGCCGGGTTGATCCAGGGCATCTCGCTGGCCAAGCAGGGCTCGGACATCGGGACCGCCAGCTTCGCCCAGGCGGTGGCGGTCGAATTGCTGGACGCGGACGTCGACCGCGCGGTCCATGACCGGATGATCGCGACCTATCGCCGGCGGCGCGACGCGCTGGTCGCGGCCGCGCGCGTGCATCTGGCCCCGCGCTTCGATTTCGAGGCGCCGGTCGGCGGCATGTTCCTGTGGCTGACGGCGAAGGATCCCGGTTTCGACACCGACGGGCTCTGGCAGGTCGCCTTCGACGAAGGCGTTTCCTATGCGCCCAGCAGCGTCTTCGATCCGGCCGGCCGCCTGCGCGACGCGATCCGGCTGAACTTCACCCTCAACGACGAAGCGGCGCTGGAAGAGGGGGTGCTGCGCCTGCGCCGCGCCGTCGAGCGCCATCTGCAACGGCCCCGCGACGCGGGTCCGCGAACCGAGGAGAGACCGCGATGAGTTTCCTGCCCACGCCCGCTTCGCATCTCGGCGAAGCGCGGTTCCCGTCGCGCGCCCATCTGCGACGGGGGTCCCTGTCGCGGGCCGAATCGATCGGTGACCTGCGCGCGATGGCGATGCGACGCCTGCCGCGGTTCAGCGCCGAGTATCTGGAGGGCGGCGCCGACGAGGAAAAGGCGCTGGAGCGCAACCGCACTGCCTTCGATCGCTGGATCTTCAAGCCGCGCGTGCTGCGCGACCAGACCCGCCGCGATCTGGGACGCACGATCTTCGGCCGGCGCAGCGCGCTGCCCTTTGCGATCGGGCCGACCGGGTTCAACGGCATGCTCTGGGAGCACGGCGATCTCTGCCTTGCGCGCGCCGCCGCCGCGGCGGGAATCCCCTTCGGCCAGAGCACGGTGTCGAATGTCCTCGCCGCCGAGGCCGCCGCGGTGCCCGGCCTGCGCCACTGGTTCCAGCTCTACGTCTTCGGACCGGACGAGGTCTGGCAGGAATTGCTGCGGCGGGCCGACGCGGCCGGCAGCGAGGCCGTGCTGTTCACGGTCGACACCCATGTCGTCGGCAACCGCGAATGGGATCGCCGGAACTATTCGCGGCCCCTGCAGACATCGTTGCGCGCGAAGCTCGACATGCTGGCCCACCCGCACTGGCTTGCCCAGCTGTGGCGCACCGGCATCCCGAAGCTGGCCAATCTGGAGGCGTTCGTCCCGGCGACGCAGCGCGACGCCATGGGCATCGCGCGCTGGGTCGGCGAGAACCAGCGCATGGACCTGGACTGGAACCTTGTGGCGCGGCTGCGCGCCGCGTGGCCGCGCAAACTTCTGCTGAAGGGGATCCAGCACGAGGACGACGTGCGCCGCGCGGTCGATTCCGGCGTCGACGGCATCGTCCTGTCGAACCATGGCGGGCGGCAGATGGACCGTGCCGTGGCGCCGATCGAACTGGTCGCCGCGGCGCGCGCGATCGCGGGTCCGGATTTCTGCATCCTCGTCGATTCCGGCTTCCGGCGTGGGAGCGAAATCATGCAGGCGGTGGCGCTGGGCGCCGATGCGGTCCTGCTGGGGCGCGCGACGCTCTACGGCCTGGCGGCGGGCGGCGAGCCCGGCGTGGCCCGCGCGATCGAGATCCTGCGCCAGGAGATCGACCGCAATCTGGCGCTGCTCGGGATCAACGCGGTGGACGAACTCGGCCCCGGCATGCTCTTCCCTGCCTGAGCGCCGCCGCCACCGGCAGGCCTCCGCTCCTTCGGGGGCCCGCGCTGGCCTTGCAGGACCAACCCATGCCGATCGTCGTCATCCTTCCTGCCGCCGGTGACCCGGACGCCTTGGCGTGGCTGCGACCCATGGTGCGGCGATGACCGCGGCCGACAGTTCGATCGGCACGGCCCGAACGCTGGGACTGCGCATGCTGCCCTGGCTGGCGCTCGTGCTGCTTGCGATCGGCGCCCAGATCGTGATGACCGGCAGGATCTCTCCCGAAGTCGCGCACGACACTCCCGCTGCGTGGACCGAACGGGCGCTGGGCACGGCGGTGATCCTGACGCTGGCGCGCGCCCTCGAACGGCTGCTGTTCCATGGCGTGCAGCTGGGACGGCGCGGCAGCGCGGGCCTCTCCAATATCGGCCTGCAGATCCTCCAGTTCCTGATCTACCTCGTCGCCTTCGCCCTGACGGTCAATCTTGTCTTCGGGCAGTCGATCTCGGCGATCCTGGCGGCATCGGGCGTCGCCGGGCTCGTGATCGGCTTCGCGCTGCGCGGCCTGGTCTCCGACGTGTTTTCCGGCATCGCCATCAATCTGGACCCCAGCTACCGCGTCGGCGAGATGATCGACGCGACGATCCGCGGCCAGCTGTTGTCCGGACGGATCGTCGAGATCCAGTGGCGATGCACCGTTCTGGAGGACCGGTCGGGCAATCTGGTGGCGGTGCCGAACGGCGAGCTGTCGCTGGCAGTGGTCACCAACCGGTCGCGGCCGACGCCGCTCACCGAGTACTCGGTCAATCTGCCGGTGCCGATCGAACAGCCGGTCGGCGAGGTGCTTGGCATGCTGGAAGTGGCGTTGCAGCGGCTCGCCGCCACGGGCGTCGTCGCCGCCAGTGGCGCGCAGGTCAACATCGCCGCGATCGAGAACGGCAACGCGGTCTTCCGGCTGCGCTATCACTTCGATCTCACCGTCGCGTCGCCGTCGCGGGTCCAGAGCGAGGTCCTGAAGGCGGCCCAGGAGACGCTGGCGCTCGGCGGCGTCAGCCTCGCGGCCCGGCCGCTCGCCGTGCTGCCCCTGCCGGCCGACCCGGAGGCCCTGGCGCGTGCGGGCCGTTCGATCGATGCCGCGGCCAGCCGGCGTCTGGCGCTGGGGCAGGTCGCCCTGCTGGCGCCGCTCAGCGGCGACGAGATCCGGACGCTGGCCGCGCGGTCGGCCGAGCGCTGCTTCCGCGCGGGCGAAGTCGTCTTCGTCCAGGGCGAAGACGGGGCGAGCATGCTTGTGATCCTCGCAGGCGCGCTGGATGTCCTGATCGACAAGGACGGCGAGAGACTGCCCGTGGCCCAGCTCTGGCCGGGGGATTGCGTCGGCGAAATGTCGTTGCTGACCGGGATGCCGCGAAGCGCCACGGTGCAGGCGCGAACGCCGCTGCGCGCCCTCGAGATCGACCGCGACTGCTTCCGCGAGATCCTGCTCGCCAATGCGGCGCTGGTCGAGGACCTGGCGGCGATCGTCGAGACGCGCGCCGGCGGGATCGCCGCCGCGCTGGCCGTGCGCGAGGCCGCCCCGGCCAGCGAGCCGCCGCGCGCCACCATCATGGGCGCCATCCAGCGTCTGTTCGGTCTCTGAGATCCGCCGCCGCGGACCGCCGCCCTGCAGGTCAGCCTCGCGGGGATGGGACGTGGTGTTCGGGCCAGAGGCGCCGGACGATGTCGCGCTCCGCGGCGTAGGCCCAGCAACTGTCGATCTTCGCCGGCCGCTGCCCTGGCGAAGCTGGAGCGGGGGCCTCGTCGGCGCGATGGCCTGCCAGGGTCTGATAGGCCGTCGTGGCGACCGGCCACAGCAGTTCCATGAGATGCGTGCAGCCGCGCGGTCCGCCGAGGCGCTGCTTGACCGCGTTGGTCCAGCCCGGGGCGATCCGCATCCCGACCAGCACCTGCATCTGCGCCACCGCGCCGGGGCAGATCGCGGTCGGCACCGCATCGACGCAGGCCTCGACGGCGCGGACCGTCATGCCGTCGTCGACGGTCAGGCGTACCGACATGGCGTGGAGCGGCGCGCCGGCCGGCACCCGGCGCTGGTCGTAGCGCAGGGTCAGGTCCTGGTCTCTGGTGTCGACCAGATGGCCCTCGATCTCCCACAGCCCGTCATCGCGGCGATAGCCGCGGCACTCGACCCGGCGATGATGGAGCGGCGTGCGCGTGACAGGGGCGCTGAGCGGCATGGCGTCGTCCTCGGGCCGGGATCGGGTCTGGGGGAAGATCGGTCTTTACATCCGCCGCGCCGATCCGTCACCGTCGCGCAGAGATCCGGCGGCGCCGTGCCGCCGCGGCGGGGGAGGAAAACGCATGGCGCCAACGGGTCAATTGCGCGCGGGCGTCGGTCGCGCCGACATGACGCCGCCGGTGGGCATCGCCCATGTCAACTGGGGCGCGCGCATCCATGATCGCGCCGAGGGCATCGACATGCCGCTCTACGCGACCGTTCTGCTGCTGGAGCAGGACGGGCTGCGCGCGGCGATCGTCGATCTCGACTTCCTGCTGATCTCGACCGAGGAGAGCCATCGTCTCCGCGGTCTCGTGGGCGGGGCGCTGGCGATGCCGGCCGCGCATGTGCGCCTGTCATTCACCCACACGCATTCGGGGCCGCCCTGGGCGACCGAAGGCTTCGGCACGCAGTCGCAGCTGCCGGGGATGGAACTGGTCGCGGCCTATCGCGAGAAGGTCGTGGCGGCGATCGCCGAAGCGGCCCATGCCGCGCAGGCGGCGCTGCAGCCCGCGCGCAGCGCCTCGGGATTCGGGCGCAGCGAGGTCACGGTCAACCGGCGGCTCGAACTGCCCGGGGGACGGGTGGTCGTGGGGCAGAGCTGGGAGGGCTATCGCGATCCGGTGCTCAGCGTCCTGCGCATCGACGCGCTGGATGCGGCCCCGATCGCCACGATCGTCGGCTATGGCACGCATCCGATCGTGCTGGCCCACGAGAACCGTTTCGTCAGTCCCGACTATCCCGGCCATCTCAAGCGGGTCGTCGAGGCGGCGATGGGCGGGCATTGCGTGTTCCTGCAGGGCTGCGCCGGCGACCAGATCCCGCGCGAGGCGCTGGTCGCGGATCTCGGCGCGCCGCGGCGCATCGGCACGGAGATCGGGCTCGACGCGGCGCGCGTCGCCATCGGCCTGAAGACGCGCCGCACGGCGCGGCGCTTCGCTGGCGTCGTCGAGTCCGGCGCGCCGCTCGGCATCTGGGCCGAGGATCCGGAGCCGACCCCCCATCCCGTCCTGGGGGTCGAGAGCCGGCGCATCGCGCTGCCCGTGCGCAATTACGGCGACGTCGAGGCGCTCGACGCGGCCGCGGCGGCGGCGGGGGAGGCGGCGCGGACCATCGACCGCTCGGCGGCGACGCCGGCGGAGATCGCGGCCGTCAATTTCCGCGCCAAGCGCGCGCAGATGAGCGCCCATTGGGGCCGGTTCTGCGCCAACCGGCGCGAGGTCGGCATCGAGCTGCACGCGATCCGCATCGGCGACGCGGTGCTGATGGGCGCGCCGCTGGAGCCCTTCGCGCGGATCGGCGTCGAGATCCGGGACTCCGGCGCTGCGCCGCTCGTGCATTTCGGCGGCTACACCAATGGCTGGGACGGGTATGTCCCCAACGCCGAGGATTTCGGATCCAACGGCTACGAGGTCGAATGGGCGACGCCCTACGCCCCCGAAGCCGCCGCGGTCCTGGCCCGCGAGGCCCGGCGCCTCGCCGCCGACCTCATGGGCGCCGGAGGCCGGCCATGAAGATCGTGGCGGTCGAACCGATCCTGCTGCGCGGCGAGCAGGCCTATCGCGCCACGGCGGGCAGCGAGGAGGCGAGCGACAATGGCGACTGGCAGCTGGTCGTGCGCGTCGCCACCGACGAGGGGCTGACGGGCTGGGCCGATGTCGAGACGCTGGCCCCGGCGGCCGTCGCGGTCATCGCCGGCCAGGGCATGTCGATCCTCGGCTTCAAGACGCTGTCGGAGATGCTGGTCGGCGAGAACGCGCTGGAGATCGAGCGGCTCTGGGACCGGATGTATGTCGGCAGCGCCTATTACGGTCGCCGTGGGCTCGCGATGCAATGCATGTCGGCGATCGACAACTGCCTCTGGTCGATCCGGGCCCAGGCCGCCGGTCTTCCCCTGGCGACGCTGCTGGGCGGGCGGCGCCGGGACCGCGTCGTCGCCTATGCCTCGACGCTGTTCCGCGAGACGCCCGAGGCGATGCGCGAGGCGGCGCTCGGCTATGTCGCCAAGGGCTTTCGCGCGGTCAAGTTCGGCTGGGGCGTGTTCGGCGAGGACCCGGGGCGCGATCGCGAGCTGGTCGCCGCGGCCCGCGAGGCGCTGGGGCCGGACCGCGACCTGCTGGTCGATCCCGGCTGGTATCCCGCCGGCTGGAAGAGCTGGGGCCCGCCGCGTTCGCGCCGTCAGGCGCTGGCGATGTGCGAATGGCTGGCGGCGTATGGCGTGGGCTGGGTCGAGGACTTCATCCATCCCGAGAATTTCGACGAATATTCCCATGTCCGCGCCCATTCGCCGGTGCCGGTCGCGGCCGGCGAGCAGGTGGCGACGATCTGGGAGTTCGAGCGCTTCATCCGCCAGGGTTGCGTCGACGTCATCCAGCCGGATCTGTCCCGCTGCGGCGGCATCACCGTGGCGCGTCGCGTGGCCGAGCTCGCCCACGAGGCCGGGATCGATCTCGTGCCGCATTCATGGCTCACGCATCTTCTGACCGGATACAGCCTGCAGCTGATCGCGACCCTTCGGCGCGCGCGCTTCGTCGAGTTCAACGTCAGCCAGAGCCACCTGACCCGCGGCATCACCACCCAGCCTTTCCGCCTGGAAGCGGATGGGACGGTCGCGATCCCCGATGCGGTCGGGATCGGGGTGGACGTCGATCCCGGCTTCATCGCGGCCCATCGCGTCAACTGAGGAGAGAGCCATGGAACGCCGGATCGTCCGTCCGCAGGAGCTGGATTTCGACACGCCCGGGCGGCGCGACTACCACGTCGCGCTCGAACACGATTCGATCTGGGGCGACCATCTCATCCCGATGACGGTGCTGGTCGGGCCGCAGGCCCGGCCGGGCCAGGGACTGGTCGCCTTCGGCGGCAACCACGGCAACGAATACGAGGGGCCGATCGTCCTGCACAACCTGCAGCGCGAGATCGACATCGCCGACATCCTGGGGCGCGTGATCCTGGTTCCCGTGCTGAACGTCCCGGCGTTCCGCGCGGGGACCCGGGAATCGCTCGCCGACGACGGGGTCAATCTGAACCGGGCCTTCATCACCGGGGCCGGCACCACGCCGGGGCTTTCGGGCATCACGCACCGGATCGCGGCCTTCGTCCGGGCGTCGATCTGGCCGCAGGTCCATGTCGTGATCGACCTGCATTCGGGGGGCGGCACCCGCTTCGCGCAGACGACCAGCTTCCATGACGTCGACGATCCGGATCAGGCGCGCGCCATCGAGGAGACCGCGCGCTGGTTCGGAACGCCGCTGGTGATCAGCTACCAGAACGAGACGCCGGGGCTGCTGCCGTCGGAGGCCGAGCGCCTGGGCAAGATCACGGTCGGCACGGAGTTGGGCTGGGGTGGCGCCGTGCAGGCCAATGGCGTGCGATGGGGCCGGCAGGGCGTTCTGGCTGCGGCGATCCGGCACGGCCAGATGCGCGGGACCATCGCGCCCATCGACCACCATCGCGATGGGACCCAGCGCAAGGTCGCGATGGTCGAACGAGCCTGTTTCTCGATCGCGCCCTTCTCGGGCCATTACGAGGAGGCGATCGCCTGCGGCAGCGCGGTCGCGGCAGGCGATGTGGTCGGCTGGCTGCACGATTTCGACCGCATCGACCTGGATCCGCATCCGGTCCGCGCCGGCGTCGACGGGATCGTCATCGCCCAGGCCTGGGACGTGCGCGTCGTCCAGGGCCAGCACATCGTCGTCACCGGTCGCGTACAGCCCTGGCGCAGCTGAGGCCGTGGCTGCCGCGCCTCACGGGCGCGGCCACGGTCGCTGCGGCGGGCGCATCGCCTCCCAGGCGCGGGCGAGGCGCAGGACTCCCAGATCGTCGAAGCGCCGTCCGGCGATCTGCATGCCGATGGGCAGCCCGGTCGCGGTGTAGCCGGCGTTCACCGAGATCGCCGGCTGCTCCGACATGTTGAAGGCGACGGTGAAGGCGATGTGTTCCAGCGGCCGCGCCGGGTCGTTGGTCGGCCCGGCATGGTCGAAGGGGAACTGCAGACACGGCGCGGTCGGCGACAGCACCGCGTCGAAGGGCTGGCAGGCGCGCACGGCCGCTTCGCGCATCGCCATCATCTGGCTCATTCCCGCATAGGCGTCGGAGCCCGTCATGCCGGCTCCACCCGCGGCCCAGCGCCGGATGTAGGGCAGGACCCGCGCCTGTCGCTCCGCCGGCATGGCCGAGATGTCGAGATGGCTGCGCAGGCGCCAGAACGCGTCGAGGCCGTCGAGCATGGCGCGGGTGACGAAGCTGTCCATCGGTTCGACCGCGGCGCCGGCAGCTTCGAAGCGCTTCGCCGCCGCGCTGATCGCGGCCGCGATCTCGCGATCGACCGGGAGGCCGAAACCGGCATCGAGCCAGAGGCCGAGCCTGAGCCCGGAGACGTCCCGCTCCAGATCGAGCCAGTCGATGTCCTGGGCCGGCAGGCTCATCGCGTCGCGCCAGTCCGGCTTCGACAATTCCCGCATCATCAATGCGGCGTCCGCCACGTCGCGCGTCATCGGTCCCGCGACGCGGCCATAGAAGGGCGGATCGATCGGCACGCGGCCCAGGCTGGGCTTCAGCCCGACGATCCCGCACCAGGCGGCCGGAAGACGGATGGAACCTCCGATGTCGGTGCCGACATGCAGCGGCCCGAAGCACGCGGCGCAGGCCGCCGCGGCACCGGCCGACGAGCCGCCCGGATTGAGCGCGGGGTTCCACGGGTTGCGCGTGGGCCGGTGGAAGCTCGACAGGCCCGAGGACAGCATCCCGAAATCGGGCATGGTGGTCTTGGCGAGGATGACCGCCCCGGCTTCGCGCAGCCGCGCCGCCGGTGGCGCGTCGAGCGCGGCCGGGACGAGGTCGCGCGCGGCGGTCCCCAGCGGCAGCGGGGTGCCGGCCGTCGCGATGTTCTCCTTGATCGTGACCGGCACGCCCTCCAGCGGGCGCGCGGTGCCGTCGCGCCAGCGCCGCGTCGATTCCCGGGCGGCGGCGCGCACCGCTTCGGCATCGAGCGCATAGAGGGCGTCGAGCCGCGTCTCGGCGTCCGCGATGCGCGCCAGCACCGCCTCGGCTGCGTCGATCGGCGACAGCTCGCCGCGGCGGTAGGCCGCCAGCAGCGCGTGTGCGGAAAGATCGGCGGGATCGGACATTGGCCGATTAGCCGCACCTGGAGCGGCCGCGTCAAGCCGGGTTATCCTTGCATGGCGAAACCGGCCGGGAGCGGATGGCGATGGACGAGGCGACGGGCAAGCGCGGCGCGGCGGTGGTCGTTCAACCCGGCGAGGCGCGCAGCTACTGGCAGCCGGTTCCCGCCAACGGCTACAGCGATGTCCATGTCGCGCCGGATGTCACGGGGTCGCGGACGCTGTCGATGGGCATCCAGACCATCGCCCCGGGCGGCCATGTCCGCGAGCACTGGCATGACCGAAATGAAGAGGTGCTGCACTTCATCCAGGGTACGGGCACTGCCTATGTCGACGGCGTGCCGCATCCCATCCGGCCCGGCACCACCGTCTATGTCGGCCCGTGGCGCCGGCACAAATTCGTCAACGAGGGCGCCGACGAGATGCGCATGCTCTGGGTGCTGTCGCCGCCGGGACTGGAGGATTTCTTCGCGGCGATCGGCCGGCCGCGCCAGCCCGGCGAGCCGGCGCCGGCACCTTTTCCGCGCCCGGACGATGTGGCGGCGATCGAACGGCGGACCGTCTTCGCCGGCCCCGACGGCACCGCGAGCGGCCAGGGGGGATGATTTCCGCCCCTGCCGCCGCGATGCTGCCGGCCGCGTTTCAGGCCTTGTTCATGCCCCAGAAGAAGGGCGCATAGGCGTCGACGATGTCGCTGAGCGACTTGCGATAGGCCGTCGGCAGGACGAATTGCCCGAGCGGGATGTAGGGCACCGACGCGAAGGCCTGGCGCTCGATCTCCACGCCCAGGCGGCGCTGCTCGGCCTCGTCGGCCGCGAAGATCCACGCACGGCGCAGTTCCTCCATGCGCGGGTCGGTGGGCCAGCCCGCCCAGGCCGGCCTTCCGTCGGAGCGCAGGCCGAGATGGGCCGCGGGGCTGATGTACTCGGCGCCCGCCGCGGTGGTGTGGAACAGGCTCCAGCCGCCGCGCTCCACCGGCTCCTGCGAGGCGCGACGCTGCAGCAGCGTCGCCCAGTCGGATTCGCGCATGTCGAAATTCAGCCCCAGCTTGCGCATCAGGTCCGCGGTGACCGCGCTGAGCGCGCTCAGCGTCGGATTGTCGGTCGCGGCAAGGAAGACGATCTTCTCGCCATTGTAGCCGGCCTCGGCGAACAGGCGCCGGGACTGGGCGATGTCGCCGAGCATGGCCTCGCTGCCCGTGCCGCTGGACATCGGCGTGCCGCAGGGGAAGAAGGACTTGCACTCGCGGAAATACTCGGGATTGCCGACCGCGGCCTGCAGATAGGGGATCTGCTGCACCGCCGCCAGCAGGGCCCGGCGCATCGCCGGCTTGTCGAAGGGCGGGTGCAGATGGTTGAAGCGCAGGATCGCCGGCTGGCCGGATTTGTCGAGGACGCCGATCACGATGTCCCGGTCGCGCGATGCCGCCGGCAGCAGATCGAAGGACGGGGTCTCCAGCCAGTCCATCGCGCCCGTCTGCAGCGCGCCCATGGCGGTGGCGGCGTCCGGGATCGTGTGCCATTCCACCCGCTCGACATTGACTCGCTTGCCGCCGGCGGTGCCGCTCGCGGCCTCGGCGCGCGGCACGTAGCCGGCGAAGCGGGCATAGACGGCGCGGCTGCCGCGCAGCCACTCGTCGGCCACGAAACGGAAGGGCCCGGAACCGATCGTCTCGCGGATCTGCGTGTTGGGATCGGTGGCCGCGACGCGCTCGGGCATCATGAACGGCACCGGCCCCGACAGCTTGCCCAGCGCCGCCGCCAGCATGGGGAAGGGCGATTTCAGGCGGAAGACGATCGTCCGGTCGTCCGTCGCGGCCAGTTCGTCGGTCATGCCGATCAGCATCTGGCCAAGGCCGTCGCGCGCCGCCCAGCGCCGGATGCTGGCGACGCAGTCGCGCGCGCGCACCGGTTCGTTGTCGTGGAAGCGAAGCCCCTCGCGCAGCCGGATGGTCCAGGTCAGGCGGTCCGCAGAGATCTCGTGGCCTTCGGCCATCTGCGGCTGGATGCGGAACTGAGCATCGGTGCCGTAGAGGGTGTCGTAGATGTTGTAGCCGTGGTTGCGCACGACATAGGCGGTCGTCCAGATCGGATCGAGCCCGGCGAGGTCGCTCGACGGGACGAACTTGACCGTCTTGACCGGCTGGGCGATCGCCGGTGCGGCGACGGCGCTGGCCGCGGCGGCCAGAAGGGTGCGTCTTGCGATGGACAACATCTCGGTCTCCCTGGTTTCAGGTCATGGCGAACGGATCCGCCACGCGCGGCCAATAGGGCCGCACGAGCTTGGTGTAGGGCAGGTTCGCGAATTCCGCGCCCACCGTTCCGGGGGCCGCGACATAGCGCACCGCGGTCGAGATGGGCGCGAAACCGGCATAGAAATGCTGCATCGACTTGACGACGACGATGCGCTTGTCGGCCAGCGTGCATCCCAGCCCGGTGAAGGCATCCGGCTGGAACACCTGCTGGCGCTTGCTGGTCAGGATGATGTCGATCCCGTCGGCATGGACCCAGGCGCTGCGCCCGTATTGGGCCCGGTCGCCGGACAGCCCGCCCTGGCTATGGTTCTCGGCGATGGCGCGGACGGTCACGCGCAGGTCGATCGGCAGGCCCGACACGGGGCCGCATTTGCCGCCGATGCGCAGGGCGATGGTGGCGCCGACGCCCGCCTCGGCGCAGAACGACACCGCGACCGGATCCCAGACGCAGCCGATCGCGGCCCCCTTCACCCCGCGCTCGACCAGCCGCCGGAGGACGAAGGTGCTGTCCGACGGGGCGCCGCCGCCGGCATTGTCGGCGACGTCGGCGAGGGTCACCGGGCCCTTGGGCGCCGCCAGGGCGAAGTCGATCGCGGCGTCGATGTCGTCATGGGGCGTCTGTGTCCGGTCGCGCAGGTCCCAGATCTCCCGCGCCAGCCGGGCGGCCAGATCCCGCGCCTTGTCCAGGTCGCCGTCCGCCACGACGACGAATTTCGCACCGACATCGGCCACATCGGACCAGGGGAAACCGTGGCCGAACGAGACCGACAGGATCCCATCCTTGCCCTCGAGCGCCGCCATGCGGTCGACGAAGCCGCGCATGGGCTGCACGGGGGTGCGCCACATGCCGATCATGCGGCAGTCATGCAGGGCGACGACCGGCCGGATCTCGCCGCGGGCGGCGCGGGTCACGAGGGCGTAGACCTCCTCGGCGCGCGCGGCGCCGTCGACATGCGGGTATTCCTTGAAGATCACGGGGATCGCGTTGTCGCAGATCGCGTCGGTGAGGTGGCAATGCAGGTCGAGTTCGACGCCGACCGGCACGCCGGGGCCGACGATCGCCCGGACCCGCGCCAGGATGTCGCCCTCGCAATCGTCATAGCCCTCGGCGACCATCGCCCCGTGCAGGAAGAGCATCACTCCGTCGACGGGCAGCGCGGCGCGCAGGTCGTCGAGGAGCATGTCGCGGAACTCCTCGTAGACATGGCGCACGATCGCCGCCGACGGTTCGGTGATCGCGCAGATGCTCTCCACGACGCTGTGGCCGTCGCGCGCCGCGTTGCGCTGCCAGACGATCAGCGGGACATTCGCGCCGCTCGGCCGCGCGCGGCTGCCATCGCCGCGGTGGAAGGGCTGGTCGACGACGAAGGCGTTGCGGCCGGTCGGGATGGGAGACCAGGTGTTGGTCTCGGTCAGGTAGGACGCGATGAAGAGCTTCATGTCGGCGTCCCCCCCCAAGGACTGGACTTGCGGCTTGATGCCCTCCGCCGCCCCCGCGGACCGTAGCAGCGCCCGAACGTCGCGGGCAAGCCGGCGGGAACGGCAGGTGCGTCAACGCTCGGCCAGCGCCCGCTCGAAGGAGGGACCGAGGATGATCGCGATCGACTCTTCGGGCAGCCGGCAATGGCGGCGCAGCATGTCGAGGCTCTGGCGATAGGTCATGTGGCGGCGCGAGACTGGATCGTCCGATCCCCAACTCAGTCGCCATGGGCCGTAGACGGCATGCAGCGCACCGACGATCCAGGCGAGTTCGGGGTAGGGATACTCCATGCCCGGCGCGGCGACGTTGCCGAAGCCCGAGATCTTCATCGCGATGTTCGGATGCCGCGCCGCGGCGAGCACCTGGCGCGGACCGTCGGCGGTCGCGGCCGTGCGCGGGCCGAGGAAACCCAGGTGATGGCACCAGATCCGCAGGCGGGGATGCGCCTCGGCGAGTGCCGAGACCGCCGCCATCTGCGACGGGACGATCGACAGGCTGACGATCAGCCGGCGTGCCGCCGCGAGAGCGAAGAAGCGCCGCCCCTCGTCGCCGAGCATCCAGGCGCCGTCGTCGGCCTCGTCCAGGTAATGGGTGATCCCGGCGAGATCCCAGCGATCGGCCGCCTGGGCGAGGCGCGCCACGGCGCCGGGCTGCCGGTAGGTCGGTGTCCAGCGCGAATCGATGTCGGCGAAGGGAATGAAGCGGCCGGGATGCGCCGCCGCCGTGGCGGCGACGAACTCGTTGTTGTCGGCGTTGTCGCCGATCCCGGCCGCGATCAGCACGGCGCGCGCGACGCCGTGCTGGTCCATCTCGTGCAGCAACCGGGCCGGACTGGCACGGCTCTCGGGGTCCGGGACCGGCGGCGCATAGGGCCAGCGCGCCCAGACATGGCAATGGCTGTCGAGGATCATGCCGGCGGCGCGTCGTGGATGCAGCGCAGCTCGCGGTCGGTGCCGATGTCGCGCAGCGGCGGCATCGCCGCGTCGCAGGCGGCGCGTCGCCACGCGCAGCGCGGCGCGAAGCTGCAGCCCGCGCCTGCGGCCGGTGCGCTCGCGTCGTCGGCCGCGGCGGGCGCGATGCGGTCGAGACCCCAGTCGCGATCGGGATCGGGCGACGGGATGGCGTCGATCAGCAGCCGCGTGTACGGGTGCCTGGGGTTGCGGATCACCGCCTCGGCCGGGCCGCGTTCGACGATCCGCCCGGCATAGAGCACGACGATCGAGTCGGCGATCTGGTAGGCCGTCGTCAGATCGTGCGTGACATAGACCAGCGAGATGCCCGCCTCGTCCTTCAGCCGCAGCAGCGACTGCAGGATCGTGGCGCGCAGCGAGGCGTCGACCATCGAGACCGGTTCGTCGGCCAGCAGGATCTTCGGGCGAAGCAGGACCGCGCGCGCGATCATGATGCGCTGGCGTTGGCCGCCGGACAGCTGGTGGGGATAGCGACCCAGGGTCTCGCCGGGCCGCAGGCCGACCATGGCCAGCGCCGACTCGACGAGCGGCAGGGCCGTCGTGCGGCGGCGCGCGATCCCGAACCGCGCCAGCGGCGTGAACAGCGCGTGATCGACGCGGTAGAAGGGATTGAAGGTCTCGAAGGGGTCCTGGAATACCGCCTGGACCTCGCGGCGGAACGCCCGCCGTCGCGCGGCATCCATGCGCGCGATGTCGACGCCGTCATAGGCGACATGCCCCGCGGTCGGCCGCTGGAAGCCGAGCAGAAGCCGGGTGAGCGTCGTCTTGCCGCATCCGCTCTCGCCGACCACGGCGACGATCTCCGGCCGCGCGCCGCCGATCGAGATTTCGGCCTCCGCCAGCGCCGTCTTGCCGCTCCGGCCCATCAGGCCGGCGCGGTAGGTCATGCCGAGACCGATCGCTTCCAGCCGGCCGGTCATGACGCCTCGGCAAGATGGCAGGCGACGATGCGGTCCGGACCGGAACGGCGCGGCGGCGGATCCTCGGACCGGCATCGCGCGATCGCGTCCGGGCAGCGATCCTGGAAGGCGCATCCTGGCGGGCGCGCCAGCAGCGAGGGCGGGACGCCCGGAATGGCGACGAGCGCGCGCCGGGTCTCCAGCGAGGGCAGCGCGGCGAGCAGAAGCCGGGTGTAGGGATGGCGCGGCGCACGGAAGACCTCGCGCACGGGGCCGAGTTCGACCAGGCGGCCGGCGTACATCACGCCGATGCGGTCGACGAACTGCGCCATCAGCGCCATGTCGTGGCCGATCAGCAGGATCGCCGCGCCGATCTCGCGCTGGACGCGTCCCAGCGTCGCCAGGACCTGCTTTTGCACCACCACGTCGAGCGCGGAGGTCGGCTCGTCGGCCAGGATCACGGCCGGCGACAGCGCGATCGCGAGCGCGATGCAGACGCGCTGCTTCATGCCCCCGCTCAGTTCGTGGGGAAAGCAGGCGGCGACCGACGCCGGAAGCCCGACGCGCGCGAGCAGGGCGGCGATCCCCTGGGGCCCGCCCGCGGCGCCGTGGGCGTCGAAGAGATCCTCGAATTGCCGAGCGATCGTCAGAACCGGGTTCAGGGCGCTCATCGCGCCCTGGGGCACCAGCGCCATGCGCGCGAA